>JAWRIR010000167.1:0-41067 GCA_040268405.1 Thermoproteota archaeon | reverse complement strand
TGGTTTAGTGATTAACCTGCGTTTGTCTGGTGACCTTAACATAATGAAGATGGGCGATGACACAGCTAAAAGTTTAGGCGTGGAAGTAAACCGTGTTAGAATAATCAGTATGGTTACGGCTTGCTTGACGACAGCAGCAGTAGTAAGCTTCACTGGTCCAATCGGTTTCATCTGTTTGCTGGCGCCACATATTTGCCGTGCTATCATTGGCAGTGACGAACGCTACTTGGTTATTGCTTCAAGCCTCTTTGGCGCAATTTTGCTTCTGCTTGCTGACATCTTAGCTAGACAGTTGCTTCCGCCGTTAGTGATTCCTGTAGGTGCCGTAACCGCTTTTATCGGCGCGCCTTTGCTGCTTTACCTGCTATTAAGACGAAAAAACATTCAGTAACGCAGCCCCAACTTTTTTCTTTATTTTTAATCTCTATTTTCGATTCATAAGCTTTAGTATATACCACAATCAGTATTCTATTGAAATAAAACTGAAAGGGGTTAATTATGCAACCAATCGACTTTGTTTATGTGGTCTTACCCTTAGGCGCGCTTATTGTTTTACTAGTAGCTCTAATTCTTTTAATGCAAACAAGCAGGGAACTTCTTCAAGACAAAAAAATTAAGCGTGCAGTAGAAAAACTTACTAAAGTAAAAGCCGAAAAACAACAAGCCTTCAAAAATCAGCAAGATGAACTTGATAAGCTGCATAAAAATAAATCAATTGACGACGAAACTTATGAGCGTCTCAGCACTTTAATGAGAATGAACGAGAAAAACCTTGAAGACACAATGAACGCGTTAATCTACGCTGAAAATCTTGGCAAAAAACCAAAAAAGGTCAAAATTGCCGCTCCGCAAATCAAAATTTAATTTTTTATTGTTGATTTGCAGCTTTAGCCCAGACGCGGCATGTTCCTTCACTGGACACCATGCATGCACCAACAGGTTTTGAGGGTGTGCAGGCTTTTAGGAACAGTGGGCACTGGTCTGGTTTGATTTTGCCGATGATTACCCGGTGGCATTGGCAGCCTTGCAGAATGTCTTTTCCTTCAGTAACGTGAACGTTAAATTTGGCTCTGGCATCCAAACCGGCGAGTTCATCTTTGAGGAGCAACGCTGAATTTTCCAGTTTACCAATTCCACGCCAACTGCCCTCTGAAACCTTAAACGCGCGATCCATTAACTCTAACGCTTTCGGGTTACCTTCAGGCTTAACAACCCGAGGATACTCATTTTCCAAGCGGGCTTTGCCTTCGCTGATTTGCCGCATAAGCATGTAAATCGACATCAACACGTCGTTAGGTTCAAAACCGCCGACAACCGTGGGCATCCGGTACACTTTCGGGAACACCTCATAAGGCTTCAAACCGATAATCGCGCTAACGTGCCCCGGCGCAATAAAACCGTCAATTTGCAAATCGTCGACGCCAAGCAGCAACTCCATGGCTGGCGGAATCAACCGGTGAGAAACCAGAAGACTGAAGTTAGACGGCAGTTTTCCAAGAGCTTCAACTGCTGTTGAAGGCGCGGTTGTTTCAAATCCGACAGCGAAAAACACGAACTGCTTTTCTGGTTCCGCTTTAGCCATTTCTATTGCGTCAGAAACAGCGTAAACTATTCTCACGTCAGCGCCTACAGCTTTTGCTTCTAAAAGTGATGATTCGCTTCCTGGGACCCGCAGTACGTCGCCGAAGCAGGTTATTACTATGCCTTTTTGGGCTAACTGGACTGCTTCATCGATTTCTGCTGCGGGTATAATGCAGACTGGGCAGCCGGGTCCAGCAATAACTTCAACTTCCTGCGGTAAAAGGCTGCGTAAGCCGTAATGTGTGATTGTCCATTCGTGTGTGCCGCAGACATGGCAAAACTTGACTTCCCCAGTTTCAGCGGCTAACGCCTTGATTTTTTGTGAAATCTGTTTTGCAAGCTCTGGGTCTCTGAACCGGTAATTTTCTTCCATACCCATTTCGCCAAACTGGTTATTGTTTGTCTGCTTCTAAAACTTCTTTCCAGATTTTCAGGGTTTCTTTTGCTTCTTTCTCTTCTACAACCTGAATCGCGTAGCCAGCGTGAACAAGCACGTATTCTCCTACTTTTGCTTCGACAAGAGAAATGTTCACGTCTCGCAAAACGCCTTGACCAAAATCTACGTTGGCTCGGTTGCCTTCAACGCTCATAATTAGAGCGGGAATAGCTAAACACATAAGCATCAAACAATAAAAAACGCCATAACGGCGATAAAAACAGATTGGTCTAAAAACGGGAAAATCCAGCTACAACAGCCTGCCCAAAAGACACTCCGCCATCGCCCGCTGGAACAGCTTCATGAACAACAAACCCATACCCCGCGGCATCAACAACCTCACGCATGAGTTGAGCTAAAATCTGGTTACAAGCGGCGCCACCTGAAAACC
This sequence comes from Thermoproteota archaeon, assembly GCA_040268405.1. GTDB lineage: Archaea > Thermoproteota > Bathyarchaeia > Bathyarchaeales > Bathycorpusculaceae > Bathycorpusculum. The sequence continues at coordinate 38,659 of JAWRIR010000167.1, read as the reverse complement.
CAACAGTCTTGACACCTTCAGCCTGCGCTTTTTTAACAGCCAATTCCGCTAAACCTTTAGCCAAGTAAGCGTGGGCAGAATAAGCCAAATCCGCCACTGACATTTTTGTTCTACTTTCATAGATTGCGGCAAGCAGATTTGTGGTTTCCAAAATGTCGCCCTGTATGCTCGGCTTAAGGTTAAGGGCGTCTGTGCCTTTCAATCCGCTGGACTCCAACTTCATAGCAGCTTCACCTTCATAACTGCGCCTGTAACATATGCCTAAAACAGCTGAAACCGCATCCAACACACGTCCACAACTGGATGTCTGAACTGTATCCGCGCCTTTTTGAAGTTGGTTAAGTATTAGTTTTGCTTCTGTTTCACCATATGGCAAATGACTGCTGTTCTGCATTAGGTACTCTTCAATGTTTACGCCTGCTTTTTGCAGAATTCCCGCGGCAATCCTAGTGGGATACCGGCTGGCTAAGTCTCCGCCAAGCAACGGTTGAGGCTCCAAATGCCCAAGACGCCTAAAATCAGCCGAATCCGTTTGGCACATGAGGATTTCACCGCCCCACGCTTCTCCGTCGAGACCATAACCATAACCGTCACAAATAACCCCAACTACCTCGTCTAACCCGTGTTCCGCCATCAACGCTGCGGCATGGGCATGGTGATGCTGAACCCTAACAAGCGGCAACCCCCTGTTTTCAGCCCACTCCTTAGCTAAGGCGGTGGTAGTGAATTTGGGGTGTAAGTCACAAGCTAAAACCTCTGCTTTACCATTAATCAACCGCAAAAGGTGCTCTGTTGCTTCATCAAGGAAAGCTCGGGTTTCAACGTTTTCAACATCGCCAATGTGCTGGCTGATGAATGCTTTATCTTCGAGAAGGATGCAGGAAGTGTCGTTTAATTCGCCGCCAAAACCCACTGCACAACGTAGGGCTTTCTTTTTTAGTCTAATTGGGGCAGGCGCGTAACCCCGACTTCTTCGCAGAAACACTTGCCTGTCTTCGTGAACTCGCATTACTGAGTCGTCACAGCGGTGGGCAATTCGGCGGTTATGAAACAAAAAATAATCGACAGTGTCGCCAAGCGTTCGTAGGGCTTCTATGTTGTCGTTTATGATTGGCTGGTTTGGGGGATTAGCGCTGGTCATTACAAAGGCTGAATCGTTTACTTGGTCAAAAAGCATGTAATGCAAGCCAGTGTAAGGCAACATTACACCCACATTATGAAGATGCGGCGCAACCAACGGCGAAAAACTGTAACTCGCGTTCTTGTTTAGCAGCACGATTGGACGCATAGGCGAGGTTAACAGTTCTTCCTCTTTTGAATTAACGTCAGCGAACTGTCTTGCGGCTTCTATGTTGCGTGCCATAATGGCAAACGGCTTCTCCCAACGATGCTTAGTCTCACGTAACCTCAACAAAGGCTCCTCAAGCGTGACCGAACATGCAATGTGAAAGCCGCCATACCCCTTAACCGCAAGCACCTTGCCCATAGACAACAGTTTTCCTGCTTCACGAACAGGATCCAACGTTTTAACAAGCTCACCCATGCTTGTTGTTAGGTAAGCTTGTGGTCCACATTTGGGGCATGCCACAGTTTGAGCGTGGAAACGCCTGTTTGCTGGGTCTTCGTATTCACTTTGGCAGAAACTACACATGGGAAACTCGCTCATTGTAGTGTTTTCCCTGTCGTAGGGTAAGCGCTCGATAATGGTGAAGCGTGGTCCACAGTCAGTACAGGTGATAAAGAAGTAGTCATGGCGCGGGTCAGATGGGTTGCGGAGTTCTTTTAGGCATTGGTTACAGATGGCGATGTCGGGCGGTATAATGGAGCCTGAAAGTTCAGCTTTTTGGGAACTTTTGATAATCGTGAATTGTGTGTATTCTTCTTTGTCTGACAGGCTGGTTTTGGTGACTTGGTCAATTTGTGCCAAAGGCGGCTTTTCCGTGGTCAAATCTTGCATGAAATGCTCAATTTTCTCGTTTGCGCCTTCTAAAAGGACATCAACCCCCGCGTCCCCCATGTTTCGCACGTAACCTGCAAGCCCATTTTTCACTGCTATTCGGTAAATGAATGGGCGAAAACCGACTCCTTGAACAATGCCTGTAATATTTAGTTTAACGCGCAAGGGATAAGCATCTTCCAGAAAAAAGGCGGCTTTTTTCTCTTATAGATTTCGAAATTAAGCATTTTCTTTTAGGGCGCGCTTTAAAACTTTGCCTGCTGAACTAATCGGTAACTCACGCCGGAACTCTACTTCCCCAATAGCCTTGTAGGACGCCACTTTACTGTTAACAAAATCTATCAACTCTTCATCTGTAGCGTTCTCTCCATCTTTTAGCACCACAAACGCCTTCGGAACCTCTCCAGTCAACGCGTCAGGTTTGCCTACTACCGCGCAAAACTTCACGGCGGGATGCTCATACAAAACATCTTCAAGTTCTCGTGGATAAACGCTGTAATCTTTGTGTTTGATCAGGTCTTTTTTGCGGTCAGTAATGTAGAAGTAACCGTCAGAATCCATGTAAGCCACGTCGCCGGTGAGTAACCAACCGTCACGGAGCACCATGGCGGTTTCGTCAGGTTTCTGCCAATAACCCACCATCACTTGAGGACCCTTAACAGCCAACTCGCCCTTTTCTCCAGCGGCAAGTGTCTGTTGTCCCGTTTCCAAATCCACAATCCGCGCCTCCGTACCCGGCAAAGGCAAACCAATAGAGCCAACCTTAACAGTTTTCATCGACTTATCCACAGGCGTACAATGCGTAACAGGAGATGCCTCGGTCAGTCCGTAGCCTTCAGCAAGAAAACCGCCAGTAACCTGCATAAACCGTTTTTGAACCTGCGGCGGCAACGGAGCAGCACCAGAAATACACACGCGGATAGAGGTTAAATCATGTTTTTCCAGTTCCGGATTTGCAAGAAGCATAGAATACATGGTGGGTGAGGCACAGTAAACCGTAACCCTCTGACGCTCGATGGTTTGCAGAACTTTGGCTGGTTCAAACTTGGGCAACAAAACCATTTCTGCACCAAGGCTGATAGGCGTGGTCATGCTGGTTGTCATGCCATAAATATGAAACAACGGTAACGCGGCAAGGAAAACGTCTTGGGTTGTGCCTTTTATCCATGAGGCGAAAGCCAACGCGTTGGAGACCAGGTTGGTGTGGGTTAGCATGGCGCCTTTTGCAGTGCCTGTCGTGCCGCCAGTGTATTGGAGCGCAGCTAAATCGACATCAGGTTGAAACTGCATCTGGAGCGTTTTTTCTGGCGTTTTTTCGATTAATTCCTTGAAATTCAGCACACCATGGTTTTTTTTGCTTGGTTTCTTTGAACTGAAATCTTCTAAGTCTGTGAGGATTACGTTTTTCAGCTGGGTTCTTTCCCAAACATTTTCCACAATCGGGAAAAGAGAATCCAACACAACTATGTTTTCTGCTCCTGAATCTGAAAGCTGATGCTCAACTTCCCGTTCTCGATGAAGCGGACTAACAGCCGTAACCACCGCGCCAACCTTAAGAGCCCCAAAATATGCAATCACAAACTGGGGAATGTTTGGCAAAAACAGCGCCAGCCGCTCCCCCTTTTTAACGCCTAATTCCTTAAGAGCATTGGCTAACCTATTTGAAAGCCCGTCCAGTTCAGCATAAGAAATTTTTCTTTCGCCGAAATTGATAGCTGTTTTTTCTGGCAGGTTCGTAGCGGTTTGGCTAAGGATTGCTTGAAGTGCAACGGGTGGAATGTTTAAGTGCTTAGGTACGTCATTCGGCCAATGTTTAGACCATGGCTTGCTGTCGCCGCTCAATTTTACACTACTCACTGGCATCCTTAGCTTCGGGTTCTATAACAACTGCAGTTCCAGTTGCCGAGAACAGCATAATCCCATTCTGGGTGCCCATGTCCGATGTTTCAACGTCCATGCCGATGATTGCGTTTGCTCCAAGAGCTAAGGCTCGAGCTTTTGCGCGTTCTATTGCTTCCCAGCGGGCTTTCTCAACTTCTGAGGTGAACGCGGTGACTTCTCCGCCAACCATGGATTCCCATCCTGCCACGAATTGACCAAAAATGCCTCTTGTTCGTGGGGTTAAGCCTGTGACTAAGCCGAGGACTTTTTTGATTTTGTAGCCTGCAACTGTTGGGGTGGTTACGATTAGGAATTGGCTGGTTTGGGTTAATGGGGCGCCGCATTTTGAACAGAAGCTTGCGCCTTCAAAGTTTACGTTTCCGCATTTAGAGCAATTCATTGAAGACACCTTTTTCTTGTTAAGTGATGGTTGCTTAAAAATGCATTAGTTTTTTTTATGGAAAAGATTTGGGCTGGTTAAAAAAGCTCTTAAAGCTATGAAAAGATACCGTTAAGCAGAGCCCCGAATTGGGAGAGGTCTGAAATGAAGTGTTTGTTGATTGTTCATTCGTATCATCATAATAATACCCTGAAAGTGGCTGAGGTTTTCGCTAAGGTTCTTGACTCAGAAATTGTAAAGCCCCAGCAGACTGATCCTGAGCGGCTGGTTGAATATGATTTGGTTGGTTTTGGCGCTGGCATAGACAGCGATAAACACTACAAGCAAATGCTTGATTTCGCAGACCAACTACCAAACTCCAATGGTAAGAAAGCGTTCATTTTCTCCACTAGCGGCGTATCAAACCCTGACTACAAAGTAAAAATCCACACATATCTAAGGGATAAGCTGCAAGCAAAAGGCTACCTGATAGTTGACGAGTTTAACTGTCACGGGTTTAATACTAACAGTTTTCTTAAACTCTTCGGCGGCATGAACAAGGGCAGACCTAACGGTGAAGACCTAAAAGCAGCAGAAGAATTTGCCCAAAACCTAAAACAAACAGTGTAAAACAGTTATCCTGCTTAAACTGGTTGCCGCAAATATTGACTTTATTTGACTTTTTGCGCCTTTTTTTGACGTAAATTGACTCAATCTGCGTTTAATCCAGTCTTAATTTCAAAAAAGCTACCATAAACAAACCCTAAAAAATCTGCTTTCCTTAGTGAAAATTTAGGAATAAAGAATTGGTGCCGGGAACGGGATTCGAGCCCGTGACTTCTGGCAAAAGGCGTGTGGCCCTTTTTGTCTCCAGATTATGAGTCTGGCGCCCTAGCCAGGCTAGGCTACCCCGGCACTGTTGCCTATCCTTTTTCTGTAGCGGATATGTTAGTTTGTATTCATTCATTTAAACCTTTAACTCCTCAGCCATTTTTCTTACCAACTTAGCAATGTCCGTTTAGCCAGTCAAGAACACTTTACTAAGCATTTTTCAGTTAGTCAAAAAAGTTTGACGAAAACCATTAAAAACAACGTTTTCTCCAATCAATAATTGTGTGAGTATAGAATGCTTCAAAAAAAGCTGTTCACCCTCATTTTAATAACCACATTACTGGTTACTTTGTCGCTAACTTGTTTTACAGCCCAAGCCTCAAGAACTTTTGGCGATTGGACAGTTGGTGACTATGGCGTCTGCACAGAAGAAAACGGTGTAATAACGCTTGCAGGAGATGAAAATGTTCCCGGTCCCTATCTTTTCAGAGAAGTCAATCCTAAAGGTGATTTTGAAATTTCGTTGGAATTGAAGGCTGAAACACTTGGTGAGGTAAGTCGAGACCCAATGGGTGCTGGGGAAGGTTTCAATTTTGGGTTTTGCGTTACTCCTTCTGTGCCTCAACCTGGCTTTTATTTTGAGATGCGCGCTAGGGCTGGTGGACAATTTCTTTTAGTGTGGCGTGACGATTTATGTGACATTAATGGTTGGGGGTGCAACTGGGAACCCTTCGTGTATAACAGGTTAGGTTACAATAACGGTTATGATTATTGGCATTCTAATACCGCTGAGAAATTGGAAAACTCGGTTGTTAAACCTGACGTTTGGTACACTTTGAAGTTGAAAGTGCAAAAAGAACCTTTTGTGGTAACAGGCGAAGTCTACAATGAACAAGGCGTACTTCTTGGCTCGTATAGGTTAGACTCGATAAATAACATGTCCTTTGACGACATTCACTATTTTGAGATAACTTCCTCTCAGGGCGGCACATTCTACGTTCGAAACATTACTGGCGTTCCGTTTGTTTCATTGTCTCCTTCAATCTTAACGTTATCTGCAGACTCTCTTAGTAACCAAGTTGGCTCCATAGTTAACATTCAAGGAAAACTCGCCAGCCAAACTGGGGCAGGTATAGCAAACGAGCCGATAATGTTAAGCTACACTTATGCAGATGTAGATTCCGTGTATCTTATCGGTTCAGCCATCACCGAGCAAGATGGGTCTTACACTTTTCAGTGGTTAAGCACTGGTTCAGGCACCCTTACGTTAAGTGCTCAATGGAGTGGAAACAACCAGTACAAACCTGCAAACACTACAGTTACTCTAAATTTTGCGCCTTTGACCGACCAGAACCTTTTCTTTTTAGAATCCAACAGCACCGTGACCGCTTTTGCGTTTAATAGTTCTTCATACGAATTAAATTTTGACGTAAGCGGCGAATCAGGAACTACCGGGTACGTTAAACTTACAATAGACAAAACTCTTTTGCCTCAAGCTCAAAACCTGAAAATACAATTAGACGGAAAACAGCAAAATTACAGTCTCTCTGAAACCTCCGATTCATGGATTCTCATTTTCAATTATCACCATAGCACGCACCACGTGAACATTGTTTTGCCAAAAACAGCCGTAGCAGAAAATCCAGTTTCAACATTAACACAGAACGAATGGATAATAGCGGCTGCCATAGCATCATTAATAATACTGCTTTCAGGACTCCTACTTTTTGCACTTAAAAAACGCTAACTCCACATGTTTTTGCGATTAGTTTATTTTTCTCAAACACACGCTTATTCATACAACAATCCCAAGAAGCGAATTTTGCATGAAAACTGAAAACGAAAAAATAACAATGCTGCATGGCGCAGGCGGAACAGTCATGCACGACTTAGTCAAAAACCACATTGTCAAAAACTTCGGCGGCTTAGACCTATTCGCAGACGTGCCCTTGGAAGCCATGGATGACGCAGCAGCCATCGGTGACATAGTTTTCAAAAGCGATTCGCACGCTGTTAAACCAATATTTTTCCCTGGAGGCGACATCGGGCGCTTATCCATTTCTGGCACAGTCAACGATATTTCCGCGTTAGGCGCTGAACCATACGCGTTAGCTTCAGGTTTCGTCTTAGAAGAAGGCTTACCAATGGCTGACTTAGATAGGATTCTTGAAAGTATGCGTCAAACCCTAATCGAAGCAGGCGTAGGCATAGTTACGGGGGACACGAAAGTTGTGGAGAAAGGCAGTTTAGGTGGTTGTGTTATGAACGTTTCCGGAATTGGACGGCGTTCAGAAGCACTTGAAAGCAACCTCAAAGTAGTAAAGCAGTATCGCCCAAATTTTCCTGCACGTTGGGCTCTCGACTCCAACCTCACCGTAGGCGATAAGATCATTTTGTTAGGCACAATCGGTGACCACGGGTTAGCAGTGCTTTCTGCCCAGCAGGGCCTAACTTTTGGAAGCGAAATAAAATCAGACGTCAAACCCCTAAACAAAGTAATACAAAAAGTCCTCGGCGAAGTTGGTGGCGTAGTAACAATGAAAGACCCAACACGCGGCGGCTTAGCAGACGCCTTAAACGAATTTACCGAAAAATCCAAAATAGGCATCTTAGTTCAAGAAGACAAAGTTCCAATCAGAAAAGACGTGGTTGCGGCGTGTGAAATGCTTGGTTTAGACCCTCTTGAAGTTGGAAACGAAGGCAAAATGCTCTTTGGTGTAGTGCCCCAGAAGGCGGAGGAGGTTTTAGCGTTTTTGAAGCAAACCAATGAGGGTAAAGATGCACAAATAATCGGTGAAGTCACGGACGCTTTTAAGGGTGTGGCTATGCAGACGGTGGTTGGCGGTAAGCGCATAATTGCGAGACCAGTCGGTGACCCAGTGCCAAGAATCTGCTAAAACCTAATTTAATCTCTGTTTTTTAAAAAAAGTAAAAAATTATTTTTGGAGTTTTTCCACTTTGCTTGGCGTAGCAATATAGACCACGTCGGTTAAACCAACGAAAAAGCCTGTTTCAACAACGCCCGGGATCATTTTCACTTTAACTGCAAGCTCTTGTGGGTTATGTATTATTCCAAAGTTTGTATCTATTATGAAGTTGCCGTTGTCGGTAACAATTGGGCCAAGCTTGCCTTTTCCCTCGCGCACTACTGGTGTTCCACCTAAAGCCGCAATCTTGGTTTTTACAAGTGAAAGAGCGAAAGGTAAAACTTCGACTGGAACTGATTGGTTGTTTTCACCTAAAACCTTGACACGTTTAGTTTCGTCAACTATTATTATGTTGTATTTGCTGGCTGCTGCAACTATTTTTTCTCTTAATAACGCTGCTCCCATGCCTTTGATAAGGTACAGTTCAGGGGTAACTTGGTCTGCTCCGTCGATTGTAACGTCGATTTGTGGGTGTTCGTCAAGGGTTGTGATTGGGACTCCGTATTGGACTGCGAGCTGGAATGCTTGGTAACTGGAGGGGATGCCCATAATTTTTAGGCCCTCTTTTTTCATCCGTTCGCCCAGGGCTTCTATTGCGAAGGCGACTGTGGTTCCGCTTCCTAGCCCAACAATCGAGTTGTCTTTAACGTGTTTAACTGCTTCAAGGGCAGCGTTCTTTTTTGCTTCCTGAATTAAATCTGCGTTAGCTTTCAACTTCCATCTGTCCTAACTTGTCTAATACTTTCTCAACTTCACTTCTAATGGACTCTATACGTTTTTCGGCTTCAGTTTTAGCATCTGGCTTTTCAACTGCCGGCTTGACGCGTTTCTTCTTAGGCTTTTCTTCTGCAACAGGAGATGTTTCCTCCTCGTCTTCGTCCTCGTCAATCTCCATTTGTGTAGGTGCTGGAGTGGGAAGTTTGATTGGGATTTCTTTGATAGGTTTGATGTCTATTCTGCCGCGGAGTTCCTCAACTTTAGAGGTTAATTCTCCGAAGCGTTCGCTGAAAAGTGACATTAAATCTTCTTGCATACCTTCTAATTCGTGTAATGCAACGATGGTTTCGTCTTTTGCTATGGATTCTTTGATTGTGGTCATGCGGTTTTTGTAGGTTACTGCTAGTCTGTCGCGTTCTGTTTCGGTGATTTTGCCTTCTGCTTGAGCTTCATAAAGTCGCCTGATTGAGTCGCCAAGGATTTCGCGTTCTAAATCTAAAATGCGTAGTTCGTCTTTGGCGTTTGATGCTGTGGTTGTTTGGATACTTTTGGATACTCTGAATGGTAGGTTGGTTAATTCTAAATCTAAATTTTTGGGGTCTTTGCCTTTTGGTTTTTCTTCAGGTTGTGGTTTCTTTTTGCCCCTTAGTCTCATTCCAAAAAGCACTGACATGGTTGCGGTTATTGTCAGTGTTACCGCTAGAATGATTATTATGATGATTGTTGGGTCATCGTACCAAGCCATGCCGTGCTATCCTCTGTAATGTGATTGCATATGATGTATAAATAAATTAATATAATTAATCCCTAAGCTTGCCCCTTAATATTTAAATGAACAATGAAAAACCTTGCATGCTTGCTTTAAAAGAAGATTCACATTTGCCTGTTTTATCCATTTAGCTTTTGGATTATGTATGGGTTCTGATTAAACTTGTGCCTATGTTTGCTTGTTAAAATCAATATTTTTTTGATATAATATTTTGAATTAAACAAAATTTTATTCGAAAATCAACTTAAATTTTATAAGTGGCGTTCTTTTTATTGTTTTTTTGCAGTGCTGGCAAGCGTTGCTGTGGCTGGTGGTGCTGCTTTATTTTTATTGGAGCGTTTTTTTATTGAAAACTAGTTTTTGGAAAGGGCTATCAACGCCTGTCTTTTTAGCAATAATTGTAGTTGTGTTGTTGGTCTCTGTTTCTACATTGGGTTTGCTCACAATAAGCCAAACAATTTCCTCCTCTGGAACAGTCATGATAGTTTCGTCTCCCGATCTGGATATTTTTTCAGACAACCAATGTACACAAACTCTGTCTTCTTTTGATTGGGGTTCAATTGAGCCTGGTGCATCAGTTACCAAAACAATTTACATCAAAAACACTGGTGATGTTCCATTAACTTTGGCTATGGTGACAAGTGGTTGGAGCCCAAGTGTTGCAGAAAACTTTATGGAGTTAACTTGGAACCGGGAAGATTCGGTTTTGGCTGTTGGTCAAACAATTTCTACAGTGTTAACTTTGAAGGTTGATTCTGCCATTAGCGATATAACTGATTTCAGTGTAAATATTGTCATTTCTGGTACAGGTTAGCCTTTAGGGTTGGTCTAATTGGTAAAAAAGTTGTGCTTTTGTTTTTGCTTTAAGAAAAAACAATTTTTTGCCAGAGGGAAATTGTAAAAGTGGAAAGGTGAGTTTTTTTAATGGGCTTTGTTAGCGTATGTAGCCTATTGGATCCTGTGTGCCATCGTCAAATGGGGCACTCCACGTGAGTAACCATTTTTCTGAGTTTTCAGAAAATACGTCTTTTGACATTACTATTTGTGATGCTTTTGCGTCTTTTGCATCTTTATAGTTTGCCATTAGGTCTTTTAATAGGTCATCAGTCCAGTCGCAAACTATTGAGGCTTCATTTCCTTGGGGGTTTGTTGCTAATAGGTGAATGAAGTAGTCTCCGACTGGTATGTTTTTAACTGGGCATGTGTTGTCTGTTTTTTGCATTATTTCGATTGTGTGTACTTTTAATGTTTCGTTGTTTTCTTTTATGATTAGTCGTACTCCTTTGCCTACGTAGTTTTGCATGAATTTTTTCATTAAGCTCAGTCGTTTCATAATGATGTTACCGATGACCTTTTTGATACAACTACTATATAAGCTATATTGCGATTGAGGATATTGATCTGCATTTGTGTTGTGCAAATTGCGGGTACGAATTCGGGTGGCAGAAGCCTTATATATCAACTCAATTCTATTGAATCTTAATTCTTAATATATGAGGAAACGTATTGAGGAAAAATGTATGTCCGAACAACCACAAGAACTAAATCAATTTGAAGAAACACCTTACGTAGAAACACAAGAAGAAAAAATTGAAAAATACGCAAGGATGGCAGCACCATCAGTAATCGCAGTAGGTTTAGGTGGCGCAGGATGCAACGTAATCACATGGGTTAAAGAAAAGGGCATTACAGGCGGCAGACTAGTTGCAGTAAACACCGATGCAACTCACCTTAGAATCGTAAAAGCAGACAAAAGAATCCTTATAGGCGAAAAACTAACACGCGGACTCGGCAGCGGCGGCTACGCTGATGTAGGTGAAAAAGCACTTATAGAAAGCCAAAACGAAGTTCTCAAAGAATTATCCCGCTCAAACATCATATTCATGGTTGCGGGTCTAGGCGGAGGAACCGGAACAGGCGCAATCGTCGGTTTAGCTGACACTCTACGCAAAAAATGCGCAGGAAACCCAACTGCACCATTGATCGTCGGTGTTGTTACGCTACCATTCGAAGTAGAAACAGCAAGGATGGCCTCAGCTAAAAAAGGTCTCAACAGGCTAAAGGCAGTATGTGACACCGTAGTAGTAATCGACAACAACCGATTAGTCAAAGTTGCAGGTAACTTACCATTCAGAGAAGCATTAGGCGTTGCAAACACCACAGTCGGCAAATTCATTAAAGGTGTAACAGAAACCATCACAACAGCCAGTTTAATCAACTTAGACTATGCAGACCTCAAAGCAATCATGTCTGAAGCAGGCTTAGCATCAATCGGTCTTGGTGACGGCGTCGGCGAAACAAGAATTGAACAAGCAGTAGAAAAAGCCCTAAACGGACGTCTACTTGACATCGAAGACGTAACAAAAGCAAAAGGTCTACTTATTCACGTCTCAGGAGGAGAGGACCTGACATTGTCTGAAGTAAACCGCGCAGCTGAAATCATGAAACGCTCATTGCCACCAAACACAAAAATTATTTGGGGTGCAAGAGTTGACAAAGATCTCCAAGGCGCAGTTTCAGTTATGGCAGTCGTTACAGGTGTCGAAAGCGCATTCTTACGCAAGAATGAGAAACGCTTCGGTATCTTAAAACTTCACAGATAAACAAATTATCTGAAACTACCCCTTTCTTCTCTTTTTTTGTTTTATCCAAAGTTTTCGTAAAAAATTGTTTTGTTTTTAGCCTTTTTCCATTGATTTGGGGGGTTCTTGAGGTTTTTTGCTTGATTTGGGCTACCTTATTTTCGAAAAAACGCTCAGGTGTTCTCTTGATGGCTGTTTGGGGTTGGTGGAAGATGCCAAAATTGCGGTTTTTGCTTCTTTAAGTGGTGTTTTAGGAGAAACTATAAATGATTAGACGCACTCCACAGTCTATTACACCTCACGCGTTCGAATTGATCCCTCGCAGGGATGCTTATTGGCCTGATACAGATAAAATCTTAGTTGTGATACGGAAAGCCATATAAATCGCTTTTACGTGTTTGTTTGCGCATCGGAGATATAGAAATGCCAAAATGGGGATACTCCATCATTCAAGAAACCTTAAATCCGGAAAAAACAGCGAAAGCCAGCGGAAGAGAACTCAAGGTATCCCATAAAGCGGCAAGAGAAATTTGCCGTGCTGTCAGGGGTATGAAGCTTAGTACCGCAAAAGAATATTTGCGTGACGTCATTGCAATGAAAAAAGCTGTCCCCTACGTAAGATACAAGAAGAAGCTCGGCCACAGACATGGTTTAGTCCGTTCTTTTGCTGGAAGATACCCAATAAAAACATCTGAACAGATCCTCCGTGTTATTGAAGCAGCAGAAGCAAATGCTGAAAACAAAGGCTTAGACGTTGATCGTTTAAGAATCATGCACGCTGCTGCCTATCCAGGTATGAAACTTAAACGTTTCACTCCACGAGCACACGGCAGAGCATCACCAAAATATGATACTACAACGCACGTTGAAATCGTCCTAGACGAGAAACCGGGAGAATAGGCATGTCAATAGTCAAACGTTTTATAACTGAATCAATAAAAAGAACTGAAATTGACGAGTTCTTACAGAAAAAACTTGAACGCGCAGGATACGGCGGAGTAAACCTTTCAAAAACTCCACTGGGCACTCACGTTGTCATCTACGCCATGAGGCCAGGCTTAGTTATTGGTCGCGGCGGAGAAACAATCAAAGAACTCGCAGCTTCATTAGAAGAAAACTTTAAACTTTCTAACCCACAAATCAGCGTTTCCGAAATTGAAGTTCCAGAATTCAATGCATTAGTCGTTGCAAACCGTGTCTCATCCGCATTACAGCGTGGTGTTCACTTCAGACGTGCAGGTTTCTGGGCACTTAACCAAGTTATGGAAGCAGGTGCATTAGGTTGCGAAATTGTCATCAGCGGCAAACTTCGTACAGAACGCGCAAGATTTGAAAAATTCCGTGCAGGATACTTCCCAAGATGTGGAGAACCAGCACTACAATTTACAAAGAAAGCAGAAGCACACGTTCAACTAAAACCAGGCATGATTGGTGTCCGCGTAAAAATTATGCCTCCAGACGCACAGTTCCCAGATAAAATCAAGATAGCTACAGCATTACCACCAGAAGAAGAAAAAGAGATAGTTGCACCAAAACCAGCAGAAGTTAAAGCACCCGAACCAGCACCAGAACCTGAACCAGTACCAGAAGAAACCGTTGTAGCCAAAGAAGTCGTTGACGAAGCAGCCCCCGAACCAGCCAAAGCAGCAGCACCAAAAGCTGCAAAAAAGGCTGAAAAAACTGAGGAGGCCAAAGAATAATGGCAATAATGCGACTCCAAGAAATCATTAACATGTCTAGCGATGCTAGAACAAAAAAACTCGTAGAATTACGCACTGAACTTGCACGCATGAAAACCATGATCCGTGCAGGCGGCGCTGTTGAAAATCCAACACGCGTAAGAGAACTACGAAAAACTATCGCTCAAATTCTCACAATTGAGAATGAAGCGAAACTTAACCTTAGGGCTCCAGCTCCAGTAGAAAAGAAAACTGAGAAAAAGCCCAAGGTGACACAGTCAAAGGAGAAACAAGATTAATGAAAGTAACCCCAGACATCATCCGGTATGAATTTATCGGCACGGCAGCTCAAGTCGCCCGAAGTAACCATCCTGGTTACCTTGGATTAAGCGGCAGAGTTATCGGGGAAACAAAAAACACTTTCACTTTAGCTAGTGAAGGCGAAACTAAAAGCGTAATTAAAGACTCAGCTGTTTTTAACTTCGCATTCAATGATGGAACAATCGTTGAAATTGACGGTAAACTTTTGGTTGGAAGACCAGAGGATAGACTTAAAAAAAGCATTAAGAGGTTATGGTAATGTCTCTAACATTCAAGCAACCTAAAAAAACATGCGATGACCGCAATTGTCCATTCCACGGAACACTCGCCATCAGAGGACGTGTCCTGGAAGGAATAGTTGTTTCTGCAAAAATGGACAAAACAGTCATAGTAGACAGAGAATTTATGCAGTTTTCATCAAAGTTCTCAAGATACGAAAGAAGACACGGTCATATTGCATCACACAACCCACCATGCATTGACGTAAAAGAAGGCGACCGCGTAAGAATTGCTGAATGCAGACCAATCAGCAAAACTGTATCTTTCGTAGTTGTTGAAAAATTAGGAGAGGAACGATAATATGTGTGCAGCGAAGGCAAAGCAGAGAGCCCTTACCGCAAAAGGTATGCTTTCTCACGGACAAAAATTAAGCAGAGGCTTACAAGCAGGCTCTGAACTCCGATGCACTGATAACACTGGCGCACGAGTTCTTCGTTTAATTCAAGCAATGGGCTACAAAGGACGCCTGAGACGTTATCCATCAGCCACAGTCGGAGATAAAGTAACAGTTTCAGTACGTCAAGGCTCACCAGACATGCGTAAAAAGATCTTCCAGGCAATCATTGTCCGCCAAAAAAGATCTTTCCGCAGAGTCGACGGTGTCTGGGTACAATTTGAAGATAACGCAGCAGTAATTATTACTCCTGAAGGCGAAATGAAAGGCTCCGAAATCAGGGGACCAGTCGCAAGAGAAGCCGCAGAAAGATGGCCAAGAATCGCCAGCGCTTCAAGCATAATCGTGTAAGGAGAGAAAAAGAATCATGCAAATGAAAGTTAAGAACCCCGGCAAACAAAGAAAACGCCTATTCAACGCCCCTGCTCATATACGCCACAAGCTAATGGCTGCTCCACTGACAAAAGAGTTAGCTGAAAAACAAGGAGTAAAAACTCTCCCTGTAAGAAAAGGTGACACAGTTCACATTCAACGCGGCGACAATAAAGGATTTGAAGGAAAAGTTTCCCGCGTCGATTTGAAGAGTTACCGTATTTACATTGAAGGCTTAACACGCGAAAAAGTTGATGGCACCAACATTTTCCTTCCAGTGCATCCTTCCAAGGTTATGATCAAAAACCTTAGCCTTGACGATAAAAAGCGTAAAGCGATCATTGGAAGAAAGAAGCCACTAGAAAAAGTAACTGCTCCAAAACCAACAAAGAAACCTGAATTAACCGTTAAAGCAAAGCCAAAACGCAAAATCGTAGTTGAAGAAGAAGTCGAAACAGCAGCAAAGCCAAAGCCAAAACCTGCAGTAGTAAAAGCAGCAGCTCCAGCAGAAAAGAAACCAGCAGTTAAAAAGGCGCCAGCGGCCAAAAAAGAAGCCGAATCTAAGCCTAGTGCTAAACCAAAAGCCCCTAAAAAAACTGAGGGAGGACAATAAATTTGGGAAGAAAAGGAAAAACAGCAAGGCTGAAACGTAAGCCAGCACCAAAATTCTGGCCTATTCACAGAAAAGAATCACCATGGGTAGTTAAACCTGCATCTGGTCCACATTCACTTCAAAAATGTTTACCCTTGACACTTGTGCTCCGTGACATGCTCGGTGTAGCAAGTACAAGAAAAGAAGGAAAACTTATCCTTTCAGAAGGTAAAGTCCAAGTTAACGGTCTAGTTCGCAAGAAGGATGATTTCCCCGTTGGTTTAATGGATGTCATCTCAATGCCTGAATCAAACCAGTACTACAGAATCGTGCCTTCACACAAAGGATTAGTTGTTTCACCAATCAGCAAAGAAGACGCAAAATACCGGTTAGTCCGTGTTGAAGACAAAACAGCAACTTCAGTTGGTGTTCAAATTGCACTTCACGACGGCACAAACATGTTAGTCAAAGTTGCTGATCCTAAAAACCCAGTTGAAGTAACATACGAAACCTTCGACATCCTTAAAGTAAACATTGCAGATGGTCAAGTTGCTGAAACAGTCAAAACAAAAGAAGGCAACACTGCAGTAATCACTGGCGGTAAAAACATCGGTGTACAAGGCAAAATTGTTGAAATCGAAAAGACCGAAGCCAAGAAACGTAGACAAGCACTAGTCGTCATTGAAGATGACCAAGGTGAACGTTGCCAAACAATTTTGGACTTCATCTTTTCCATCGGCAGCAACGAGCAACCAGTAGTAGCAGAACCGGAGGAAACCACAGTTGTCTGAAGAAGCCCAAAATCAATGGTCAGAACACAAAATGATGCAACCACGAATTGAGAAAGTGGTTGTTAACCTTAACATCGGCAAGTCCGGCGAACCGCTTGAAAAAGCAACACGCGTACTTGAAGAAATTTCAGGTCAAGCACCATACAAAGCAAAAGCAAAGAAAAGCATCAGAGACTGGGGCATCAGACAAGGTGAACCAATCGCATGCGTTGTAACATTACGCGGCGAAAAAGGTATGGCTTTCTTAAAGAAGGTCCTTCCAGTCGTTGACAACAAAATCTCAAAGCGTGCATTCGACGAAATCGGAAACTTTGCATTCGGCTTAAAAGAACACATCGACATCCCCGGCGTGAAGTATGACCCAGAAATCGGCATCTTCGGCATGGACGTTTGCGTTGCAGTTAACCGTCCAGGTCAACGCATAAAGATACGTCGAAAACAAACAAAGCACATCGGCAAAAAACACTTGCTTACACCTGAAGAGTCCATGGAGTATGTAAGACAAACTTTAGGAGTCGAAATCGTCTAAAAGAGGGTTATGTATGGGAAAACAGCAAACTAAGAAAGAACGAAAATACGGTAAAGGTTCACGGCCATGCGTTAGATGCGGTGCTTATGGACCCGTTATCAGACGTTACGATTTATATTTGTGTAGGCAATGTTTTAGAGAAGCAGCGCCGAAATTAGGATTCAAAAAATATGAGTAGGAGCTAGGGCAATGGATACTTTAACAAATGGATTAATAACAATCATCAACAACGAGATGCGCAATAAACGCGAATGCATCATTAGCCCAGCCTCTAAACTATTAGGCCGCGTTTTACGTATAATGCAGCTTAACGGTTACATAGGTGAATTCGAATTCATCGATGATGGACGCCTAGGCAAATTCAAAGTCCAATTACTAGGCAGAATCAACAAGTGTGGCGCAATCAAACCACGCTTCCCATCCAAAGTTGACGAATTCGAAAGCTGGGAAAAGAAGTTCCTTCCATCAAGAGACGTGGGATTAATGGTTGTTTCAACCTCTAAAGGCGTTATTGCACACAAGGATGCTGAACAAAAGAACGTAGGAGGAAGGCTGTTAGCCTTCGTGTACTAAGGTGTTTTTTATGCGGCTCCCAGAAATATCTAGAACCATTCAGGTTCCTGACGACGTAAATGTTAGTCTAAAGGGCAAAGTGGTTAGTGTAAAAGGCGAAAAAGGCTCTTTAACACGAGACTTCACTTACGCTCCAATTTCAATTGACGCTGAAGGCAAAGAGATACGCGTTTCGGCAAAGTGGCCTCGCAAAAAGGAATCCGCTCTTGTCGGCACAATCTACGCCCACATCAAAAACATGATAACAGGCGTAACCAAAGGCTACACTTACAAGCTAAAGATTGTGTTCTCTCACTTTCCAATATCAGTAAAGCTCGAAGGTAAAAGTATCCTAATCGAAAACTTTACTGGCGAAAGAAGAGCAAGACACGTAAAAATCATTGGCGACACTAAAGTCAAAATTGAAACAGACGACATCACAGTATCAGGGATAAACCTGGAAGACGTTAGCCAAACAGCAGCCAACATTGAGCAAGCAACACGTGTCAGAAACAAAGATGTCCGTGTGTTCCTTGACGGCTTGTACGTTTACGAAAGAAATGAGGGTATGGCATAATGACTGAAAAGAAAATACAACCGCAGCGCAAAGCACTCAGAACAAGAGAACGCGCACGCAACAAGAAACCTGCTTTCCTAAGACAAGAAAGCTGGAGAGACAGCAAATTTAGCGAAAGCTGGAGAAGACCACGCGGCTTAGACAACAAAGTCCGCCGAAAAGTACTCGGTTGGCCAGCAAGCCCTAGTACAGGCTACAAAGGACCAAAGGTTGCCCGATATTTACATCCATCCGGTTACCGTGAAGTCATTGTTTACAATGCAGAAGCAGTCGCTGCCGTTGACCCTAACACTCAGGCTATCCGTATTGCCCACACAGTTGGTACAAGAAAACGTGCTTTAATCATTGCTGAAGCTGAAAAATTAAACGTCAAAGTCCTTAACGCTATCCTTGTTGAGGAAGAGGCAGAGGCTGAAGGCGAAGAAGAAGCTGAGGCTGAACAAGAAGCAGAAAAGAAGAAGGCTGAGAAAGCTAAAGAAAAGAAAGAGAAAAAGCCCAAGGCTAAAGAAGACAAATCAAAGGCCAAAAAGTCTAAGGAGAAGAAGAAATAATGACCAACCTATCCAGTCAAAGACGCCTTGCTTCAGCTATCCTTAAAACTGGTGAAAACCGTGTTTGGATAAATCCTGAACGCATCGATGATGTTGAAGGCGCCATTACACGTGAAGAAATCAAAAAATTGATTCACGAGAAAGTCATCGTTTCATTACCTGAAAAAGGTGTTAGCCGCTCAAGAGCAAAGATTATTCGCGAAAAGAAACGTAAAGGTAGACGGCAAGGTCCAGGCAGTTACACTGGTTCACCAAGAGCCACAATAACTAAGAAAGAAGCTTGGATGATTAAAATCCGTTCATTACGCCGCAAACTACGCGAGCTTAAAGCAAACCGAACAATCACAGAAGAGACATACACGGAATATTACCGTATGGCAGGCAGTGGTCGCTTTGAATCTGTTGCTGACTTAGAGCGTAACTTGAAAGCGAAGGAT
This sequence comes from Thermoproteota archaeon, assembly GCA_040268405.1. GTDB lineage: Archaea > Thermoproteota > Bathyarchaeia > Bathyarchaeales > Bathycorpusculaceae > Bathycorpusculum. The sequence goes on along the minus strand of JAWRIR010000167.1, from coordinate 19,542 downwards.
CTATGGAGGAAACGTTAAGATGGCAAAAAGTGCAAATTACCGTGTACAGTTAAGAAGAAGACGCGAAGGCAAAACTGACTACCAAGCCCGCAAAGGCATGGTAATTTCAGGTAAACCACGTTTAGTAACAAGAGGTTCATTAAAGAACGCTAACGTGCAAATCATTCAAGCAAAACCTGCAGGCGACATCGTCTTGGCAGCTGCAAACAGCAAAGAATTAAGCAAACTGTTCGGATGGAAAGCTCCAACAGGCAACATTCCAGCAGCATACTTAACTGGGCTGCTTTGCGGTTTGAAAGCTAAAAAGCAAGGCGTTAAAGAAGCAATCTTAGATGCTGGTCTTGTTTCCCCAACAAAGGGTGCAAGAATCTTTGCCATGTTAAATGGTGTTGTTGACGCAGGCGTTGACGTTCCTCACAGTGAAGAAAAAATTGTTAAGGAACGCATAAAGGGTGAACAAATTGCAAAGTATGCAAAGAAACTTGGTGCTGGCTCTGAAGAGTACAACCAAAAGTTTGCAGCATACCTCAAAGCAGGTGTTGCCCCAGAAAAATTGCCTGAACACTTCACTAAAGTTAAAGCTGACATAGTTGCGGCATTTAAAGGTGAGAAGAAAGAATGAGTAGACAACAACGAGAAGATCGCGAAAGACGTACAGCAAATCTTGAACAGTGGGTACCAAAAACCCGCCTCGGCAAGATGATTCAAGAAGGCAAGATTACCACAATGGAAGACCTGTTCCTTAGCGGCATCAAAATTTCAGAGCCACAAATCGTTGACGCTCTGCTTCCAGACATTCAGGAAGAAGTAATCAACGTAAACTTGGTTCAGAAACAAACTGACGCAGGCGAAAAATCACGCTTTAAAGCAATTGTAGCCGTCGGAAACAGAGACGGATTCATCGGCATCGGCAACGGCAAAGCAGGCCAAGTACGTAACGCTATCGAGAAAGCAGCAGCAAACGCACGCCTAAACATTGTCCCAGTCAAACGTGGCTGCGGAAGTTGGGAATGCAGCTGTGGACAACAACACTCAGTGCCTTTCCAAGTTGAAGGCAAATGCGGTGGTGTTCGTGTTGAAATCATTCCAGGTCCAAGAGGCTTAGGTCTTGTTTCAAGCGAAGTAGCAAAAACTATCTTTGGCTTAGCAGGCGTAAAAGACCTTTGGATGAGAAGCTTCGGTTCAACAAGAACAGTCCCATCATACGCATGTGCAATCTTTGATGGTCTACGCAAAACATATAACTTGATTACTACAGCGGATTGGGTGAAGTAAAATGGCACAGCAAACAGAACAAAACAAAGTAATCGCAGTAGTCCGCGTCCGCGGAACAGTTAGCGCACAAAACGAAGCTCGCGATACTCTTTCACTGCTTCACTTAGACCACACTAACCACGCTATCCTAATCGACGACCGCCCATCATACAAAGGCATGCTGCAAAAAGTAACCAGTTATGTCACATGGGGCGAAGTCACCAAAGAAACAGTCACCACAATGCTTGAAAAAAGAGCACGTTTAGCAGGCAACAAAAAACTAACAGCAGAATACCTCGAAAAACTTGGCTTTAAGAGCTTCGAGGAACTTGCAGATGCAATCATTACTGGCAAAGCAGAACACGGCAAGCTACCATTCATGGTTCCAATCTTTAAACTGCACCCTCCAACAAAAGGCTTCAAAGGCAAAGTTAAGAAGTCCTTCCAAGCTGGCGGAGAAGCAGGCTATCGTGGCGAAGCAATCAACGACTTAGTAAAACGCATGATCTAAACAATCAGCGCTTTTCCTTTTTGTTTTTAATTTTTAGTTTAAACCTTTTCAGTTCAGCTTTGACTATTTTAGTTACCGATTGTTTTTACCAAACATTTTAAAGCATATTTCGATTTAGAAAAGGCTAAATGAGCTTCCGTAAATGGCTATCCGACAAAGTTTCTGCACCCAAAACCCAAGTAGAACTGTCACTAGAAACAAACAAGCATCTTTTAGGCGAACCACTCCGTGGCAAAGTAAAAATCACATCTGAAGAAGAATTCGAAGTTGCTCAAGTTGCAGTCGTATTAACTTGTAACGAAAGCATAAAGAAAACCCGAACATACTCAAGTCAATACGGTACACAGCAAAGTGAATATTGGGACAGCGGCGAAATATTTAGAACTCAACACGTAATCTTTGAGTCTGCCCATATTCCGGCAGGATTTAGCACTGCTTACCCTTTTCAATTGTCTGTGCCGACTGCCGCCAAAGAAACCTGCTACGGCGTAGACAAATACGTAAAATGGTATCTATACCCCATCTTTGACATAAAAGGACGCCCAGACATCCCATTAACCACATACGAAGTACTCATAGAACGACAGCAGACTCAACAGCAACCTTCACAGCCAATTGTAAAAGAAGTAGTAAAAGAAATTGTACTGATTCCATGCGGTTACTGCGGCTCACTGATGCCTCAAACAGCTGTTTTCTGTCCTAACTGCGGCGCAAGAAGAAAAACCTAAACCGCTTTTTTGTTGCCTACTCCATCTTTTGTTTTCATTTATTCTGTTGCTTTACTTTTCATATCAACCTATTAGGATCCTAATAGAAACTATATGCTGGAACCTATAGGGGGGGTAGGTCTTTCCGATAGGGGTAGGCTCTACCTAACGCTTTTTGCCTCAAAACGGAAAAACACTAAGAGGGGTAGGTCCTATTGGTTGAAAACAAGCCCAAAAACATGTTAAACTCGCAAGGGCCACTTGTTTATGAAATAACTTAAAAACAAATTTCACAGAATACTTCTGAGTTGGTTGATGTGTCTTTAACAGATGAAGAAATACAAAACGTTCAAGCATCATGTACTCTTGAACAGTTCACCAAGATTTTTGTAAAAAATTATCCTTTGATTTTCAAAAACGGGTGTTATAGCACAAAAATATCTGCTGACCCTGACCGGAAATTTCCTTATGATGTTGTTCTAGAAATCACGCTTAAACCGTGAAGCATTAAAAGCCAGAACACAGTTGACTGAAAACTGCCAATTAATATGTTGGAAAACTGTGCTTTTGCGCCTTTTGCGTTCCCCAAGCGTGTTGGCTACGCCTTTTCAGGTGCAATCTTTGGATGTTACCCGTCTTTTGTACATCTTTTTTGCTTTCGTTGTTCAGGTGTTTTTTCACCTTTGATGTGCGATACGTTTTATAATATCGATAGAGAAATGCGTTAGGTAAATTGGAGGGGGAAAAATGAGTGCAAAATGGCGTAGAAGCACTAAGAATCGTAAGTGGCTAGACCTTAACGATAGTGCTAAAAAGGTTGTTAAGAGTAAACCAAAAACCCTGCGAATTGAAACCATTAAACCCGTGAAAAGTGTCCGTTCTAGCCAAAGTTTAAGGGCCCCCAAAGGCTTTAGCAAGCGCAAAATGGTAGATCCTAAACCGTTAATTGACATTTTCCAAGAAAACAATTGGATAACAATCGTTGCAGAAATCGCAGGCTTTAATAAGGAATCCTTCAAAATAAATGTGAAAGACCAGAAAATTACGCTGTCGGCAAAATCGAAAGAGCGCAGATACTATAAAAGTTTAAATCTGCCGAAGGTAGTCATTCCCAGCGATATCCACACGACTTTCAAGAACGGCGTACTGGAAATAAAATTAAAGAAAGCAGAAAATCCACAAACAATAAACAAAGAAGCGGATTAGAATATGCCTCATAAACTTAGAAAAATTAGGAAAACAAGAGGTTCAAGAACACAAGGTTACGGAAGAATCGGCCAACACCGCGATGCTGGAAGCAAAGGCAACCGAAAAGTCGGACGCCATAAGCATCTTTGGAGCAAAGTTGTTACTTCTGAGCCTGACTATTTTGGGAACCATGGCTTTACATCTCCACAAAGCCTGCATAAAAGAAATGTTACACTTAATCTCCAAAAATTGACTGAAATCGCAGAAACCAACACAGTCGATTTAACAAGCATGGGTTACACCAAACTGTTGGGTACAGGAAGAATAACAAAATCCTTGACGGTCACAGTGCCAACCTGCTCCAAGTCTGCACAAGAAAAAATCGTTCAAGCAGGCGGAAAAGTAATCACTGTCTCCCAAGACAACGGAGAGTAAGGCTAACATATGGCCGGAAGATTCCTTAGCATTTTCAAGCCAATAGGCAGAGTTCTGCCTGAAATCAAAAAGCCTGAACGCAAAGTTTCGTTCAACGAAAAAATCTTCTGGACCGCGCTTGTTCTAATCGTTTTCTTAGTCATGACTGAAATCCCCTTGTACGGGGTTGGCTCAGACTTAACTGATCAGTTTGGCCAGCTAAGAGTCATCTTTGCTTCCAACCGCGGTACCTTAATGGAGTTGGGTATTGGCCCCATCGTGACGGCTGGTTTAATTCTCCAGTTACTTGTTGGTTCATCAATCATCAAATGCGACATGTCTAACCCTGAAGATAGAGGACTCTTTACTTCAGCAAGCAAAGTTTTCTCCATCGTATTAACAGGTGTACAAGCAGGCGCATACATCCTCAGCGGCATGTATGGTGCAATTACTGGACCTGTAATGATTATTATATTCTTCCAGTTGTTAGCTGCTGGTATAATTGTAATGCTTCTCGACGAATTAGTTCAAAAAGGCTGGGGTCTAGGAAGCGGTATCAGCCTCTTCATCATGGCCGGAGTTGCCCAAAACATATTCTGGTCAATGTTCTCCCCAACAAACGGGCTATTCGTCGGTGGCTTAGATGCCCTGTTAAAAGGCGGCATAACCACATTCGACTGGGTTGTAGGAACCGCTAACATGTTCTATCCATCACTCATCGGCTTCATCGCAACCATCGTAACATTCATAGTAATCATTTACATGCAAGGCGTCCGCGTTGAACTACCCATGACTTACGCAGGTTACAAAGGCTTCCGCAGCAGATACCCAATCAAACTACTATACGTCAGCAACTTGCCAGTCATCTTCGCCAGCGCACTCTTCGCAAACGTGTTCTTCTTCACACAACTACTATGGACACAATTCGGACAACCAGCACCAGGCACAAACCTGTTCTTCCAAATCTTCGGCGACTACAACAGAACAACAGACTCAGTAGTAAACGTTGGCGGCTTAGCGCACTACATGACTCCACCAAGCGGACTCATCAACGTTGCTATTGACCCATTGCGAGCTGCAGGTTACCTTGCAATATTGGTGGCTTTTTGTGCCATCTTCTCGCTAATTTGGCTTGAAGTAGGCGGATTAGGCCCCAGCAAAGTAGCACAGCAACTAATGGATAGCGGCATGCAAATTCCAGGCTACAGACGCAGCGGAAGACCAATTGAGCAAATACTCAAACGCTACATTCCAGTAGTAACAGTGCTCGGCGGTATCATCGTCGGCTTAATAGCTGGTGTAGCAGACTTCCTAGGCGTTTACGGTTCAGGCACCGGTATCCTGCTGTCAGTAGGCATCATCTACCAGTACTATGAACTGTTGATGCGTGAACGCGCCGCAGAAATGTTCCCAGCCTTCAGAAGAATACTGGGCGAATAAACCCTAAAATTAGGCTAAAAGCCTAACCCTTTATCTTTCTTTAAATCAATTTTTTAAAAAACAACTTAGCTTTTTTTGACGTGTTTCAGTTACTTTTTTCTTGCCCATACTCGCCAGACTTAATCTTGTCCACAAGCAACCCAACAAACTCAATAGGCCACACGTCATCACAGACGTCACTTGTGAGAATGTTTCTCTTGTTAAAGAACGATATCAAATCGTTTTTCAAAAGCAGAATAAGCATAAATTTGTGACCATACGTCTGCTTGAACAGAGAGTACTTTGATGACTGCTTAAGATTCATTTCATAATGCGGTTCAAGAACAATTTTTCTACCGTTTACTTCAGTATCTAAAATAAAATCTGGAGTATACTTGTCACCGGGCAAAGGAAAAGTGATGGTTTCATATCCATAAGGAATGTGCATACGCATCAGCATCCGCGCGGTTTCTTTTTCCCAACCACTCTTGTAACGACTCAACTTTTGATAATGCACTTGCGGTTGACCAGTAACTTTTTGTATTTGCTCAAAAAACTGCAACGCCTCTTTCAAGGTGCTCCTGTTAAGGTTCTTTCGTTTCAACCACCTTCCCAGAAGGAAAAACGGATAATCCGCTTTTGCTGGGTCACGCGGAAAAATGCGTTTAGCATACTCGGTAATTTTTAGTTGCGCCCTAAACGCTGCATTTTCGTCTTTCCACAAATATGGAGCCGTTGAATTAATTAAGCCAAGACTAATTGCGACGCTAGCGTTTTCCCTTGTTAAGGGGACCAGTAAATCTGAAGCAGAAAATTTCGTAAAAATTTCAAGGTCAGGTTCCGAACGTACCATCCACCGCATGTAAGTCCACGCTTTGTCTCTATGGACGCCTCTCATGCGTTCAATGCTTCTTGATAATTCTTCAACAAAATCTTTTGGTTTAACAAACTTTTGTGAATAACGAATTAAATCTCTTTCAGCCTTAAACTTCACAAAAATGTTCACTGCCGCCAAAGTTTCTGGAATAGCCTCTTTGCGTGGACCAAGATAATTGTAAAAACCGTACTTTACGATTTCTTCTCCAAAAAGATGTGGCTTGGTGATTTCAAAGAGACGTGCTGTTCCAAATTTTTCGTGTAAATTGATTAGCAGGTTTCTTGCGTTTTCTGAAAAACCTACCATTTGATCGTCAAGTATTGATGCTGCAAGCAGGAAGTAGTGTGCTGCTTTCTTTTTTTCTTCATAATCTTTTGAGTAAGGGTTAAACAGTAAACGTGGGCTCATTCTTCGATCCCACTGAATGTCGGCGACGTTTGCGTTGGTTCTTACAAACTTTGCTAGTAATGAATGCAGGTCATCGGTCGACATCTAATTTGTTGCCTCTCTATTTATTCTGTAGTTTATCTTTTAATAATTACCTGCCAACTAATTCAATGTTGTTTCAAGAAAACGAGATTTTCGGTGCCTGTATCTGATGTTTTCAGCTTTTTATTTTGGATATCCAAACAGAACCTCATGTTGAAGGTAAAATCAGTAAAAACGGTTATAAACAAGGAAGAAGGATACGCATACACAACAAGTACTTCAAGTGAATGAGAATGTCGGCAGCAGAGTTATCTTGGATTGCAACTCCACCAGTTGCAACAGTAGTTATCATGGCTATAGCGCTTGTAATTGCAGTTGTTAACACGTCAATTAACAGGGCACTTATCAGCTACTTTGTCGGTTGGGACAAATATCGTACGATGCAGAAAGAAATGGCTGAGTACCGTAAAGAAAGCATGGCTGCTGCGCGTTCAAACGACAAAAAACAAATGGAGAAACTCAAGAAAAGACAATCACAGATTACAGCAATGCAGGCTCAAATGGCAAAACCTCAAATGGTGCAGTTAGGTATCTCATTCCTTTACATCATTGTTTGGTGGTTCGTATTGATACCCATCTTCGGAAGTACGCCTGTCGCTGCTATACCTGGCTTTGGACCAATCTCAGTAATCTATTGGTACCCCATTACATCATTCTTCCTTGGGTTACTAATGCAACGTCTCTTGGGCACAATGCCCATCGAATAAATCCGGTGTAACGCGATGTCCACAAAAAACAGTCTTCAATGCGTTACCAACAAACCCCTTATTCTTTGTATTTCAGGAATGGCTGGAACCGGTAAAAGTACGCTTTCTAAAAAGATTGCAAAACGATACAATCTTAAATGCTACTCTGGTGGGGATGCCCTCAAAGAATTGGCCAAAGAATCCGGTTATGAAATAACTGGTGAAGGCTGGTGGGAAAGCCCAGATGGTCTACGTTTCCTAGAGACACGCGTAAAGGATCCCCAGTTTGACAAGGAAGTAGACAGCAAACTGCTTGGCTACGCAAAATTGGGTAATGTTTTGCTTGATAGCTGGACTATGCCTTGGCTGCTTAAAGACGGCTTCAAAATCTGGTTAATGGCCTCTTTGGATAAACGTGCTGCAAGAGTGGCTGAAAGAGACAAAATGACTGTCGAGCAAGCTTATGCAGTTCTGAAAGAGAAGGAAGCTCAAACTAAAGCAATTTACAAAAAACTTTACGGATTCGATTTAGGCGAAGACTTCACTCCCTTCAACTTTATCTTAGACACTGACAACTTGAACGCTGACCAAGTTTTTGAGGTTCTTTGCAAAGTGATTGACAATACAGTTTGTGCTTACCAATCAACATAAAACGCAAAAAACTGTATCAAAACAATAAAAGCTTTTCTAAAAATTTAATAGCTAAACAGTCGCATTACACTTTTCACCTCAAACTTCAAACCTTTGGGGAGAGGAAGGGAAATTGAAGATTCACGAGGGCTTAACCACAATACTAACATCAGTAGTCATTACCGTGTTTTTATCGGCATCTTACAGGCTAATTAATATCGAATCAACCATAACCCTACTAATCTTCAACCTGCTTTTCGTCTCTCTGATTTTCCAGCTAAAAGGTGCTATAATAAAAAAAGGGTTCATTTTAATGGCTGGAAACCTGTTAGGCTTCTTTTGTAATCTTCTGTTTTTCAATTTCTCTTATGCTGGCTTAGATCTGTTTGGGAAACAATTTAATGCCGTTTACACCTTGATGTTTCCTTTCCTTAATCTGATTTGGATAGTGCCTTTTTGGGCTTTTAGCCTAAGCTTGATTGTGGAGCATAAAACTGCAAGTTGAGGAACATTTTTTGGAAATCGTTATTGTCCTTTTACAAATTTATTTCGTTTTTGTTTCATGCTTGATTGTTGCTTATTTAATACGTCATTACATTTTCACCTTCACAGTTTTGAGAAATTCAAAAAAACAAAAAACCACACTCAACCGTCAATTCAAAACTGTGTTTGAGCCTTCTGTTACTATTTTGGTTCCAGCACACAATGAAGAACATGTAATAGGAAAAATGATTCAGGAAATGTCTCTTTTGACTTACCCTAAAAATAAGCTTCAAGTAATCATTATTGATGACGCTTCAACAGACAACACTGGACAAATAGCCGATGAATGCAGTAAAAACGTGCCTTTCGTAAAAATTCTTCACCGTGATAAAAGAGAAGGCGGTAAAGGCAAAGCTGCCGCTTTAAACACAGCTTTAAAAATTTCGACAGGCGAAATAATTCTCTGCTTCGACGCAGACTACCTCCCACAACAGGATATAGTCCAAAAACTTATTCAACCATTCCAAAATCCCCGGGTTGGTGCTGTTCAAGGAAGACCTGTAGTTCTTAACGAGCCAGACAACCTACTCACTAGAATGATAGCGCTGGAAAGGATAAGCGGTTACCGTGTTGACCAAGAAGCTCGAGACCTATTGGGGCTTATACCTCAATTCGGAGGAACTGTCGGTGGCTTTAGAAAAAGCATCATTGACGACCTGCATGGTTTTGACGCGAAAATGTTGACTGAAGACACGGATTTAACATTTTCAATTTGTTTGAAAGGTTTTAAGGTTCGTTATGTTGGTGAGGCTGAATGTTATGAGGAGGCTGTCGATTCTTGGCGGGCTTATTGGCGGCAACGGCACAGGTGGGCGCGTGGTCACATGCAAGTCTGTTTCAAGCATGCGTTAAATGTGCTGAAAAGCCGCAAACTGAACCTAAAGGAAAAGGTTGATGGTTTGCTTTTACTTGCAATTTACTTTTTACCTGTTCTATCTTTGCTTTCTTTGCTTCTGGCTGTTCCTTTTGTTTTGTACAGCGACTCTGTTTCTGCTGCACTATGGTTTTTCATACCTGTTTCCCTTTACAGTTTTGTAGGTAATTTTGCTCCCTTTTTCGAAGTGGGCATAGGCGCATACTTAGATGGAAGAAAACAACTTCAGTGGCTGGCGCCGCTTCTTATCTTTGCATTTTTGTACAACATGCTCATTTGCACAAAAGCCTTGATTGACGTAACCATTGGAATAGTTCGAGGGCAGCAAGGTGATTGGGCTAAAACCACGCATTCAGGAAAAGGAAAATCTTATATTCAAAACTAAAACATACCAATCAGCCGAGGGAAAAGGGGATGGAGCAGTTTTTTGTGTTCCTAGGGTTCACGGTAGCAATTGTACTTGTACTATTTTTGCCCGCCATAATAGAACTTAAAAAACCCAAAGACATCGGACCTAGAAAAATTGTTGGCTACAAAACAGGTGTGCTTTTACAGGCTAAAAAAGAGAAAGAGCTAAGCAAGCAGCCTTTAAACGGAAATTTAGCTGCCGCTGTTGATTCTTTAACTAATTTGGAAGTTTAACTCTTCTGTTTTTTAAGCAGAAGAGCCGTGTTTTTCCATTGATCCAAAGCTAATGATATGTGTCCTGACGGTGAACCGTAAAGTGAGTAGAACACGTAACACAGGTAGGTGCATTGAGTGCAGGTTTTGTACTGTTCACGAAGGTCATTGAATTTTTCGCTCTTCCAGGTTTTGGGCAAATCAAAAATTGAGCCTGCAAAGGTGTGATTATGGCATCCTGCAACTCTGCCTAAGTGGTCTACGACAAGGAAACTTTGAAGTGCTTTGCAATCCCATGTACGTTTTTCTTCAGCGTATAGGCTTCTTAGGGTTTTGAAGAGTTTATCTGTCATTAAGATGAGTTTGTTGGTTTTTTTCATTTCCATTAAAGTGTCGCAGAGTTTGACCATGGCTTCTTTATCGGTTATTATGTATTCATCGTTGGCTTTGCCGATACGGAACAGTTGGTCAGGGTCTCCGGTCATGTCATATGAGTAAAGGCAATACCAAACAGGGATGCCCTTGTTAGTAAAATAAGTGGTTATGTCGGCGATTTCGTAGAGGTTCTTTTGAGAAATCGTGGGAGTAATGCTGACTTTTATGCCTTCTTTATGCAGGGTCTCAACCGTTTCCATGGCGTTTTTCCATGCGCCTGGAACATTTTTCATGTAATCATGCTTTTTTTCGTCAAGACTATCGATTGATATGGCGACGAAGTCCACTTTTCTTAAGAGGTCCATTTTTTTTGCTGCTATGCTGCCGTTGTCACAAACAGTAACTACAAACCTTTCCGCGGCATAATCAATAATTTCGCCTATATCCGGACGAAGCAAGGGGTTGCCGCCTGAAAGAACCAATTCAATAATGCCTGCATCTTTAAGGATGTCTAAGCCGCGTTTAACTTCTTCTGTAGATAACTCATTCTTATCTTGCTCTTTCCATACATTGCAGCCTAAGCATTTGTAATTGCATTTTCTTGTAATAAGCCACTGCGCATGATGCGGTTTGCCGTGAACAAGTGAACGTGCCGCCACGCTTGCTGCCTTTTTTACTCCCATCACCAAATAAGGTCACTAGCCGCTTAAACTTGATATTTACACTTAATCAAATCTGGACTATAAAAACCATCTTAAACTCCACCAGTCTTCCTACCCAGCATCTTTAATTTAGTAATCTTTAATCAGGGCTTTATTCGGCTAAACCTTATAGGCACAAGTGTAAGTGTACACTGAAACGGAAGCGGCAAATAAATGGTGGATTCAGTAGACGTAGTTCTGCTAACAAAAAACAGTGAGCGAGCACTTGTCAAATGCTTAGACTCACTTTACCAAAACGTTCCAGTCCACCAGCTAATTGTAGTTGACGGCTACTCTACAGACGGCACGCTTGCAATAGTGGAAACTTACAATCAGAAATATCACAACGTACACGTGATTTTTGACCGTGGCACTCGCGCTTCAGCACGCCAAAAAGGAATCATGGCAGTACAAACCGAATGGTTCATGTTCATAGATAGTGACGTCGTCCTCTGCAAAGGCTGGTTCCAGAAAGCCGCAAAAAACATGGACGCCAAAGTTGGTGCAGTTTGGGGCACAGAAGTTTGGTCAACACTTAAAAACCAAAAAATGCTCAAGCTGTTCCTAGTTGTTACACGAAAAATCTTTGAGGTACGCGGTGGAACACATGACACTTTAATTCGTACGTCGCTCGTAAAAGACATACACATTCCAGATGAGCTTCACGTTTTTGAGGATGCTTATATCAAAGACCATATCGACCGCAAAGGCTTCCGGGTTGTTGCTTGTTATGTTCCGTTTTGTGTTCATTTTAGGCCTGATTCTGTTTGGACTTTGAAGGGCAGTTTAGGTTTAGTTGCTGAAGCTTTGCGGTTGGGTAGTCCACGGTTGATATCAAAGCTGCTTTTAGCTTACGGTTTCTACACTGGTTACTCGGTTTACCAGTTTTTCGCAAACGGCAAATAATTGTTTGGGAATACATTATTATTTCCAAGTCTTCTATATGCAAACAATTCGGCGTGTTAACTTTGAATCGCTCTTTGACGCAAATCGATGTGGTACTACTAACTAAAAACAGCGCGCACCTTCTTGAAAAATGCTTGACTTCTATTTACGCCAACGTGCCCGTTAACCAACTAATAGTTGTTGATGGCTATTCAACTGACTCCACCATTGATATTTTGGAGAAATTCAACAAGAAGCGTGGCAACATAAAACTTATCAAATCAAAAGGAACCCGCGCCAGTGCAAGAGAAACAGGTATACAACACGTCACAACTGATTTTTTCGCTTTCGTAGATAGTGACGTCATTCTTTGCAAGGACTGGTTCAAAAAAGCCTTCTCAGAAATGCAAGACGGCGTCGGCGCAGTTTGGGGCATAAACATCGACGTTATCCCAAATGTTAAACAAAAATGGTTTCTGCTGCTAGAAAGTATGATTGCACGGCAAGGCTTCCAATTACGAGGTGGAACGCATGACACACTAATTAGGAAAAGTGTTCTGGAAGGGCTGCATATTCCAGATGAGCTTCACGCTTTTGAAGATGCTTACCTTATTCGTTGGATTGAAAAACACAACTACAAAGCTTTGGTTGGCAGCAACATTTATTGTCTGCATTATAAGCCGCCGACAAACTGGAGCCCCCAAAACGCCATCGACCAAGCCATCGTAGAATTTAAGTGCGGCATGCTCCACTCACACCTGTATAGTTACGCCCTGTTTTACCCCGTTTTCATGTTTTACTGGTTCTTGCAGGTGCCCTTAAGTGGCTTTGGTGGTCAGTTAACGCGATAGGGCAATCCAAAGCTGATCGGATGTTGGTCTTGGCAGGTCTTGTATCTCGCCACTTTTGGTTTCAAAATAACGTTTCTCTGCATGATTATTGAATTCCCCAATGACGGTTGCGAAAATTTTCTGCTCCTTTAGGGCTTCAATAATTTTGGGGGCTGCTTGTGGTTCTGCCGCAATTAAGAGTGCCCCTGAACTAATGAGCTGTAAAGGGTCAATTTCGAAATAACGGCAAATCTTGGCAGTTTCAGGTTCAACAACAATTTTTTCCTCAAAAATCAATAAACCTAAACCAGCTGCATCCGCCATTTCATGAACGCCATTGAGAACTCCGCCTTCTGTTGGGTCATGCATCGCATGCACTCCACCCGCACGGTAAGCTGTTAAGGCGTCTTTGACAACGCTGATTTGATTATAATAGCTCTTAGCGCATTCAAGCATTTTGGGTTTAACCACTTTTGACAGTTGTTCTTCTCTGTCTGTGGCTAAAATTGCTGTGCCTTCTATCCCTGCGCTTTTTGTGAGGATTAGTTTGTCGCCTGCTTTTGCCCCCGCAGCGGTAACGTACTGGCCTTTTTCAGTTAAGCCCATTATGCAGCAGACTACAATGGGGCTAGTTAAGCCTGGGGTGGATTCACAGTGTCCCCCCACTATCGCGATGCCTAATTCTTTGGCTGCCGTGCCCATTTGTGTGCTTATGGTTTCAACTATTTTGCTGTCGGCACCTTCGGGCAGCATGATGCATGAAAAAATGAATGCTGGTTCGACACCAAAAGTTGCCACGTCATTAGCGTTAACGTTTACGGCTTCAAGCCCAATGCGTTCTACCGCGCCCGTTATTGGATCCATTGATACAATGACTGATTTGCTGCCGATTTCCAACACGGCTCCGTCAACGCCTGTTTTGGGGCCAAGTGTGACTTCTTTACGGTCTGCACCCAAATTTTTGAAAACTATGCTTTGCAGGATGTCTATTGGTATTTTTCCGGGCGGTAGCTTCATGCTTGTATCATCTGTTAAATCATGCTTTTAAGTTGTGGGAAAACACGCAGCACAGCATACGATAAAGGTACTGCTATTATTACGCCAACAAACATTTGGAACAGGTTAAACGGGACTTCTGCTAAAGCTGCTCCGAAACCGTAACCTAAAACGAACTGTTCATAGAGAAAATAGCCGATAACCATTTCAAATCCGCCTACCAGAACGGCGATTGTTGCGCAGACGGCGTCTTTTTTGATGTATTTTTTGAGTTTTCTGTTTAGCCACCCAACTATTGCGCCTTCTGCTCCTTTGATTACTAATGTTCCGGGGGCGAAGTAGCCGTATCCAAGATAAATGTCTGATAGCATTGCTCCTATGCCTCCCGAGAAGGCGCCTACTGTGGGTCCAAAGATTAGTGCAGCTGTGTAGATGATTATTTCTCCGAAGTTGAAGTAGCCACTTGTGGCTGGGATAGGGAAAGCAAATATTATTGTTGCTACTGCGACGAGTCCTGCAAAGACGGCTGTTAATGCTGCTGTTAGTGCTGGGCTTTTGTGTTTTTGTTGCATGGTTTTTACCTTGGTGTAGCTGTGACTTTAGTAGTATAGTTGTGGCTATACTATCTAATAAATTTGCTTTCACGCGACCCTTCTATTTTACATCAAGAGTTGAATCTCATCAAACGCAGCCAAAACCTTCCTGCCCCGCTCCGTAATGCGGAAAAACCGTTTCCCCGACTCCTCATAACTCACAACCAACCCCTTAGCCTCCAACTCATTAAGATGCTGATACACCGCACCCCTAGTCATAATCTGCCCAAGCTGCTTCCACAAATCATAACCATAAGAATCCTTCTCACTAAGCACCTTGAGAATCTTCTGCTTCGTACTTACCGCAAGACCCAACCCTGCCGCTTTCTGTTTCTTGGTCAGCGCCTGTAGAACATCGGTGGCTTTGAGTCCGCTGCCGGTGATGAGGCAAACCACTTTGTCCATGGCAGAAATTTTGGTTCCCATCAGCTGTTGTAGTGCTGCTACTGTGGCTGAACTTGCAGGCTCTGCAAAAACGCCTTCCAGTTTAGCAACCAACAATTCAGAAGCCAAAATTTCAGGGTCAGACACAGTCAAAGCCAACCCGTTTGACTCTTTAATCGCCTTCACTGCCAAGTCACTTTGTAATGGGTCGCCAACGAGAATTGCAAGTGCCCGTGTTGATGGGTTGCAAGCTTTTCCCGATGGTTCTTTTGCAAGTTTTTTGATTATTGGTGCGCAGCCTTCTGTTTGGACGCCGATCATCCGCGGCAACTTATCGGTTAGTCCCAACTGTTTGAGTTCTTTGAAGCCTTTCCATATTGAGTAGATGGTTCCGCCGCTTCCCATGGAGACAATAAGCCAGTCAGGAACGCCCTGCTGCTCAAAGATTTCGTAAGCGATGGTTTTTTGTGCTTCTACTGCGAGCGGGTTGATTTCTGCGGTGGCTTGATACCAACCAGTCTCCTTAGAAAGCGAAACAGCCTTCATAATAGCGTCATCAACTATGTCACCCGACTCTTCAATAACTGCGTCATAAGCAATCATCTGCGCCAACTTGCCCACGTCCACCATTTTTGGAACTAAAACGTGACATTGCAGCCCCGCTTTTGCAGTGTACGCGGCAAGTGATGCGCCCATGTTTCCGTTAGTGCCGCAAACTACGGTTTCGAAGCCTTGGTCAATCGCGTTTGAAGTCAAAAATGCGGCTGCGCGGTCACGGTAACTGTTTGTTGGGTTGCGTGTTTCGTCTTTTAGGTACAGTTCTTTGAGTCCGACTGCTTTGGCGAGTCTTTCTGCTTTGTGCAGTGGTGTTGCTCCTTCGCCCAAACTGACCCTGTGAGTTACTGGCGGAAGCATTTGTTTGTATTTCCAAAAGCCTTCCAGCCCTGCTGTTTTAAACATGGGTGTTTCTGGTAGGTCTGCTGTGTATTCGAGTGTGGCGCCGCATTTTTCGCAGCTGCTTCTCAGTGGGCTTGTGGGGTATGTTGTTTGGCAGTTGACGCATTTAAGTGTCGGTTTCATCCTTTGCTATGTTGCCCAATCAGGCTTTTAACGTTATATCCGGATGGTGTGCGTGTGTTTTGTGGGTTTGCAGGTTTTTTGGTGGGGAAAATTCTAAATGCTTGTTTTGGCAAACTATTGCACGTGACAGTTATGGGTGAAAAAGTAGACGTAATTAAACTTCACAAAGACGCTAACGCACTTATGGAAAACGGCAAATTCGCCGAAGCACGCGAACTTTTCCTAAAAGTAGGCGAACTCTACTATAAAGGACAAAACTATTTTGGCTCCGCTGAAATGTACTACAAAGCCGGAGAATGCAGCGCAAACCTCAAAGAACCTGCAAAAGCAGCTGAATCCTTCAACAAAGCCGCTGAAATCGCGCTTAACAAAGGTTTTGACCGTTACGGTTTAAGTGCACTTGAAGAGGCAAGAAACAACCTAAAAGCAGCCGGCAACACCAAAGAAGCAGAAGAACTAGAAAGCAAGATAAAAGAAATCAACGACAAAATCAACAAGCAAAACGCTGCCGCCGACGAATCATCATTCTCGCTATTCTCCTAAACCAAAACATTTTCTTTTCTTTATTTTATTTTTTCAAAACTACTGTTTTTCAACATGTTAATGTGCTTGTTTTAAATTAATAGCGCCTACCCCCCTTAGTGAATTGCCGTTTTCAGAAGTTTTAAGGCTCGTTTTTACCTACCCCCTATAGGTTTCTGCATAGAGTTTCTAATAGGATCCAAATAGGCGGCAAATAGGTTTGAAGTTAGTTTTGTTTGTTCTTTTTTGTTAGCCAAACTATTATGCAGACTGCGCTTGCTGCACCTATGGCTACTGCGATTGTTGCGGCGTTCCAAATCCAGTCAGGTACGGCTGAACCGTTGGGTTGAGGTTGTCTCAATTTACTTGGTTGCCGTAATAGCGTTGGCTCTCTAATATTCTGTATGAAAAAAGCTAACGAAGAAAAAATGTAAAGAAAGCAGAAAAACTGCTTAGATGCGTAAGACTATTTTTTCTGAGTATTTGCCGAGTATGCCTGCGAACTCGTTTATGGTTTCAGGACCGTACGGATGTACTGTCTGGAAGTGTTTGTCTGACGTGTTTTCTGGAACAAACTGTTGCAGCGCGTGGATTTTGGCGCCTTTGGTTAATTCACCGATTCTGTCAGCATCCTGCAACGTAACCACCTCTGGCACGATTGTGGTGCGGAATTCGTAGGGGACTTTGCCCATTTTGAGCATTTCTATGCTTTTCTGTAGGTTGCTGGTGTCTTCTGCGCCGAGTTGCTTGTATTTTTCTGGGCACGTTTTAACGTCTAATGCAACGTAGTCTACGTAGCCGAGGCATTCTTCAAGCACTTCGGGGTAGAACCCGTTAGTGTCAAGTTTCACGTTGAAGCCGCGTTCTTTGAGTTTGGCTAGGAATTTTGGTAGTTCTTTGTGCATGCAGGGTTCTCCGCCTGTGATTACAACGGAGTCAACGTATTTTTTGCGTTTTTCCAAGATGTCAAGAGCAACGGCTTCCTGTAGGAAGGGTGGTTGTGGGTTGGTGGCGATTTTCCAGTTGTGGCAGTATGGGCAGCGGAGGTTGCAGCCGGGGGTGAATAGCACGCTGGCTATCTTATCGGGGTAATCGAGTAGACTTGTTTTCTGTAATCCACTAAATTTCATTTTCCATTTTTCACCTTAATGTACTATGGGTGCTGAGGCGATGACTGTTGAGCGGTCAAAGGTTTTGCGCATTGCGAATTCTTCTTGTTTGCCGTTGTTCCATTGGTCTACTGGACGTAGGTAACCGACGACGCGGCTGTAGACTTCGCTGTATGCGCCGCAGATTGGGCAGTGCTTGTGTTCACCGGTTGTGTAGCCGTGGTTGGGGCAGATGCTGAAGGTGGGTGTTAATGTGAAGTAGGGAATCTTTGTGTTCCAAGCAACCTTCTTGACCAGTTCAGCTGCAGATTTCCATGAGGGCAAGCGTTCGCCTAGGAATATGTGGAAGTTGGTTCCGCCAGTGTAGAGTGTTTGCAGTGTGTCTTGGTGTTCTAAGGCTTCAAAGAGGTCGCCTGCAAAGTCAACTGGCAACTGTGAAGAGTTAGTGTAGAATGGTTCTGCATGGTCTTGCCGTACGTTTCGTTGGTTGGCAAATACGATGTCGCGGTAACGTTTCTGGTCAATGCGGGCTAAGCGGTAAGCTGTGCCTTCTGCTGGTGTAGCTTCCAAGTTGTAGATGTCGCCTGTTTCTTCTTGATATTGACCTATGCGTTCACGCATGAATGTGAGTGTTTTAACGGCGAAGGCTTGTCCTTCTTTGGTAGCAATGTTTTGTCCCAGCAGGTTGAGGACGGCTTCGTTTACGCCTACTATGCCAATTGTTGAGAAATGGTTCTTCCAGTACTTGTCATAACGTTCTTTCACGTTACGTAGGTAACGTTTAGAGTACGGGTATAATCCTTTCTCGGTGAAGCTTTCCAGTACTTTGCGTTTAATCTCTAAACTTGCTTTTGCAACATCCATTAGGTCGCTTAGTTTTTCGAAGAATTCATCTTCGTCTTTGGATAGGTAGCCAACTCTTGGAATGTTCAATGTGACTACGCCTATGCTGCCTGTTAATGGGTTAGCGCCGAAGAAGCCGCCTCCACGTTTACGTAGTTCACGATTGTCAATGCGTAAGCGGCAGCACATGCTGCGTACGTCTTCTGGTTTTAGGTCGCTGTTTATGAAGTTGCTAAAGTTTGGTACGCCGTATTTGGCTGTGACTTCAAAGATTGCTTGTGAAACTGGTGAATCCCAGTCAAAGTCTTTGGTGATGTTGTAAGTGGGGATTGGGAAGGTGAAGACTCTGCCTTTTGCGTCGCCTCTAGCCATGACTTGGGCGAATGCTATGTTGAGCATTTCCATTTCTTTGGTCATGTCGCCGTAAGTGTCATTTGTAACTTTGCCGTTGAAGATTATTGGCTCATTCTTCATGAAACTGGGCACGGTCAAATCCAAAGTCAGGTTGGTGAATGGCGTTTGGAAGCCAACGCGGGTGGGTACGTTCATGTTGAAGAAGAATTCTTGTAATGCTTGTTCAACATCTTTCTGTGTCAAGTTGTCGTAACGGATGAAAGGTGCAAGGTAAGTATCAAAATTGCTGAAAGCTTGTGCACCGGCTGCTTCTCCTTGAAGGGTGTAGAAGAAGTTTACAACTTGTCCCAGGGCTGTTCGGAAGTGTTTTGCTGGTTTGCTTTCGATTTTACCTGCAACTCCACCGAAGCCTGAAAGCAGCAGGTCGCTTATGTCCCAACCAACACAGTAGGGTCCAAGGACGCCGAGGTCATGAATGTGTATGTCGCCTGAGAAGTGGGATTCAGCAATTTTAGCTGGGTAAATTCTGCTAATCCAGTATTTGGCAATAACAGTGGATGAAAGATAATTGTTTAAGCCTTGTAGTGAGTAGCTCATGTTGCTGTTTTCTTTTACACGCCAGTCTTCAACCTCAAGGTACTGGTCGACAAGGTCGGC
>JAWRIR010000166.1:0-25745 GCA_040268405.1 Thermoproteota archaeon | reverse complement strand
ATCTTTAGCGTTGGGCGCTGCAACTTTGATGCCGTATGTGCTCCTGTTTGTCGGCGTGGGCATCCTTTTCGGCGTCTTATACTCCGTACCGCCTTTCCGCCTACGAAAAACAGCTTACAAGCCAATAGTCAACTTCACCGTAGGCGCAGTTCCAGTAATGATTGTTGCAGCATTCTTCAACTCGTTCTCAGCAAACATTATCGCCCTAATCGTACTCATCGGAGTAACAACCGCCATTAACAGCCTCTGGGAGGACCTTGCAGACTTCGCGTCTGACTTCCACAGCGGGTCGCGAACAGTGCCAATCATTTTAGGCTTCAGAAGAGGCTTGCTCCTCACAATCGTAATGGGTTACGCTATGCTTCCATTGATGGTGCTGGTAGGCATGCTTTTCCAGTTGCCAACAGTCTGGTACGGCGCCTTAGCACTCCTTGCAGGAATCATAACCTTACGCTTAATCCAAAAACGCCACACAATCTTCAAACAAGACACCGCAGACAACACAAAACTGCTCAAAGTTGGCGAAACCTTAGCCAAAGACTTCGTAATAATCGCCATCATATTCACGTTAAGCCTAATGATAAGCAGCCTACTCAAAATCAACCCAATCTTCTTCTAATTTAGTCTGCGTCAAAAGATTCAAAGTACGGCAACACAAGATTAGCGGCAGAAAAGATTGCAGAAGGACTCAAAAAACGAAGGGATACAAACAGATTTGAAGTACCTAAAAGAATCAACGCTTGACAGTGCAGTTAAATTTGACGCATTAGTTTTAGATGCCCCATAGCACATGGGCAGACCTCCCAAACTGTGACAAAATACATTAACAGTTTAGCAGGCGTTGACTTAAAAACAGAGAAAGTAGCGGTTTTGTAACTTACTCAGGCAAGGAAAGGCAGCAGGATAGGGCTGAAGAGAATTTGGAAAAAATGGTTGCACAGAAGCTGCCCAGTTTGTAAGATGGTTGTACCGGGATTGTCTGTTAGAGTAAATGGAGTGTCAGAACCCGTCATTGACAGTGAATTGCCTAAATGCTTAGCGTTTGGCAAGTCAATCGCTAATAAACTTTATTCAAAAACAAAAAATTAGAAAAGATGGAAGGGACCTATTACTTTTTAATTTTCACTAGTTTGGACCCCTTTTAAGAAAAGAGAAAGATTGTTTCTAAGCTCATCTATATTTGAGTATTCAATATATTCGAGCCCCTTCAAATCTACTGGTACATCATCTTTTTTATGCTTAACCAATATAACCGTTTTTGCGAGTCCATAAGCTAATCCCAATTCAAAGACAACATTAGCATTCCAGTTTGTTATGTTAGCAATTAGATATCCACTTTGCTGAATAGCATGGCATACTTTACACATAACATCAATTGTGTTTATTTGCTCATTAGCCTTCCAAGGCTCAAACCCTGCCTCCTCTAAAGCAGGTCGGATAGCGAATTTGTATGTATCCTCAAACTCATCTCTAAATGGCATGGCCACTACTATCGCTTTGGGTGAGAAAGTAATCTTCTTTGGACAGTTTCTAGTCCCAATTTTAAAACATCGCTTCATCGGTGTAAGCGTAATCTCTCCGCTAATGCTGGGAGGAACTATTGGAGGAGGCAACTGGATGTCTGGATAAATAGGGGTAACATTACCAAACAAGTCTACATCAGCCCACGAGAGAGTTCCAATTAATCTACCCTTTGATTCAAAAGAGACATTGACTCTAACTGTTTTTAGAGTCTCATCTGCTAACTTACGAGATATACTCAAAATTTCTTCCTCTTTTTCACTACTAGCGCCACCGTCTTCAGTTGAGAAAATCACCTTATCAGAAGAAATTCTTAATTGCATATTTTTTAGCCATTCAAATCTTAAAAATTGTCGTATCCGCTGTTCGCCAGTAAGCGAGAGAGTTTGTTTTTCAAGTGCTTGTGGAAGAATCTGAAGGACCGTATCAGCGGTTATTCTTACAGGCGTATCACGAGGGTCTGTTCGTAAAACTTTAAATGGAATAGGATTACCCAGCAATACTGTAACTAGGTCATTCCCTGAATAAAATGGCTGGCCCATCAATCTTTTTTTGATAAAATCTTCAAATTCTTTGTCAACATTTAATCTGTGCTCAGTAGGTACAAGAATTATTTTACTGGCATTTTGAATAGAAGTTTTATTGATAGAAACTCTTCCATCTACAAGTTTACCAGCGCTTTTTAGGATAAATTTATCTATTCTAATTATATCCTTTCCTGAGTCGCTTTTTAACCCGTACTCAACTTGAGCAACAGTTTTTAGACTACCAGTTATCTCAACAAATTCACCGACTTGCACACCCAATTTTTCCCTTGAAGAATGGTCAATCCTTGCAAGTCTTTGAGGTTGTGTATTTAGTGATTGTTTGAGTTCCTGTACAGTTAAGCTAACCGATATTAATGACACAATAGTCAACCTTTTGAAATTGCTAACTCGATTGCCTTTCATATACGTTATGGAAACCTAATATATTTATAATGCATACAGAAAATTGTTAGTTTTATATGAAATATTAAAAAACATCTTTAAAACTATTTTTGAAAAATCAGATTTAGACATTTCTAAGCATTACTGGTAGGGTTTTATTAGGCCTCGTTTTTCTTTGATGCTTGCCTGCGCAGCTGCAAGTCGTGCAACTGGAACCCTGTAAGGAGAGCAACTCACGTAATCAAGATTGATTCTATGACAGAACTCAACTGAAGATGGTTCGCCTCCGTGTTCTCCGCAGATGCCAATTCGCAGGTCTGGGCGGCTTTTGCGTCCCCACTCCACCGTGATAGCCATCAACCTGCCAACGCCTTTCACGTCAAGGATTTCAAAGGGGTTATCTTGAAGGATTTTTTGTTCAGTGTAGAAGGGTAGGAACTTGTTTTCGGCGTCTTCCCGTGAGAAACTAAACGTTGCTTGGGTTAAGTCGTTGGTGCCGAAACTGAAAAACTCCACCATATCCGCCAAAGTGCCAGCCCGCATACACGCACGCACAACTTCAATCATTGTACCAAACTTGAACGGAACCGTACAGCCCAAATGCTGCTTAACCCGCTCCTCAACACGCATAATCAACTGCTTAACGCGCTTGAGCTCTTGACTGGTGCAAACTTGTGGAATCATGATTTCCACGTGTACGGGCACGTTTTCTTTGATTAGTTCGCCTGCGGCTTCAAGGATTGCTTCTGCTTGCATTTCGTAAATTTCGGGGTAAGTTAAGCCTAAACGTACTCCGCGGTGGCCAAGCATCGGGTTTACTTCCCGCAACATTCTGATTTTGCGCAGGGTGTCGCGTTTGTGGTCAAGTTCAGAGGATTGCAACTCAGAAATGCAGTTAAGTGTACCTTGGCTTTCTGTAAGCATTGCTTTGACTTTTGGGTCGCCGTTAGGAGCCATCTCTGTTAAGCGGCAAACGTTTTTGACTGCTGCTTGACATTTTTCCAAATTAGCAATATCATGCTCCAAAATGTCCTCGCTCGGCAGGAACTCGTGAAGCGGCGGATCCAACAATCGAATCGTCACCGGCAAACCCTTCATAACCCGCAAGATTTCTTTGAAATCCTGTTTCTGCAAAGGCAACAACTGCTTAAGCGATTTAAGGCGGTCTTCACGGGTGTCTGCTAGAACCATTTCTTGAAAAAGCCCAATACGGTCTGAAGCGTTAAACATGCGTTCCGTGCGGCACAACCCGATGCCTTCAGCGCCAAACTTGAGTGCTTTTTCAGCGTCAACAGGCGTGTCCGCGTTAGTGTGCACCCCAAGCCGTCGGAACTCGTCAGCCCAACTGAGAATGGTGCTCATGTTGCCAGAGATTTCTGGTTCAACCATTGCGACTTCGCCAATCCACACGTTGCCCGACGTGCCGTCGATAGTTAAGATTGTGCCGGGCAAAATTTTTTGGTCGCCAACGGTGGCGGTGCGTTCAAGCTGGTTGATTTTGATGTCAGCTGCTCCAGAAACACAGGGCTTCCCCATGCCTCTTGCGACTACGGCGGCGTGGCTGGTTTTTCCGCCAATCGAAGTTAAAATGCCCTGTGACGCAAAAAAGCCGTGGATGTCTTCAGGTTTTGTTTGTTCCCGAACAAGGATGACTTTTTTGCCTGCTTTGCCTTGTTTTTCTGCTTCGTCAGCTGTGAAAACTGCTTCGCCTGAAGAAGCGCCGGGCGAGGCGCCTAAACCGACGGCTACTGGAGGTACCTTGTTGTTTGGGTCGATTTGGCTGTACATTAATTGGGTTAGTTGGTTGGGGTTGATTCTTAGTAGGGCTTCTTCTTTGGTGATTAATCCTTCTTGAGTCATTTCTACGGAGACGCGCAGGTTTGCGGCGGCGTTCATTTTGGCGTTGCGGGTTTGAAGCATGTACAGTTTGCCTTCTTCGATCGTGAATTCCATGTCTTGGGGTTCTTTGAAGTGCTGTTCAAGGGTTTCCCGTACATCCATTAGAGCATGGTACATTTTTGGCATGGACTGACGCATTTCAGAAATCGTTTTTGGAGTTCGTATACCTGCAACTATGTCTTCACCTTGTGCGCGGTCAAGGTAATCGCCGAAAAGCACGTTTTCTCCTGTGCCAGGGTCGCGGGTGAATGCTACACCGGTTGCGGATTCCTTTCCCATGTTGCCAAAAACCATTGCCTGCACGTTAGCTGCTGTGCCGTTTGCGGTTTGTGTGGAAATTTTGAATTCTTTTCTGTAATCTACAGCGCGTTTGCCGTTCCATGACGCGAATACTGCTTCTATAGCCATGAATAGTTGTTCGTAAGGGTTTTGCGGTAGGGGGTATCCAGTGTTTTCGATGATGATTTGTTTGAATGTTTCAACTAAAGTCTTCATGTCTTGCGTGCCAAGTTCGATGTCGTTTTTTGCGCCTCGGCGAATTTTGAGGTCGTTCATTGCTTGATTGAAAATTTCTCCGTCAATTCCAAGAACTATTGCGCCAAACAGCGAAATAAAACGTCGATAGGAATCCCAGCCGAAACGTTCATCCCCGCTTCTTTTGATTAAGCCTTTTACTGTTTCATCATTAATTCCCAAATTAAGAACTGTATCCATCATTCCAGGCATAGAAACTGCGGCGCCACTTCGAACAGAAACCAGTAGCGGCAAATCCATGTTTCCAAAACCAAGCCCCATGGCTTTCTCCACCTGTGCCATCGCGGAAGTGACTTGTTCATTTAAACCCAAGGGGAGTTTATTTCCGCCCTTAAAATATTCAAGGCAAGTTTCGGTGGTGATTACAAATCCAGGTGGAACAGGCAAACCAATTTGGGTCATTTCACATAACCCTGCGCCTTTGCCGCCTAGTAGCCGCTTGTTTTTTCCGTCGCCTTCGCTAAAAAGGTAAACCCATTTGTGTTCGGGTTCCTCAACAGTGTATCCTGATTCAATATAGCTTTGGCTGGTTTGATTATCCAAAAGCAATCCTCAACTATTTTGAGCCTAGGTGAAAAAATAAAGGTATGTGGCTATCGGAAAACTACAACAAGTTGCTTTGCGGTTTAACGGTGGAGCTTTCTGTTGCTGTAGAAATTTAGCGTAGGTTGTTGTTGCCAGAGTTAACAACAAAGGCTGAAATAGGCTTTTACCCCGTTTAACCTTGAAAGTTTGAGGCATTTTTGTGGCTGAACCCCCAAAGCCAGTCCCTCGCACCATCAGAAAAATTGTTTTAGTGTCAGCAATCATAGGGTACGCTGCGCTCATCATTTACCTAATCTTTTTTGTAGGTTTATTTGACCTATTTGCGATTTTAGGCAAAATAAACGGGGCAGTTTATGCTTTAGCAATAACTGCAGTCATGCTTTCAATATTTTTTCACACTGTAGTTTGGTACAAGCTACTGCAGTTTTTGTCGATAAAGTTGAGTTTTCGCAAAACCTTCAGTCTCTACTGGGTAGGAATCTTTGTGGACAGCATAATCCCCGGCGGATGGTCCGGCGACCTCTTCAAAGCGTACTTGCTGGCGCGTGAACCCAATGTTGAAGGCGGAAAAGCAGTTGCATCCGTAGTCGCCAAAAACATGTACGAAGCAATCTTCAACCTAGGCAACATGATACTTGGGCTTGTCCTGCTTATTTTAAATTACAGTTTCGAAAGCGCGATTCTGTTTTCGATTGGCCTCGTCATGGTTTTGCTTACGCTTCCACTTGTGGTTTTGCTTGTCATTAGTTTTCGTCCTGAAGGAGCAAAAAAAGTGGTTGCGGCATTCATAGGGGGGGTTGGCTGGTTGAGCCGTAATCGTTGGAACCTGAAAAAGTTTGAAGCTGAAGTCGACAAACTCTTAGACGACTACCATTTAGGCATGAAAACGCTTTTGGAAAAACCAAAAATGCTCACGCAACCAATGTTTTACTCGTTTATTGCGTGGGGACTTGAAGTTGCCACGTTGTTTTTGGTTTTTGCTGCTTTAGGGTTTATTGTAATGCCTGACGAAGTTATCATTGTTCGGTCAATCGCGGGAAACATTGAATCGCAGGGTTACGCTTTTGCAGGATACGCCCAAATCGTTGCCACCTCGCTGTATACGACTTTGGGGATTCAGCAGGCTGTTGCAGCTTCAGCGGCTCTTCTGGGCGGTGTGATTGTGTTTTGGCTAAAAACAGGCTTGTCATACGTGGCATTTTATTTTGTTGTGCTTGCAAATTACGCTAAAAATATTCCAGTAAAAGTTCCGGAAGCTGAAAAGCCGCCTGAACAGCAGCTTGAAGTGGTAGAGGTGCTTTCGAAAGAAATGCCGCAAAAAGAGAAAACAAACGATAAAGGTTAACAATAGTAAAAAAAAGAAAAAAGTTGCTTTAGTTGTTTGTTCCTTTGCGGCGAACTAGAACAATTGTTATTATCGCTATAATTACGGCTATTATCGCAATGTAGATAACCAATTGCAGGTCAGACGTAATGAACGTGTTGTTTTGTGTGTCTGGGGTTGGTGTTGTGCTGGTTTGGGGTGTTGATGTTGGAGTGGCTGTTGGTTGAGGCGTCGTTGTGGGGGATGTAGTTGGCGTGGCAGTTGGTGAAGGCGATTGTGTAGGGCTTGGGGTTGAAGTGGGTGTGGGTGTTGGTTGTGTTGTTGTGGTTGGTGAAGGCGATGGTTCAGGCGGTGTTTCAATGACGCCGAAAGCATATAGGAGATTATTTGCGCCTACGTAAACGATGCCGTTAGCGATGGCTGGAGAAGCTGATACAAAATGTTCGCCTGTCAAGTAGCTCCAGACCATTTCGCCTGTTGATGCATTTAGGGCGTAAAAGTTGCAATCAACTGAACCGAAATAGACAATACCGCTGGCAACCGCTGGAGAGGATAAAGCTTGACCACTTGTTGTGAAATTCCAGATTTTGGCGCCATCTGTTGCATTCAAGGCGTAAACGTCCCTTTCGCTACCTGTATATACTATTCCTTCAGCGATAGCGGGGGAGCAAAACATCGCTGGCCATGGTTTGTCGCCGACTGAACAACTCCAAATAAGGGCACCATCTGCAGAATTTAATGCGTAAACCTTGTTTGAGTAGTGTACAAAAACAGTGCTATCAGCCACTGCAGGCGAAGTTAACACACTCGTTTCTGTGGGGTAATCCCAAATTTTTGCGCCCGTAGTTACATCCAAAGCATATATTCTGTTCTGGTTTGAGCCAAAGAAAACTTTGTTGCCATAAACAGCTGGAGAAGAATACTGCACCGGTTGGCCAGTATTGTAATTCCAAATTTTTGTGCCAGTCGTAGCATTCAACGCATACAGGTTATTATCATTTGAACCTATGAAAACTACACCATCAATCACTGTTGGGTCACAAGTTACGGAACCATCTGTCGTGTAATTCCAGATTTTTGCGCCCGTATAAGCATCAAGAGCATACACGTTATAATCACTTGAACCAACGTAAACTATGCCATCAAAAACTGCAGGAGAAGACGGCGTGTTCTCGCCGGTTTCGAAGTTCCACATTTTGGAACCAGTAGTTGAATTCAACGCATACACGCTATAGTCATGGGTACTGTTATAGCCACTTGCGTAAACTATGCTGTCAACAACAGCGACCGACCTAGCAGAAGTGATGGTTATGGGGTATGTCCATAATGTTTGGTTTGTCAATGGTGCTTTTGAACTTGAGTATCCCGTACCTGCCACGTCATGCCGCTTAGTAGGCCACCAGTCGATACTCTGCTCGGTGCTGGTTTGTGCGCCGTTAACTATTACAGGTACTATGAGTATGATTTGTGAAAGTAGAAGTATGACTAAAGATACTTCAATAATGTGCTTTTTGTGCAAATTTTTTCCCTGAACATATTCAAAAAGTTGCGCTTTTAAATTTTATTATCCTCAAAGTTAGTTAATTATTAACTCAAAAATTGCAGTATATACCAAAATGCCGTGTATAAACTGATTTTAACTATCAACCAAACAAACTTGGTAAAAAAAATTTTGATTAACAACACTTATCTTGATGAGTAACCATCAATCGATAAGAAAAAGGTCAGAATCATGGGAAATCTTACGGTAGCCGTTTTAGGCAGTGCAGGTTACGCAGGCAACCTTGGCAAAAAAGGAACCTCAACAGACATCACCTTCTATAACCTAAAAAAAGGAGAAGACACAATCACCTTCATCGAACCAACACGTTACCCCGAACGACTCGCCCCACTCTACTACGCCGTTTCACTTGCAAAAAAAGCCGTCGTAGCAGTTGACGAAGTAAACGCCACCTTAGGCGAATGCATCGTTATGTTACAGGTTGCAGGCATAGAAAGCGGTTATTTCGTATTACGCAACTATATCCCAAAAGAAAAAATCCAGCCACTCATCAAAGGCACCAGCCTTGAAAAATTCGAAATCGTAAACGACGACCCAATTCAAATAAGAGAACAATTACTTGCAGAAGCGGCAAAACAAGCAACCCCCGAACTCCCAGCTGGACAGCAAGCAGTTGGAACAGTTCCAGTTGACCATGCTTTCAACGTAAAAGGCGTCGGCGTCGTTGTTCTCGGCGTTGTAGCTTACGGTTTTGTCCAAAAACATGCAAACCTCAAAGTGCTACCCGGAGCAAAAACGGCTCAAGTCCGCTCCATCCAGAAGCACGATGAAGAACACGACCTCTCCGGCGAAGGAGACCGAGTAGGTTTAGCATTAAAGAACATTGACGTTGAGGACCTTGACAGAGGCACAGTCCTAACCAACGACCCAGCAATCAAAACAGGCAACACTTTGAAGTGTGAAGCGCAACTGGTAAAGTATTGGCCGTCACCGCTTAAGCAGGGCATGGTTATGCATGTTGGTCATTGGACGCAGTTCCTCACCGCTAAGGTTGAAAGCGTATCCGAGGAAGCGGATTTCAGAAAGACCACAGTTACTTTCTCGTTAGATAAGCCGCTTGCTTACAGGCAAGGGGATAAAGCGGTTTTGATGTATTTGGAAGGTGCAAAACTGCGAATCGCAGGCACCCTAACCCTTTCTTAAAATCAAAAATTTTTTTATTTTTTAAGCTTGAATGGCTTTGTTGCTTAGGTAAGCAGCTAAAATTACTACTGCAAGAATCATCACAAGTAATGCTGCCCCAAAAATGGTCAGCGACGTTCTAAAAACTGGCTCCATATGCAACACATTAGTTGACGGTAACCCACCAACATACGCGGCAAGGAAGAACGCTACAAATATTGCGCCTACGCCTTGTGTTGCAAACAGTAGATTATTAACGTGTTTTTGGGTTATTTGCACTTGCTTATTGCACCCATTAATACTTGGATAGCTGATTATTTAAAATGTGCCGTTAACTCGCCTTTAGAAAAAGAAAAATTTTGAATTAAGCCTGTGTACAAGAACACTTTTTTGCGAAAATGTTTTATTGTTAGAAAACGATGGTTTTGTTAACGTTTGGTTGTAGTGTTATGGCTGATAACAAGTTCTATACGCCTTTTAAAATTGGGGTTCTATTAGTAACAGTCGCATATTTTGTATTCAACCTTCACACTATGGCTACACTTGAATGGATAGGCGAATGGGCAAGAACCCCCGGGTCCATAAACACTATCCAACTAATTGAAGACATAAACGCTGCAATAGGCAACCCTTTCAGATTAGCAGGAAGCATAATTGCGCTTGCTGCCGTAATTTACTATTTTGCCAAAAAAGGTTTCCCCGAAAAACGTAGCTATCTTATCCTAAGGATTGTTTTGGTTTGTGAAGCAATTTACTGGTTTGGCCTTTTAGCTTCAGGCATATCAGGCGTTTACCGCGTGTTTTTCTGGGGCATTAGTGACTTAACGTTTTCATTAGGTTACGTTTTACCAGCTGTTCTCGAATCAACCATTGTTCCAATAACAATACTAATTTTAGCTTTCAAGTTAAGCCCAAATAAACCCATCAAAAACGCCATCAAATGGAGTCTTATTGCTGGAACTGTACTGATGTTTGTTTTTTGGCTACTTAACACGGGCATGTGGATGTTTGCTTTATCTGCAAAAGGGACAGAATACTTGACAGATTACTCATACCTGATGGTTGCTTTCCTTTCAACAGTAGGCGGCTTGTTGGCGTTAAGCCTTTATTCAGTTTACACAACCAAAAAATTGTCAGGAACCAAAAGTTTACAGGATTTGAATCTTAAACCAATAGGCGTTATAGTGACAGGTTTGGGTGTCTGGTACCTTTGGAATTATTTAACTTACATATTTTTTGGCGGCGTCTTCATCTGGAGTGACTGGTACAGGTGGCTGCTTGGTCACAATATGGATTTGTGGATGCTATCTCTGCCTTTGGCTGGTTTGCCCCTGCTTTTTAAGAGAAAAAAAGAATCCAGTTAAGCATGCAAGCAAACGTTTACCGTTAACATAAAAAGTTGTACAAAAAGTTACAATTTTTTTGGCAACTACGACAAATACATACATTTTATGCATCTTTCACCCAAGATTATTTAAACCTAAACAATAGAAATACCATGACTTGTTTGTGGCGGGGAAAGGATGACTAGAGGTAACGCTTTGTCAATCAAAATTCTGCACATAGAAAATGACCCAAATTTTGCTCAAGCATCAAAAAAACTTTTAGAATCTAAACATAATTTCGAAATCGAAAATGCCTCCTCTGTAAAGGAAGCAAATGAAAAATTCGAAAAAACCCATTACGACGTTATTGTACTAGATTTAGATTTTCAAGGCCAAAATGGCTTAACCGTTTTTGAAGAAATCTCCAAACCTGAAAAAGAGCAACCGTTAATTTTATTCACAGGAAAAGACCGAGAACAAGTAGCCATCAAAGCGTTAAACCTTGGCGCATCAGGCTACGTAAACAAAAAAGGCGACCCCACAACCGTTTACGACGAACTGGCACATTGCATAATTCAAGCTGTAGAAAGTAAAAGACAAAAAAGACTAGCACAAACACTGTTAGACACTTTGCCCTGTGTAGCTCTGCTGCTTAAGCCCTACACTCGAGAAATTGTTGCGGCTAACAAGGCTGCAATCAAAGCAGGTGCAACTCCGGGAAAAACGTGTTATTCAACGTGGGGGAAACGCAATAGCCCTTGTGAATGGTGCCTGGCCCCTAAACTGTGGACAACTAATGAGTCTCAACATTTAGAAGTTGAAGACAAGGGAACAGTCTGGGATATTTATTGGGTACCAATTGAAAAAGAGGTGTACCTTCACTACGTCTTCGACGTAACTGAAACAAGAGTAAAAGAAAAGAAGCTGCTTGAAAGCGAAAGCAAGCTTCGCACAATCGCAGATTACATGTATGACTGGGAATACTGGATATCTTCGGAAGCCAAATTACTTTTTGTCTCGCCGTCAAGTGAAAGATTAACCGGTTACAGTGCTGAAGAATTCATCAACAACCCCAAACTTCTCTACGAAATAGTTCACCCTGACGATAAACCCGATTTAACCAATCACTTCACAATAATAACACAGGAACCCACACACGTACGTGACTTCCGCATAATAACACGAAAAGGAGAAATACGCTGGCTTTCACACGCCTGCCAACCAGTCTATGACGAAAAAGGCAACTTTTTAGGACGCAGAATAAGCAACCGTGACATAACGGACCGAAAACAAGCTGAACAAGCACTCGCTGAAAGCGAGAAACGTTGGGAAGCAACCCTGTCCAGCATCGGAGACGCCGTAATCGCCACTGACACATCAGCCAACATTACCTTCATAAATAAAACTGCTGAAGACGCAACAGGGTGGTCACTAAGCGAAATAAAAGGCAAACCGCTTTTACAAGTGTTTGATATTGTTAATGAAAAAACTGGTTTGCCTGTTGAGAATCCAGTTAAAAAAGTGCTGGAGAAGGGCGTTGTTGTTGGTTTAGCTAACCACACTATTTTGAAACGTAAAGACCGCACAACTATACCAATCGATGACAGTGGTGCTCCAATCAAAGATAAAGACGGAAAAATAACTGGCGCAGTTCTGGTTTTCCGTGACATATCTGAACGTAAAAGAACGCAAGAAGCTTTGGAAGCAAGCGAAAAAAGGTTCCATCAACTTTTCACTTCCATGACTGAGCAGTTTCAACTTTTTGAGTTAGTGTATGACCAAAAAGGCAGCGCAGTGGATTACCGGTTACTTGAGGTTAACCCAGCTTTTGAACAACTTGTTGGCAAAACAAGAGAACAATTAATCGGGAAACAAGTAATAAAAGACCTTTGGCCCGTTGAACAGTACTGGCTGGACATTTTCAATCAAGTGCTAAAAACTGGGAAAGCAAAACGTTATGAAAACTATGGTGAAGCTTTTGGAAAACATTATGACCTTTACATTTACAAGGTAAACGACACTCAACTGGCATCTATCGCAACGGACATTACAGAACGCAAAAAAGCAGAACAAGAAATTGCTGACCTTGCAAGGTTCCCCCAAGAAAACCCTAACCCGGTACTGCGAATCGCCCTAAACGGCAAAGTCTTATTCCACAATAAAGCTGCCCAAGTTTTTGTTGACAACCCAGCAGACGCAAAAACATTCAAGGTGTTGCCCAATATTGTTCGGCATGCAAAAACGGTTTTAATGACTGAACGTAAAAAAGCTGTTGAAATCGCTGTGGGGAAACAGGTTTTCATGTTTACTTTTGCACCCATCATTGAGGCGGGTTACACTAACGTGTATGGCTTTGATGTTACTGAAAAGAAGAAGATGGAGGCAAAACTTGAAAACCTGGTTAAAGAACGGTCAAGCCAGTTAGATGTTGCGCAACAGCATTTGCTTAAGGCTGAACGGCTTGCCGCGATTGGTGAATTAGCCGGAATGATTGGACACGACTTGCGCAACCCATTGACAGGCATAAAAACGTCAATGTATTACCTGAAAAAGAATAATCTTGCCGGTTCAGGGTCACAAGCTAAAGAAATGATTGAAATCATAGAGAAATGCATTGAACACTCCAACAAAATAATCAACGACCTACTGGAATACGCAAAAGAAATCCAGCTTCAACCACAACAAAGCACACCTAAAACCTTAATTTGTGAAACCATCGCCATGATGAAAACTCCCGACACCATAAAAATCGTCAACCAAGTCTGTGACGGCGCCTGCTTTAACGTGGATTCAGACAAAATGAAACGTGTCTTCTCCAACCTAATCAAAAACGCGATTGAAGCAATGCCCAACGGCGGCGAAATAACCGTCAACTGCATACAAACAGAAGCTTTTTGCGAGTTTTCGGTTGCGGATAATGGGCCGGGGATTCCGCCGCAGGTTATGCAGAAAATTTTTTCGCCACTTGTTACGACCAAAGCACAGGGAATGGGTTTTGGTTTAGCAATTTGTAAACGTATTGTTGAGGCTCACGGCGGCGTGATTAGCGTGGAAACAGGTTCAGAGGGTACTTGTTTTATGGTTAAGGTTCCAACAAAGCTGTGAAATGTTAGGGTGACGAATAAATTAAGCCCTTAACGATAGTAGTAGTGTTCACCCTGCAACAACGATTTTTATGCCTCCGCCCTTTAACAGTATAATTAGTATTTTTTGGAGCAGAGTAAAATGAGTACTTCTTCTGGAGCTTATCGAGCAATAGAAATAATTTTAGGCATAATCGCTTTAGCAGCAGGCATCTTGGCACTGTTTTTTCCAGCCGCAGTCGTCGTAACTTTAGTCGTGTTCTTCGGCATTGCACTCTTAGCTATCGGCATCCTGCGAATTGCAACCGCGGTGTCTACAAAGAGCCTTTACGGGTCAACACGCACAACAAACGCGATAATCGGCGTAGTTGCACTAATTATTGGCTTAATAATTCTGTTTTTCCCAGTGTTTTCGACTGAAGTTATCGTGATTTTGATTGGGTTTGGCTTTTTGATTTACGGTTTAGGCAGGCTAGTTATAGGTGGAGCTGCAAGCAACCTCAGCATGGGACTACGCGCCTTAATGGTCATCTTCGGCATTCTGGTAGCAATATTTGGAATAATCATTATCCTGTTTCCAGTGGTCGGCGTTTACACGTACGCATTCTTTGTCTCGTTGGCACTTATTCTAATCGGCATCGACAGTCTTGCTTCTGGCGCCGTCGGAATACCCCTCACCTAAAACCCAGCCCCTTTTTTGGCGGTTATGCCCAAACAATGTAGGAAATAATCAGGAACATAACAGCGGTAGCACCCAAAACCAAGCCAAGCAGCCAACGGTATTTACCTACAGCTTTACCCAGTTGAAGCCCATACCATGTAACCCACGCAACGCCCAGACTGTTAGAAATTACCCAAGCCAAAAACTTGTCAGGCAACACCAGAAACGGCAACGCCATCAACACCCCCACCGACAAGTAAATACCCAAAATCGAAAGCCAACCGCCAACGTCATCTTTAGTTAAAACTTTAGCTTTCCCAACATCCGCGTTCCCAGCATGCTCAACCAAAGCCTCAGCAATAGCCCTTTTGCCAGCCGCATCAAACCCTTCAATGAAGGTGTCGTCTAAGTTTTTTGTGACTTTGTCAAGGGTGTCATGGCATTGTGCGCATTGTTTGAGCATTACGAGTTTGTTTCGGGTGCGGTTGCGTTCGATAGAGCTGGAAACGGCGTAAACGAGCCCGTCTATCATGCCCCAGCCAAAACAGGCGCCTAGGTTCACCGCAACAATATACACGAAACCACTGTTCAAATCTGAAAGGGCAACGTACCCGTTAATGATGATAACCATCAACACGGCAAAAGCAATCTCACCCGTACGGTCCTCATAAGAAAGATAACGCGACACCACAAAAACCGCCTATCCTACCAACAAGAAAAGAAAAAACCAACAAATAAACAATTACAAAAAATAACTTTTTGAAGGAACTATTATAGAGAGTAAATGAGTGAGCCCTAATCCAAATTTTTTTTACAAATTATAATATATTAGAAAAAAGTAATAAAAACAGGATTAGCGATTGCCAACAATAACTGAACAATACTTTGCAATATTGAAAGATTATTTTCAAATACTGCAAAAATACACAAAGGAAAATGGCCTTAAAGCAAGCGAATGCCTTTGCGATATCTATAATCAAGAACTGATCAAGGGAACATTACTTACGCTGATTGAAGAATTGGAATCTTTAGATTGGGAGTCACAAAAAATTGGAATTGATGCCTTGTGTGGTACAAAATCAGTCTATCTTGGAAATGCATATCTTTACAACAACACTCAAAATAATACTGAAGAATTTCTCAAAAAAACGGCTTTATACGCAGATACACTAATAATAAATGAACCGATTCTATCGGAATTGCTTAGTTGGGAAAAAAGAGGAACGGGGGACCTCTCAGCGTTTAATTTAGTTGCTCAATACGCCCTCCGTCTTTTAGCGATGGAAGACTTGTTTGATACACACTTGAACCCGCCAATATGCTATCTTGCTCCATGTAGTGTATTGTGTCTTGGTCAAGGCGTTTATGGTCCAGCCGACCAATTTATTCACGAAAGAATTGTACCGTCGTATGCGGGCAAGATTTTCTGTGAAAAGTTTGATTCCTATGAAGAACTTATACAATTCTTAACAAAATATACGAGTTTTGAAGATTTTATTGCGGATGTTAGAAAGTCAAACGTACCCTTTGTTAATCCTGATGGAACACCCGTAACTAAGAAAGAATTTCTAAAAGTAAAAGGATACTATGATGACAAATACGAAGGTTACTTCGAATTACCAGAAGCGCTTTTTTTACTTTTAAGAGGGCGATTTTCAGCGCCTGCCTACGACCTCATGGTTAATGGACGCTATGCAACTTGTTTTGCAACCGACTTTGAGGGTGTATGGAATAATTTTGTGTGGCTATTAAACAACGATAACAATGAGGTGTCAAGTAAATATCGTCCTAAAGCACTTTCAAGAGATTCGCTAGTTTTACATACAATGAATAACGAGAAGCTTAAGTGGCTTGGAAATATTCCGCTTGAAAAAATCGTAGAGATGCGAGAAAGGGGCGAACTTTTAGACATGCGAGAACTTCTAAGCAGATGCATTTCGGAAATTGAAGACGTTAGCGATGAAGAGTTCTTAGAAGTATCTAAGGATGCATTATATCGGTTACAGCAAGCGTTTAGGAAACATAGTAGTGAAATGAATGAACTTAACAGTACATTCAAACGAAAGTATAATATCAAATTGGCATCAATCGCTGTAACGGGTTCATTAGGAATTGCCTCTGCCATGTTTCCACCCTTGGCACAAAGTATAGGCTTGCTTTCTTCTGGTCTTATTGAGACAGTGTCAATAAGCAAATTAATTGCAGACTATTTTGATGAAAGGGACAGCATTAAAGCTCTAAAGAGAAGACCGATTGGTCTACTTTTTGACGCATACAAAGGGTAAAATAAAAAAACCTTCTGAAGAGGCTGAAAATATGCGAAACCTACCCTAATACTTCCATCCCACATGTGCGGGCATCATCGTCTCGGATAGGAGCTTACTCGCAATCTGGAATAAATCGGTCAATATTTAAAACCTTTGTGTCAAATGCAAGTTACATTTAGAATGATTATTTGTTAATCGTGATTTTCTCGTCATAACTAATAACCTGCTACATTCTTTTGCGGTTACGTTGCTTTATTTTTTAAACCAACCTATTAGGCTCCAAATAGAAACTCTATGCAGTAACCTATAGGGGGTAGGTCTTATTGGCTGAAATTTTGGGCTTTATTTGTTTTTCTTTTTTCTAACGTACAGTAGTGTCAGAATTACTGCTGTGGGCAAGGCTATTGCGGGGATTAGGAGCGTCAATAGGTCAGCTGAGTAGTCGAAGTTGGTGTTTTTTGTGTTTGGGGTTGTTGTTGGGGTAGGTGTCTGTGGGGCTGTTGTGGTTGGGGTGTTGGTTGGTTGAGGCGTGTCGGTTGGAAGCGGAATTGGAATTGAAGCGGGTTTTGAGGGATTGTCAAGTGTGGAAGCTAAAACTGTGTTGTTGGAGTTGATTGTGATTGATTGTGTTTGGCTCCAGTCGCTCTGCGCATCCAAAGCAGTTCCCTCGCTTTCATACGGTATTTTAAGAAGGTTACTTCGAGAGAGTATCAGAGTGGCTTGGTGTCCTATTGCGGCTCTTACTTGGAAGTCAAGGGTTGCATTAGCTGGGTAATTAATATAGCTAGAATCATGTTGTGGTGGAACTGTGGCTGAAAGAGTTACTACTGTGTATTTGTAGCCAACTTGAGGTGTTTGATAATCATAAAAGTAAGTGCGTTTGTCTTCTGATTCTAACGTGTATCGCCCTTGAAAAGTGTAACCGATTTGTGTCCAGTTTTCCTCGTAATGCCCTTTGGTTCTCACGTTAAAGTAAGGTGTAAAGTTTGTTGTGCCGTTGCTGTAGCTTGACTGTTCATTTAGAATCCACAGTTGAATGGTAACGTTGTCGGCGGTGTAGCTTGCGGTGCCGGGTGTTACTTGTTTTTGTTCGCCCGTGTAAGGGTCAACGGTAACGACTGGAGTTGTAGCCGGCACTTCATAGGGGGCATTGACTAGGTAAACCGTGAATTGTGGTGGTGAGGGGTTGGGGATTGGCTGAACTGCAGAGGCAACTTCAACCATCAAAAAACTTGCTGCTAAAACTGCGATGAATGCCAGAGTTAATGGTTTGCGAGATGTACCCACGCTTGGTCGCCAAAACTTGTTGAGTTGAGGATGGAATTAAAGGGTTCTCGTAAAGACTTGTTTACTGAGTTAAGTCAAGAATTCTTTACTGACAAATCACTAAGGGGGGTAGGCGCTATTGGTTGAAAAAACGCTCAAAAGTATGTTGAAATTCAGCAGAATGGCGGTTTTTGGTTGGTTGTATGGTGGGCCGAGCCGGATTTGAACCGGCGACCTTTCGATTATCAGTCGAACGCTCCAGCCGTGCTGAGCTACCGGCCCACATTTTCTGGGGTATCACAAGTAAGATATTGAATGGCTTTTTAAAAGTTTTCATAAATCTTTATGTGCAACTCCATTATTGTCTTGTCAGATAGCGAATGTTTGGGGCTCGTAGCCTAGCACGGATTAAGGTGTCGGCCTTCGGAGCCGGAGATCGAGGGTTCAAATCCCTCCGGGCCCGCTCGCTTCCAATTTTACATGGCCAAAACTGTTCTTTCCACATTTTATGGAGTAACTACAGAAGAAATTAACCTCAATATTTTTTGAGTCATCATAAAGTACAATTTTTCCATTTTTGACAACTTGCGAATTCGGCTATACTTGCAAATCAAAACAAGTTTATTGTTAAAGTTAATTGCTTGTTTCAAAATCTTCTGAAAACTCTTTTTACCAGTTGAATCATACAAGTTTAAGCGTCTTTCCAACTCACGGCAACTCAGGCAAAGATGGTCATCACACAAGTTCAGAGAAGGATCAGCCTTCAACATTTTTGACAAAGAATCAAGAAGCGTATCAGCAAACCCAACACAAGAAACTGCAGAACCAATTTTGCCCAATGTTAAAGCATGCATCGCTTCAAGCTTCGGATTCAAAGCAGGCAATTGATTAACACACGGAGGCATTACAAAAACAAACAGTTTGGTCTCACCATTTCGGTTTTTGTATTTACATCCTGCAAGCATGGGAACAATAAATAAGCCAGCTCTCCGTTGAGCTTCATGCCTAACAGCAACTAAACGGCCATTTAAACCAATAAACAAGCATTTACCTCTGACCTCTGCAAGCTTCTCAAAAGGCAAATACGGATTAGAAAACTCGTCATGCCCTTCAGTAAGATACTCTGCAAGCGCACCAATCGCTACAACTGAAAAAGTTGGATGAAGACTTCGAATAGAACCGTTACGGTTTAACAGTTTTTGAGGTAACGCACCCGTTGTTGGAGCAGACTTTTTGTAATCAAACAAGTAGTCACTACTAATCTCGGAAACTGCAAAAAAACGTGAGTGAGTATTCATCAGTATTGTACCCTTAGAACCAACCACATCCAATAAGGCATCAATGAACGTTTCAGCGCCACCTTCAACAAAGCCGATGCTCTTAAACGAAATAGCCACCGCCACATGATCACCATCAGCAAGACCAATCTGCCTTAAATCTGACATAAGTTGTTCTTTACTAACACTCATGCGCTTATTCGAAGAATCAGTCATGCTAAACCCAGTATTGCTCTTGCCTCTTTGGGGGTAGCGATTTCACGATTTAAATCTTTAGCAAACCGCACTATCCGTTCAACCAACTTCACGTTCGTTGCCAACTCTTCCTGCGGATAATTATAGTAAATGCTATCTTCCACGCCGACACGAACATGTCCACCCATGAGCATAGCCGCCACATTTATCTGAGTTTGGAACCTGCCGATCCCTGTTGCAGACCAGTTAGAACCATCAGGCAACGACTGGACAAGATACGATAAATCACCAACATTAGCAGACATACTACCTAAAGAACCAAGCAAAAGACAAAAATGCAAAGGCTTCTTAAGAAAAGCCTTCTTGTAAAGGTACTTGGCAGTATTTATAAAACCTGACTCAAAAATTTCTAGTTCAGGCAAAATATTTCTTTCCAACATCAAACCTGCAAGTTTTTGAATCGTTTCCATTGAATTAACGCTTGGAAAATTAGGAAAATTCATGGAACCCACAGTCAAACTAGCCATGTCAGGGTAAAGATCTAAAACTTCGGCTCTATGTTCTACCTGCGGAAAAGTTCTACCACTAGTACTAGCACAGATGATAATGTCGGGACACTTTTTTCTTATTTCTTTAAAGATTTTTTCATAAACTTCTTTCTTATAAGTTGGAACACCATTTTCATCCCTAGCATGAACATGCACAACACTAACACCTAACTTGTATGCTTGGTAAGTGTCTTCAGCGATTTCTTCAGGAGTGACAGGAACATAAGGAGTTTGTTTTTTTGTTGGAATCATACCTGTCGGTGCTAGAGTGATAATCAGTTTCTCAACTGGTTCATATCCACAGTCCTTGAAGACATACATAATAATCCATTAACCTAACGATAACAAGGATAATGGATAAAAATATTAGTTTATCGAATTTTTTATAAAAAATAAACACCGAATTACAAATAAGCAAGCGACCTGTAATTTAAAAAACACCTTTAAATTCAAAACAAAAAAATAGGAAGTGCCAAAATGTGGGATATTCTTCTGCCGATTCTCGGATTCTTCATAGGCGTAATAGCAGCTATGACGGGAGTCGGAGGAGGCATCTTTATAGTGCCATTGCTAACGCTTGTCTACTCCTTTTCACCTTCAATGGCCGTTGGAACAAGTCTGGCAACAATAGTCCTGACAGCTTTTGCTGCAACACTCAACTACTCAAGACAAAAAAGAATTTACTATAAAATTGGACTCTTACTAGTTATTGCCACGGCGCCAGGAGCAGTTGTTGGGGCTTATCTAACTTCAATTATTCCTTCACAATTATTAGGCTTTTTCTTTGGAGCATTTTTGCTTTTTGTTGCTTATAGGCTACTACTGAAGACGGGAATATTAAAAATAAATCAAACCCAAAATAAAAAAGAACAAATCGGCATCATCAATGGCACGTCGATAAATAAGCGTCAAGCAATCGTTGGTACACCACTAATTTTTCTTGGCGGGGTTGCCTCAGGACTTTTTGGAGTTGGCGGAGGAATAATTATTGTTCCCATCCTGATCTTCTTTTTCAAAATACCCATTCACTATGCCGTTGCAACTTCCATGTTTGCCATGATTTTTACTTCACTATCAGGAGTAAGCCAACATTTTATTCTAGGCAACATTGACTGGACTTTTGCTCTATTAATAGGCATAGGATCAGCAATTGGCGCTCAAATCGGAGCCCAACTAAGTAAAAAAATATCAGGAAGAAACCTCCAGATAATTTTCAGCATTTTCCTCCTTTTTGTAGCGCTCCAAATGATAATCAAATTCATCTAAACTTTATTTTGGCATTAAAAATCAGAAAGGTACTTTTAAAAATAAAATGGAAATAAGTTGAGAAAGCCCAAAAAAGGTTATTTTAGTTTAATTTCTTTTGCTGACTGCCACAAACCGTGAATGTTGCACATTGAAACAGCCATCAAAGTTCCAGGTTTGCCTGTTTTCATCATGCAAGCCATCGAAGCAGCGGTGTAGATTGTGCTTGTGTTTGGTCCTTGCACTGAAGCCCCATGAGCGCCGAATTCGCTACGGGCAATTAGTTGTGGAAACTTTTCGCCGTCTGCCAAGAAATAGATTTCGATCCAGCTGATGTGGTGTTCTGTGGTGTTTGGATGTGCAATTTCTTTTCCAACTGCTGCTTTAACTTCGAACGCTTCGTCGGCTGTGATGGTGTCTGCACAGTCAATAACTGGAACATGTTTCTCAACTTTCCAATCGGCTTCTTGAACTAAGTCTACTATTTTCTTCAAAAAATAAACACTCCAACTAAAAAGGAGATAAAAATTGTCATTTATAGATTTCGGCAAAAAAGTTACCGCTTGAATAACCAACACAAAAAAATCTAAACCCGTTTTTTAAGCAAAAAAACCAGAATTGACTCTAATACATAGCCGCGGTTTTTCTATATAGCCTCTACAAACTACCAAGACAGCATTAATTGGCAACGCACCCAAAATTGATAGTGGAGAGCGAAAGCAAAAATGAAAAAATCAAAATCAGTAATGTTTACTTGCCCAGGCTGCAAGGAAACCTTCGAGTTTGACCAAGTTGGCGAATACGAGTTTGTCCCGTGCCCAATATGTGGAGCAAACTACATGACCATCAAAAAAGACCAAAGCTTGATGTTACAAGCCTTCAGGTTCACCCCGACCGCTCAAATCGAAAACCCTGCAATAATCGCGTATTGGTGAAAAAATTGAAGGTTAAATGCGTCCTCTGCACAACAAAATTCAACGTGCAAACAGAAATCTTTGACAACTACGAAATCGTCTTCTGCCCCGTCTGCGGCTTAGACCATCAAGTAATTAAAAAACCACACACAACACAAGTAAAAACGTTACAAATCGCTTAACTCTACAATTTTTTGTTTCGGGTTCAAGCCGGTACGTATTGTCTAAGCATTTTAAGTGAACGCAGCTTTTCGTTTTCGCCGATTTTTGCGTCCTCAACAGCACGCCGAAATATTTGGACGGATTCATCCATTGCTTCACGGTGCACAGGGAAAGGCACGCCGTCTTTTCCGCCGTATGCGAAACTGTATTTCACGGGGTCGTCCCAGCAGGGTTCTTCACCGTACATGAGTTCAGCAACCAAAGCCAAACCCCGCACCGTCGCAGGCCCAACACCTTTAACGCTGAGCAGTTCCTCGTAATTGTCTGGCTGAAAATTGTAGAGGCGTTCAAGCGTGTCCCAGTTAATGTTTCTGGGCATGTCCAGCGTATCTATGGTTTGCTGCCATGGGTCTAACGTTTTGGGCATCCAGCTTTGAAGGGACTGCTGGTTTTTTGGCCTTTGTGCGGCTTCAAGGAGGCGATACAACTTTTTGGGCGGCTCCTTGGATAGATCAACTGAGGCTTTGCGGGACTCTTCACTGGCTCGCGCTACCATGTTTAGGGCTTTTTCACGTTTAACGTTACAGGCAACCAAGTTGTGTGGGTCATCCACGAAATCGTCTGTGGTGTCGCTGAGCCAATGGTAACGCCTTGCTGTACGGTCTTGGCTGCTCATGCCCTGTTGGATAACTGCCCATTTACCTTCTTCAGTGACAAGGAAAGCGTGGTGATAGAGTTGATATCCAGCTTGGATGGCAGTGTTATCAACTTTAGCTGTCATGCGACTGGTGTATGTTAATTCTTGGATGGTTTCTTCACAAAAATCAAATTTGATGCCGACTTCCGCAATGTCACTGGGTGTCTTTCGGCTGGTTTTTCCTTTCCCACCACACACCGCAATCCCATGCTCTTCTGGGGTCAACGCATTTTTTAGCACGCCAGTTACGACGGTTGTTACGCCGCTGCTGTGCCAATCATACGCGAGTACACACCCGAAGGCTTGAAACCAGTACGGGTCAGAAAGGCGTTCCAAAAACTTGACTGTTCCCTGCTCGTCTATCATGATGCTGGCGATTTCATGTGCAAGTTTTCGCATGCGCCCTGTTAACCATGAGGGAGCTTTTCCACCGTGTAGTGGAAGGTTTGCGACGCCAGTTCGGAACATTTCTCATCAAGAGTTGCAGGGTGCATGTTGGGATTTATGGATTATTGCAGGGAAGCTGTCGCATTCGGGTGATGAGGGCACATTTTTCTTGTTGAGTTTCAACATGTTAATGATTAAAAAATTTGCTAATATGACCTACCCCCTATAGGTTTCTGCATACAATTTCTATTTGGAGCCTAATAGGCTGTATGAAAAATAAAGCAAGCTTAAAACGATTGGGTGGATTGACAAGCAAAAAAAGGCGGCTTTAGGGGTTTGCTGGGGACACCATAAAATATGGAGAGAAGAGAAAAATTGAAGATTATCGAATTGGTGTCCCTTTCAGTCCCTTAAGCCTACCAAAAAAAGGAAGGTTGGTTGTTTTGTTTGTTCGTCATTTTATGGTCTTTTTTTCAGCAGAACTAAGAGGCTTAGTACAACGCCGATTAGGGCGATTACGATGATTAAGCCTGCTACTGGAACAAAGTATTGTTCAATTGCAGATGCCTCTGTAGTTGTGGTTGGTGTTGCTGCTGCTTGATCGACGCCAAGTGCTGTTTCAGCATATGAACCGTAGTAGGCTGCTGTGCCTGCGAATGTTGCGTATATTGTGTATGTGCCTTCCAGGTCTGGAGTGACTTTCAAGCTGTAGAAGCCTGATGCGTCGGTTGTTGTGTCACCTAAGTGTATGTAGTTGCCGTTTGGATCAACTGCATCAATTGAGACTGAGACACCGGTTGTGTCCATTGGTTGGTCGAATTGTTTGTACACGTATAGCATCCAGTCACTCATGCTTGCATCTGAGACCACTGGAACACCGTTCGGGAAGCGCATTGCTAGTGATGAAGATTCTGTTCCTGGTGAGATATCGGTTACACTGCCGGATATGACTACTGATGAACCCAGTGTTATTGCTGAAGTTATCGAATTGACAGTTGTTTGGCTTGGGCCTTTGCCGATTGCGTAGATTTGTTGGTTGTATGTGTCTTGTGATACGATGATGCTGTCGCCAATTAGTGCGCGTCCACCCCATCTGCTTGAACGGAATAGACCATCTGCTCTCCAAACTACGTCACCAGTTTCTGCATCAAGTGCAAAGAACGGTGCACCTCTTGGTTTTGGTTCGAGTGCAGAGTGCTCGCAGCTACCGAAGTAAATCTTACCGTCAGAAACGATTACTGGAATGATCCACCAGTTGTTTGTTAGGTATGATTCGTGCAATGGATCGTCTGCTGTGTATGTCCATTGGAGATCGCCTGTGGTTACGTTATAGCAGTAAACGATGCCGCCGACTGTTGCCGAGTAAAGGTTGCCGTATGCAATGACACGGTCTGGACCGTATGACGTTACTGTGTCGCTCCATGCGTCTGCGTAGACTTGTGGTTCTGT
The DNA here is from genome assembly GCA_040268405.1 of Thermoproteota archaeon. Lineage (GTDB taxonomy): Archaea > Thermoproteota > Bathyarchaeia > Bathyarchaeales > Bathycorpusculaceae > Bathycorpusculum. Next base: position 833 of record JAWRIR010000166.1, on the reverse strand, counting down.
TTCGTAGAGGAATTGACCTGTTTCGAGACTGTATCCGTAGTGAACTCTGTTTTCTTTGCTGAAGAAAACCCCGACCATGTCGTCTTGGCTCCATGCGCACCAGCCTGCTTGACCGATGCTGCTAATGGTTACTGTGCCTGCTTCCCATTCTGCTGGTGCATTGTTAACTGTGTTGAATAGCAAGTTACCTTCGTTGCCTGAGGTTAAGTCGAATGCCCAGATTTGCACTGTGTCGTATGATACGCTGGTACAAATTACTCTGTCACCAACGAACACTTTTGAGATTGTTGTGTTGCCGCTGGCTGGGAATGTTCCTACTGCTGCTGTGTTGTATGCGGGGATTGAAACGTTTATGTCGTATCCACGTTCTGTTGCGTCAAAGGTTTTGCCTTGGATTTGGCTACCCCAGCTTTCTGACATGCCGGTCTTGCCTTTAGTAACGACATAGCTTGAATTCCATCTGAGTAATCTGTAGTCTGGGTTTGAAGAGTTTCCGTAGTTAACGATTGAGTATTTCAGAATTTCGCCGTTTTCACCGTAATAGTTGGTTCCTGAAGGTACGTTGGTCATGTTGTATTTGAGGTCGCCTGTTAATGCGTCTAACGCATACCAGGTAGTGCCGCTAACCATCCAAAGGTAAGACCATCCACCGCGGTTGTTTAAACTATCCCAGTAAATGGTTTGTCCTGTTGAGATTCTGCTACCGCCGAAGTCATATGATCTTTCCCATAGGGTTTCACCTGTGTGTAGATCAACTGCAACGATTGTTTGTTGTGGTGCGCCTGATACGTATCTGTTGTAGTATAGAACACCGCTGATAATGACTGAGCCTG
>JAWRIR010000165.1:0-33233 GCA_040268405.1 Thermoproteota archaeon | reverse complement strand
ACGCGTTCAATAATTGCTGAACAAACAGTCGCTTGGGCTCTAAGGCTTGACGGCGAGGGCAATCTTTTGTGGAACAAAACTTACCCCGCAGGCGTAGGCAGCGAATTCCGTTACATCATCAACTTGTGTGATGGATTTTTGTTGGTAGGTAACATGTTTCCTTCAGGTGTCGACCCAGTGGGTTATGTGGTTAAGATTGACGGTCAAGGCAACACTCAATGGAGCATAACTTTGGGTTCAGAAAAAATTAGCCGAATATTCGGCGCAGCCCAAGCCAATGACGGTTTTGTGTTTGCCGGTTTAACCCAATCCTCTGACAATGCTCCCGCAGACGTTTGGCTAACAAAAATCGGCAACAACGGCACCATTGTGTGGAATAAAACCATTGCAACTCCAGACGATGACGCCGCACGCTCAATAGTCACACTGGATAGGAACACCTTTTTTGTGGCAGGCTACACCGACACTTTAGGTGATGAAAACTTTGACTTTCTCATCTTAAAAATCGATTCCAACGGCAATCTGCTTGAAAAACAAACTTACGGCGGCTCTGAAAGCGACAAAGCATATGCCATAACCACTGCCGATGACGGTTTAGTCATTGCTGGTGACACACGCTCAGAAGGAGCAGGCGATAGTGATGCCTTAATTATTAAAATTAAGCAAGACCTTCAGCAGCAATGGAGCCGAAGTTTTGGTGGAAGCGGTTTTGACAGTCCCACATACATTAAAGCGCTTGCTGATGGTTCGGGGTTTGTGGTTTGCGGTACAACTTTTTCTTTTGGTAATGGTCTGCGAGATTTCTGGGTATTCACAATCGATAATTCAGGTAACCAACTGGCAAGTTGCACGGTTGGGCGAAACGTTTACGAGGAATCATACGCGGCTGTTGAAGTTTCCAAAGACAACTTTGTTGTTGCAGGCTGGGTTAGCCAAACTGATAAAGGCTTACCTTACGATTTTTACGTTGTAAAAGTTAATGTAGAAAATAATGTCGTGTGGTGGCAAACCAGCACCTGCATTGCAGCAGTCTTAGCTGTCGTAACGGTTTTGGTGATTGGTTTGCTTTTGTACAAGTTTCGTTTTAGTCAAAAAAGGAAATAGACAAAGATGTGTGGATGTTGGAAAGGTAGTGTTTGCTTGGTTTTGCTTTAACCCTACTTTTCATTGCTTATTGGCTTCCAGTTTCTTGCAGTTTTGAGAACAGCATTTGCAGTGTCCAAACGAAAGCGTTGTAGTTGGTCCATATGGCGCTGGTTTTGTCTTTCTTTTTGTCGCCTGTTTCAGCTGATGTGTCGCTTTCATGGAAGGCAATGAGTAATTCGCGTCTGTCTGAAATCATAAAGCATGGCAGGTTTTCTGTGTGTACTGTCTGGCATTTTTGTGCTGGCCACTCCATTTGTTCAATGAAGAAGGCTGCTTTTGCTGAATCTTCTGTTAGTAATGTAATGTTGATGGTGCCAAGTTTTTCTCTTAGTGCCTCGGTGAAGTCGCTGTAGTAGAGTTGTGATAGGTAATCATCTGGGACGAAGATTTGGAATTCGCTGCTTGTTTTTGCAAGTAGTTCTTCAGCTTTGAGTATTACTTGTTGTTCGCCTTGGAGCATTTGGAATAATTCTTTTTTGGCTACTTCCTGCTTTTTTTGTGGTAGTGACATCCACATTTCGACTAGGTTTACTTTTTCTTTTTCAAGTTGGCGTATCTTCATTTTTTGTGCGTCAACTAGCAGGTCTATTGCTTTGTCCAGTGGGACAGCGGTGAATTTGAGTGGTTTCTCAAATACGGAGAAGAGTATGCCTTTCTTTTCTAGGTCGCGAAGAATGCGGTATGTTTCTGTCCTGTGGAGAGCGATTGCTTCGGCTATTTCGCCGGCTTTCTTTTCTCCTGCTCTTGCTAGGTAGAGGTAAACTTTAATTTCGTTTTTTAGCAGTCCGAACCTTGCGAGTGTTTCTTCAATGGTTGAGATCTGCTTGGTGAAACCTTTGTCTCTTTTGACAAGTTTTAAAGTGTCATCTTCGTTGTGTATTTTTACGATTGTTGGTTTTTCGAATGCTAATTCCATATTCATCTTCCACTTCTAAATCCGAATCCTGCTTCCTACATTGATTTTTTATATATAATATAATTACGACCTAACAATATGAATCCAGAATTCATATTAGCACAAAAAGCTGATAAACAACCCAAAAACAGAACAAAAACTCAAAAAAAGAGAGTTAGGTTTCAATGGCCTTCTCAGAAGCTGCAATGTAAACGTTAGCAAACCGGCTAACCAAATCCTTCTGAGTATAAACCGAAGTGTTAAGCCTGAAAAAGTTACCCATACGATCAGTCTGAACGCCAATCCCAATCACGATAACGTTTTTTCGCAGCAAATCATCCACACCTTCCTTGAGTGCAATGGGCATGTTTGCGTAACCGTAAGGCCAACCGTCCGAAATAACAATCAATACCCGCTGCTCCTCGAAGCGTTTGGCAAGCATTTTGCCTGCCATGTGCACGGCGTCAGGCATGTATGTTAAGCCTTCAAACTTTAAGCCCCCAATTCGGGAACGAATAGTTTTAGAGTAAGATTCGTTGCTGTCTTTTAAGACATGTAAGCGATCGTTGAAACCAAAAAAGCTCCAAGATGTCGGGTCGGTCATCAACTCTTTAGCTACTTCACCAACACTAATGGCCAACGCGCGTCCGTATTCCCCTCTTACTTTCATGCTGGCGCTCGCATCAAAAACAATCGACCAAGCGAAACTTTGCTTTAAATATTCATCTAGATTGAAAACGTCTGTTGCAGGTTTACCGCAGGCCATAGCTTGTATAACTGCGCTTAAATCCAGTTGCCCCATTTCTTGTCTTGGATCCTCGTCCAAAAGGTCCAAGGCGCTTCGTAAAGCATCCATTAAGCGGCGACTTGTTCCCTGCATTAAGTTTCTTGCCCTAAGATACTGGGTATAGTCTTCATCTGGAAAAGAAATTCCCTTAAAACGTGTCCAACCTAAATATGGTGTGAGTCTTTGAAGTATTTTTTGCTGACGTTCTTTTCCATATCTATCTGCGTCGAAAGCTTGTAATGCTTCATTTTCTTGTTCAGGACGCCACAACTGTTCCATGTTATCGATGGCTGGGATTGTTCCACCTAAGGCTTCAAGTGCAAAAATGAATGTGCTTTCAAAATCAAAGTTTTCTTCAGGCACACTGTAGATGCTGCAGTTGCCTGTGCTTTCGGTGTTTGGAAGTGATGGCGCCTCCAAGAAGGGTCCATATGGTTCAAGAATGCCGCTTATAATCTTGATTTTTTCGTTAACAATCTTTCCCAAGTCAAGCTGGTCGCCCATAAATGTGGATAAAAAGGTCTCTTTAAGACCTGAGAGTTCGCTAAATATTGTGTTTACTGTTTGGTCATCTTCTTGGCTCAAGTTTCCTTTTATTGCACCAAGGTTAATTTTTGTCAAAAGTGCAGTCATGATTCTTGTCGAAGGCGAAAAAATGCGGTCTACAGGTTTTATTCTTTGATAGAAGCACGTGTTGGCAAATGCAATGTCAACAAAACGGTCAGGATACCATGCTTGCAGGTAAGCGTTTGTATACGTGTCACGTGCAAGAGCTTTACAGTAAGCCTGAAGCGGAGTGTCTGAATTGTTGTGGTACATTATCTCGTTAGGCAGCATTGTGAGGGTATGCGTAGTTAAATGCAGGACTGCCGCGCGGAATAAACGTCCAACTCGGATTTTGCCCTGATGGTCAAAGGGAAAAACTTGGCCTAAATATGAGATTTGTTTGTTTGGAAGAAACTTTACCGAGGGAAGCTTGATTGTTATGCCGAATTCATCGGGCTGAAAAGTGGGTTGTTCAATGCTTGGGTCTTGTAGCATTTTCACTTTGGTGTTATCTTTTTGAAACGAGATTGACCAAGCGTAATCAATAAAACCCATATTTGCCCACCGAGTTTATTGTTGCTCTGTGCCAAATACTCCTTCTAGAATTCTGCGTACATCTGCTTGAACTTCAGGGTTGTCGCTTGTTAAGCCAATGATGCTTTCTTCTGCAGCACTCATCGGAGTCATGCCGTCAAAACATAAAGTTCCCCAGTTAATCAAGTCGCCAAGCGATGGACCATATGGTAGGTCGCCTGCTTTGTATTGGCGTCTAAGTTCGGCGCCTGCTTGAATAATTTTGTAGGCTGTATCTTTGCTTATTTTGGTTCTTTTCTGCAGCATGTCAACTTCGTGTGGCGAAATTTTTTCGCCTACGCTGAGAAAGTCAAAGTTAATCCAAACCGCCATACGTCGACGCATGGCTGCGTTAAGTGGTTTGGTGCCGCTGAATTCGGCGGTTGCAGGGTTCATGCTAATGATCATGTAACCGTATTTGTGGCGTTCGATTACTTCGCTGTCTTTTTCGTTAAGGACAAGGTGGCCTCTAGTGTCTAAGACTGGGTTGAGTCTTGTGGCAACGTCCTGTTTCATCATGTTGGCTTCGTCGAGATACATGATGCCGCCTTTTCTTAGCCATTGTGTTAGTAAGCCATCGACCCAGTTTTCTTTGCCTAAACCGATGAATCTGCCGATTAAGTCGAAGCTGCTGGTGCTTAAACCGCAGTTGACTTCCCAAATTGGCAGTCCGGTTAGTTCGGCTACTAGGTAGACAATGTGGGTTTTTCCTGTTCCTGATGGCCCGATTAAACTGCATTGTTTGAAATAGTATAGTGCTCTGACGATGCGTTCTACATAGTTTAAGCCGTGGTCTAAGTATTCGGGTGTGCCTTTGGGTATCATGCTGTCAAGGTGTTGGAAGCTGTAGTTTGGGTGTAAGTCAAATCTTTGTATGTTGTACTTGTAGTACAATGGTGACGTTGACATTGGACGCTCTTTTTCAAAATTGACCATTACTTTGGCTCTGTCGGCCCGTAATGAGGATACTTCTGTGATTCTGCTTGGGTCTGCTTTTTCTCTTAACCCTTGATGTCCATATACCATGTTGGCGTCACCTCTATGTGTTAAGTGAGAGGCTTCAGCACAACTTATAAGTATTATGTAGTATGACTGCATATACTGGATAACCGTAAAAAATGCGTCTGTAACAAGTGAAACATACAAGCATTTTTCCACAAACAAACCCATTTAAAAGCTGCTGAATCCGAATTGACACAAAAAACTCCAGAACAGGAACTTGCCGATTCATTACGAGCCGTGGCAGATGATGTGGGTCAAATAAGCGAACTTACTTCAGAAGAAAAACTGCTTGTATCAGAATTCTTTAAAGCATTCCTCAAATTCATGACTCCACTCTCTCCTGGAATCAGCATTTCAAAAACAGCCCTTCCACCCGAAGTAGGTGACGTTGTTAGTGCACACATAGATCCTACAGGTCATTTGGCTTTGACCTATGAGGATGGTCATTTGGAGTTGAAGGATTTAAGTGATGAGCGGCATCGTGATTTGCTTATTGCTGTTGTTCGGGATGCGATTCCAAAATTCAAGCAGCTAACTAACACTCAGAAGCGCAAAGTCGAGAATCGTATCAAGTTTCTTTCTGCTATCACGAAGGATATGCAGAAGATTTCTGGTGCGATTTCGTCTGCTAATTTGTCTGGTCAGTAGTGAGTTTTGAGTTATTTTTTTGATTATTAGTTTTGTTAGGGTTCTGTGGTGCAGTACTGGTATCTTAAGTATTGCTACACAATACTTTTATATTCTGAAACCAAACTTGTAGAACAATCAAAAGTGAGGCAAAAAACATGGGAACAGTAATGGTAGTAGACGACGCATCATTCATGCGAGCAGTACTTAAAAAAATTATTCTGCAATCAGGACACGAAGTAATTGCAGAAGCAGCCAATGGCGATGACGCAATCACGCAGTTCCAAAACGCCAAACCAGACTTAGTGCTAATGGATATCGTTATGCCTCCAGGAGCAAAAGCCAAAGACGGCATCGAAGCACTAAAACAGATAGTCACCACCGATCCAGGAGCCAAAGTAGTCATGTGCAGTTCAATGGGTCAACAAGCACTAATAGCTGAAGCACTCAAGGCAGGCGCCAAAGACTTCGTTGTTAAACCATTCCAACCTCAAAAAGTTATGGAAGTATTATCCAAATACTGCTGAGGCTAAGCCTTTGCATACCAGTGCCTATAATCCCAAGACCTGCTCGATAACGGCTATTTCTTGGGATACAACGTCGGATGCTGACAATAAAACCAGCAACGCTTGCAGGCAACTGAATGCTACAGCTTACACAACATACAAAACAACCAACGAGTCGTCGCAAATGAGCCCAACGGTGGAAGAAGTTCGCGTGGACATGGCGGATATGAAAGCAGAAATTAAGCCAGTTGAATTAGTCACGAGTGTTGGATCATGCGTAGCAATTTGCTTGTATGATTCTAAGCATAAGTGTGGGGGGTTGGCTCATATCATGCTTCCAAACTCTGCTATCGCTCCAAACGAGCTTCTTCCATCAAAGTTTGCAGACACAGCGGTTCCAGCCTTAGCCAAACTGATCCATAAAGTCAGTGGACATAAACTGACGCTTTCAGCAAAGATTGCTGGAGGCGCCAACATGTTCCCAACTTTGAAGAATAATGCGTTAAACATTGGAGCAAAAAATATTGACGCTGTTAAAGCAGCGTTAAACCAGCATAACATCAGATTGATTTCTGAAGATGTTGGTGGCCAGCATGGACGCAGAATAACCTTCAACCTGGGAACAGGAATTGCCAAAGTAAGAAGATTCAACGGGGAGACAAGGGAAATATGAGTAAAAAATTAGATAGCTTAAACATTACAGATGACAACAAAGGCCTAGTATCTTGCCAAGATGACGATCAGGCTGATTTAGGTATCCTTCAAGAAATCGGAAATATTGGAGCTGGTCACGCTGCCACTTCTCTGTCCACGGTTCTCATGCAGGATGTCTCTATCGATTTACCAAGAGTTTGCAGTGTACCAACACATATGGTATCAAAATATTACAATAGAGGAGACGCTCCAACAACAGCGGTTCTGATGCAGCTGCAAAGAGACTATGAATGTGATATTCTCTTAATGTTTGATCTTGCTGAAGCAAAAAACATTGCTGCGTTAATGACTATGGCGCCTTCTGTTGAAGAACTTGATGAGTCAATGGAAGAATCAGCCATTCAAGAATTGGCAAACATTGTAATTGGGTCATTTTTGACTGCAATTTCAGACTTCACCGGAGTCCAACTAATACCGACACCGCCATTAAGAGTGGTTGACGCATTCAATTCAATCCTTGACAATGTAATCTTAAAACAGTCGCTTCTATCCGATAAAGCACTGGTTTTCGATGCATGCTTTAAACGCCTAGGAACAGACGCAAAATCGATTCTCATCATATTCCCAAGTCCTGCTCTAAAATCGATTCTGTTAAATAAATCTAAAGAAATGATGGGCATAGAAATTACTCCTAACGTAGAAGTACAATGTGATTCAAGCATGCAGGTCGGAGTAGTTCCAGCTCAAGAAAATACTCGTTGAGGCAAAAAGCATGACTCAAAAATCCGTTCAAGGCCTCTGCTCTGTTTCCGACATTGACATTTTGACGGAACTGGGCAGCATAGGCGCAGGCAACGCAACGGTGGCGCTTTCAAAAATAATTCAAGAAACAATAAAAATTGAAGTGCCAAAAATGCATCTGTCACCTCCGCATCTTGTTCCAGGAATCTACGACAAACATGATACGGTTGTTACAGCAATCTTTATGCAATTACGTGGCAACGCGGATTGCGATATCATGCTGATTTTTGAAGCCCAAGAAGCAACAAAAATTGCTGATTTAATGGCTCGTTCTACTGATTGTGAAAAGCCAGAGGTAGAACAATCTGCTATTGAAGAGTTGGGGTCAATAATGATTTGTTCGTTCCTTAGTGCAATGGCTGACTTTGCAGGTACCGAACTTATACCGAGTCCGCCAGTGGTGCTTTGTGACTGTTTCGACGCGGTCATTGATAGTTTGCTGCTAAAGCAGGCTCTCTGTTCAGATTTAGCAGTAATCTTTGATGCCCGTTTTAAACGAAGCAATAGTTCAGCTGAAGGCTTCCTGATTACTTTCCCAAGTACACAACTGCGGCAAGTGCTTGCAGATAAGGGAAAGAAGTGGCTCACAGAATGCACTGAAACTGAATCAACAATAAAACAAACCTCTTAAACTAAAAAGGTGGTTTACTGTGGTTGAAGCAATAAAAACAACTCAAACGCAACCAGTTGAAGACTTTTTAGAAAACATGTCTTTTCAACGGGTAAAAAAGAATCTACAGGAAAAAGTTGGGGTTAACTTTAGCGGTTACCGCGACGAGTACCTTAAACGACGTATAGCCATCCGGTTACGTGCCACCAACACTTTGACGTATGGTCGGTACTTGCAGTATCTAGCCAAAAACCCAGACGAATACCCTATATTGCTAAACGAAATAACAGTAAACTACACCACTTTCATGCGTGACACCGACGTTTACCAGTACTTAGAACATCAAGTACTGCCAAAGATTTTCCAGAAATCTCCAGTCCGCATTTGGAGTGCAGGCTGCGCTTCTGGTGAAGAACCTTACTCGCTTGCCATTTTAACTCACAAAATCTTAGGTGATAAACTTGCAACCCATAACGTCACTATTTACGCTTCCGACATAGACAAAGACGCGTTATCCAAAGCAGCCAAAGGCGAATACCAAGAAAAACAGGTTCAAGGCATAAACGGGTTACTTGTTGACAATTATTTTACAAAAGAAAACGGTGTCTACAAAGTAAAAAATCACATTAAGCAATTGGTCCGTTTCGAAGAATTCGATTTAATGAAACCCGCAGTGCACACGAATCTTGACTTGATTTTGTGCCGTAACGTTATGATTTACTTCTCACGCGAAGGCCAACAAAGAGTACACATGAACTTCTACAATGCCCTCCGAGACGGCGGCTACTTTGTAAGCGGTAAAGCAGAAATTTTAAGCGGTGAACCTGCAGCAAAATTTGTGCCTGTCGATATAAGAGCAAGGGTGTACCAGAGACAAAACGTTGCTTTTCAAATCAAAGCTTAACCCACTTTTGTGTGTGTTGGAATAAGACGCACGCAATCAAATAATCTGTTTTTGCCATTTTAGAGTCCAGTGCAATAAAGAGATGGTAAACTGGAAAGCAGGTGGGTTATTTGTCGTTAGATGATAATGACCAGTATATGCAACTATTCATAGAAGAAGCCAAAGAACATATTGATACATTAACAAAGTCACTACTAATTCTAGAAAAGGATCCTGAAAACCAAGAAATAGTCAACATGCTTTTCCGTTCAGCCCACACGCTTAAAGGCAGTTCAGGAATGATGGGTTTCAAGGACTTCCAAGAATTAACCCATGCAATGGAAGACATTTTTGACGGCATGCGTAAAGGTAAAAAACCAAACAGTACACTCGTCAGCACACTACTTGAATGCGTTGACTCACTGTCTACAAGGCTAGAGCAAATACAGAACAAGATTGAAGAAGAAATTAACGTTGCAACATTCAAACAGAAATTGCACAGTGTCTCAGAATCAGAAATATGCCAAATAAGCATAGTTCCCGCAGAAGAAAAGCCTGCAGAAACAACCGTTTCTGAACCCCCCTCAGAAAACATGGTTGTTCCTGAAATTAATCTTGAGTTTACCTCTGATCAAAAACAAACCATAAAAACTGCACAAGACTTGGGCGAAAGCTGCTTTGTTGTTGACTTAAAATTCAGTGGCGACTGCAACTTTAGAAACCTACGCGCTAACATGCTGCTGACTAAAATTGCTGAAATTGCAGACGTTGTAAAGACTGTGCCCGATCAAAGTGACCTTGACGAGCAAAAACTTGGTTCAGGCTTCAAACTTGTTGTAAAAACCAAACAGAATGATGCTGAAGTTGCTAAATGTGCCAAGCAAGTCTGTGAAGTTGAGCAGGTAAACGTTTTCCCATTAGACCTAACCACTTCTACCACACCTGCAAAGCCAGAAGCGCCTGTAAAGCCTGCCGAAACGGTTGAAGCACCAGCTCAGCAACCCCAATCTCAACCTTCCGCAGCCCCTGTTGAACCTAAACATGAAACACAAGTCCACGCAACCGCTAACCAAAACTCTGAAGAATCCAAAGTCCTCTCAGAAGTACGTAGCGCCCAAACAGTCAGAGTCAAATTTGAACAACTAGACAAACTCATGAATTGGGTTGGAGAGCTTGTCATTAACAAAATTGCTTTGCTGCAAGTAACTGCTGATAACCGTAACGAGAGCTTAAAACGCATCACAGAAAACATTGACCGCTTAACCGCTGACCTCCAAGACCTAGTCATGCAGGTGCGTATGGTGCCTGTTAGCCAAATTTTTGACAGGTTCCCACGTTTAGTCCGGGACCTTTCAATTAAGAAGGGCAAAAAAATTGACATAGTAATGGAAGGCAAAGAAATCGAAGTAGACAGAACCGTTCTTGACGAAATTGGCGAGCCCTTAATTCACTTGCTAAGAAACAGCATTGACCACGGCATCGAAGTTCCAGAAGAAAGACAAAAGAAAGGCAAAAAACCCGGCGGCACAATCAAACTCATCGCGCAAAGAAACGGTGACCACGTAATCATAGAAATAGACGACGACGGAGCAGGCATTGACCCAGAAAAAATCAAAGAAAGCGCCATCAAAAAAGGCTTCATGAAAAAAGAAGAACTTGACAAACTCACAGACGACCAACTCATTAACTTGATCTTTATGCCTGGCTTCTCAACTGCTAAAGAAATCACTGACACCAGCGGACGCGGCGTAGGGATGGACGTTGTTAAAACAAAGATTGCAGCACTCGGCGGAACAGTACATTTAGACACTGAAATCGGAAAAGGCACAAAAACAAGCATCAAACTGCCATTAACATTGGCTATTATTCAGGCAATTCTGGTTAAAGATGCAGGCCAAACCTTTGCTATACCTACAAGTCAAGTCTCAGAAATAGTTAAGTCAAGAAAAAGTCAAGTAAAATCCTTAGGGCAAACAGACGCTATCGTAGTTAGAAACCACGTTATCCCAGTGGTGCATTTGCATAAAATGCTGGATCTGGATGGTCCTGACGAGGAAGACCTTGAACTGCTCATAACCTACCTAGGTGATGAAGACACAAAACTTGGTGTCGTCGTAGATTCAGTGTTACGTCAACAAGACATTTTGGTTAAGTCAATGAGTGAAACACTTTCAGGAATCAAAGGCATCAGCGGCGCCACCATACTTGGTGACGGTCAAGTGGTTCTGGTTCTTGACGTGAAACAGTTCACTCATAAAGTTAAAAACAAGGCTTAAACGCTTTTTCTTATTTCTTTGTATTTGCTCTTTTTTGGGAATATTATAAGTAAGGGAATTTCCCTTTAATTGTTAAACGTCTTTTAATTGCAGTTGAAGGGAGCATCATTGGAGGAGCATACAGAAGTAAGATCCGAAAATGCACGAAACGTCATTCTAAGCTATCAAGACGTTGTTTACTATATCAACCAAGTAAACGTGCAACTTCAAGAAGGAACAGAAAAAGTTAAAGCAACATTTCACGGCAAAAAAATCGGAGACAACAGGCCCCGAAATCTTGAAATGGAAATCAGCCAAGCAGCCTACAACGTTTTGCTCGATTACGCCAAACTAGACAAACGCGACATGATGTTGGTTCTTGAAATTGAAGACGGTGAAGCGAAATGGTGCTTAATGGATGAGAATTGGCTGAAAAACCAGATTGGAATGGGTCCAAAACCCAGTTACATCATATAGTTTTTTCTTTTGTGTTTCTGGACTAGTAATCAGTAGCTTGTTTTCATAAGCGACATATAAGGGGTTTCCTGAATATTCTATAAAAGCAGTCCATAATAGGTGTAACAATAATGGTAGATATCGACAGGAAAACCTTAAGAGAAGAAATGCAGATGCTCACGTTCTCGCTTGACAATGTCTATTACGGCGTAAACGTTCACCAAGTCAGAGAAGTAAAAAACTTTGAAGGCGTCACGCCTGTTCCGTACGCTCCAGCATACGTTAAAGGTGTAACAAACCTACGCGGCGAAGTTCTCCCAGTCATTGACCTCAGGAAACGCTTCGGCATCACCGAACAAAAAGAAAATGAAAGCACAGGAATAATGATTATCGTTCAAGACAAACACCCAATCGGCGTCATGGTTGACAGCGTCATGGAAGTTTTAACTCTACCAAAAGACGACATTGAAACGAACCCTGACAGTTTGATTGTTGACAAAAACGAGTCAGTACTTGGCGTAGCTAAACATGACAAAGACTTAATCATCCTGCTTGACTTGATGAAAGTCGTTTCAAGAGACGCAATCAAACAAATCGAAAACACCCAAGGCTTCGAAATAAAAACAGAAAAACAGCCTTAACCTTTTTCAGCCCACAACTTTTTTTGGTGATGTCTGATGGGGCAAATAAAAGTCTTAATCGTTGACGATTCACTGCTTATGCAAAGGGTGCTTTCTGACATTTTAAAAATGGACCCTCGAATCGACGTGATTGGCACTGCACGTGACGGCGAAGAAGCAATCACTAAAATTTTGGAGTTACATCCAGACGTTGTAACAATGGATGTTGAAATGCCAAAAATGAACGGGTTAACCGCCGTACGCAGAATAATGGAAACCAATCCCGTACCGGTAGTGATGATTAGCGCTTTAACCCAGCATGAAGCTCAACTTACCCTTAAAGCGCTGGAATATGGTGCTGTAGACTATGTGCCTAAACCTTCAGGGCAAATCTCGCTAAATATGGAAAGCGTCAAGGATGAATTGATTTCTAAAATTAAAACTGCAGCTTCAGCAAACGTGCGGCCAATAAAAATCCTGCATGACGATACTTTGCAGTCACCCATGGTAACTGGAAGCGCCAGTGACAAAATAATCTTTATAGCAGCCTCAACAGGCGGACCACCCGCAATTACTTCAGTTCTACGAAACCTTCCCAGTGACATACCACCAATCCTAATCGTTCAGCACATGCCAAAAGGCGTAACCAAACTCTTCGCTGACGGTTTAAACCAAGAATGCAAATTCAGAGTAAAAGAAGCCGAAGAAGGTGACATGATCCAGGAAGGACTTGCCCTGATTGCTCCCGGTGGGTTCCACATGGTTGTAACAAAAGACGACAAAATAACTCTCTCACAGGACCCACCAGTTAATTACGTGCGACCCGCTGCTGATGTTACAATGTTTTCTCTTGCTCAAGTTTATGGATCAAAAATTGTTAGTGTTGTTTTAACGGGTATGGGCTCTGATGGCGCCAAAGGAGTGATTGCTATCAAAGATAAAGGTGGATACGCGATAGCTCAAGATGAAAAAACCAGCATCGTTTATGGTATGCCAAAAATGGCTTTTGAAACTGGACGAGTGGATGTTGTTGCTCCTTTAGAAAAAATTCCAAGAGAAATCATTAAGGCTTTAAAGTAAAGTCATTTTTTATTTAATTATTTTCATTCTGTATATCAAATTCATAATTTACTTATAAGCAGACGTACAAAATGTAGAGAGACACGCAGGAGCCTTAATCAAAATGGCAAATGAAATCAAGGACAAACGAACCATAGACCTTGAAAAACAGGTTGAAAAACTGGAAAAAGAAAATAAACGCTTACAAGAAGAGAACAAGCAGTTAGAACAAAAAATTATTGACGTTTTACAAGACGCCATACAAGGCGCAGAAGCCACCTCAGCAATGGCTGACCAAACAATCCAAAACGCCGCAAAAGCTGCAGAACTTGCTTACAATGCAGAACAATCCGCCGTAAAAGTTGCAGAGTTAGCGTCAAGCACAACAGAAATTGTAAACAAAGTAATTTTCACAACAAAAAATGTTGAAGAAGCAGCAAACAAAGTAGCATCAAGCGCAGACGACGCCACCAAATCAACAACTAAAGTAGTAGAAATGGGCAAACAAGCAGCTAACGTTTCAAACCAAATGGCTATCGGCATGCAACAAGTAAGCACCGCCTCACAACAAGTATCAACAGGCGCTCAAAAACTTGCAGACCTCTCCCAAGATGCAGCAAGAAGCACTGAATCACTCAAAAAAGTCATGGATGAAGCAGGCTTAATCGCTAGAGAAGCATCAATGGTAACTGAAGACGCTTTAAAGAAGTCCAGAGAAGCAAACGAAAAAAGCCAAAAAGGCTTGGTAGCAATCGAAAACATCAAAACCAACATTACACGCGTTTCAGAAGCAGTATCCTCAATGGTAAGTTCCGTTGAGCAAGTTGGAGAAATGGCAAACAGCGTTTCAGACATTGCCGGACAAACCAACATGCTTGCACTTAACGCTGCAATTGAAGCGGCAAGGGCAGGCGAGGCTGGACGTGGATTCGCAGTAGTGGCAGATGCAGTAAAAGGTTTAGCAGGACAATCAAAAATTGCTGCACAATCATCAATTGATCTAGTCAAAGGAATTAAAGATGCTGGTGCACAAACAAGCAACATTTCTACGCAGTCACAAGCAGGCGCAGCTGAAGGTGCCACAGTCGTTTTAGGTGCAATCAAAGAATCAGAAGGCATCGCCACAATTATGGGCGAAATGACTGGTAAAGTCAACAACCTGACAAACGGTGTTGAACGTGGACTTGACGCTTTAAGCTCTGTAGTTAAAACCATTGAAGAAGTTGCCAGCATAGCTGAAGAAAGTTCATCAGCATCAGAAGAAGCCTCCTCAGCAGTCGAAGAGCAAACTGCTTCAGCGCAAGAAATGGCTGCAATCGCAAAAGACGTTCAAAACACAGCAGAACAAGTTGAGGAAATAACAAAAAGCGTAGTTTGTGACGCAAACGAAATGTCAAAACTGGCTTTAGGCGTTGTTGAAGACTCTAAACATGTTGAATCTGCAGCTCAAGAAATATTGTCAGAAGCAAACACTGTAGGCAGCAACAATAATTTAGCAGTAAGCGAAATCACCGCAATGGCAGAAACAACGGAAAAAATGAAGGCAGAAGTTGAACAAGCTATCGAGCACCGAAAAGCGTTGCTCCAAGAATTCATGAACAGAAGAGCAGCTAAAAACTAAACTTTTCTCCTTTCTTGTAAACCAAGTTTTTTCCTTTTTTTGAAAGCAGTGTGTCGTTTTTGTGATAGACAAACACTATTATGACAAACTTACCCCCTTAATGATTAACAATTAGCCAAACAAGCAATTATGGTGCCAATTTATGGGAACAGAAATCAGAACTTTCAACACACTCAAAGACATAACAGAATACGTAGTTGACCAAACAGAGCAGCACCGTGCACTATATGAAGACTACAGCCAATGGCTAGGCACATTGCTACGCGACTCCGAAATCACACACAAAAACGATGAATGGTACCAAAAATCTGTTGCAATGCAAAAAACCACCAGCAAAGCGCCGCCAAAGAAAGCTCCAGAAAAAAAGCCGGCTGGCAAAGGCAAAAAAGGCGAAGAAAACTCGATATGGGTTCCCTCTGGCAGTATACTGCTTTCATCAACCGATGAAGGTCAAGCTGAAATTCTCTTTGAAGCAATAGAGAAGATTGGCACAAAAATTCAGGACCTAGAAAAACTCAAAGGTTCTGTTCAGCAGCTTGAAAGGATCGGTTTAGGAAAAAACGTTAGCTACATACTTTACATTGAAGATGATGTGCCAAAAAAGATTGTGGTTCAACCTAAAAACAACAGCAACGACGGCTCATTCAAGTATGCTACTGAAATGTCAATTCAAGCATACGTTAGTGAACCAGTCGCAAGCACAGGTTAACCACGAGATGTTCTCAATGCTTCCACTTTTTTGTGGAGCAGGAATCTACAAAGATTAAATATGCAACAACCAAAAAAATAGTGGGGAATAAAAAATCTGCCCAAAATACGCTGTCTCGGGCGTTACGGTTACCGTACGTATTGATAGCGTACAGGCTGAAAGAACCAGCCAATTGTTCCCCAGTGCAGACATGTTTTTTGACATAAACGCCAAACTTGACGAGCAAAAGAAAGGCGCAAACGAAACAATTCTAAATTTCAACCTTATAATATCAACTAAACCCAGTATCGTCAAATATTTAGTGGCGGGGTCAGTAACCCTTGACGGGCCAGCGGCAGATATCAAAAAGAAGCTTGAACCCAACCCCAAAACAAAAATTCCCCAAATCCTGTTCGCCATTTACCAAGACGTGTTCAATTCAATCTACATTTTAGCATCCATACTGAACGCGCCCTATCCGCCGCCCGACTTGCTGCATCCTATGGCAGAAAAAATCCAGATTCTCCCCTACACGCCCCCGCAGCCTGAACCACCACCTTCAGCCCAAGACCAGGCAGTAACTGTCCAGCCTGCACCTGACCAAGCAGCTCCAACAGCCGAGGCGCCGAAAGAAACCGCTGAAGCACCAAAACAAGCCTAAATTACAATCTGATTGTTGAACGCAGGACAATGTTTTCAAACATTATGCGTTGCATCCATGGAAGCCCAGGAATCTTTAAAGTTAATCCTCTTTTTTGTTGAGGATTCTCTTTGTCTGGGAAACATAAGAACGCTTCTTTGTCATCGATTATTATGAGGCCTGACGCGTTGGTCATAATAGAAAGTATAGGTGTTCTTAGGTCTCCCAAGAAACCGTTTTTTTCATCGTTAAGCGGTCGTTTGGGAACTTTGCGAAACTCTATAAAATCTTGACTGTACCTTTCATCTAAGTGTTGTCCTTCTTTTAGTATGCAGACTACTTGGGTTTGGACCTTTTTTTGTTGTGACCGAATTATCGAAGCAGCATTTAGGATAAGCCTTGGCGGGTAAGGTTCTACCATAAGCAGTTTTTCTTTTGCCGAAGCAACGGTTAACATGGCTTTTTGTCGTACGGCTATGTTGCCTTTGACTGTCCACGCTAATTCTTCGCTTTCGTTTTTGTCTATTTGTCGTATTTCGGTTAGGAGTCTTGTGGCTTCGTCGGCTGCGTTTAAAAAAGAGTTTCTCATGCGGTCAACAAGCACTTTGGGTGATAGGGCATTGTAGATGACTGGTCTGCCGCTTTGAAATTCAACTGCGCCCATTTCTATTAGTTGTTGCAGGATTTCGTAGATTTTTGTTCTTGGTACTCTTGAGATGCGTTGTATTTCTGACACGCCGGTTGGTCCCAGTGAAGCTAGGGCGGAGTAGACTTTTGCTTGGTAGCTGCTCATTCCTAGTTTGTTTAATGCTTGTGTTAACTGTTCCTGTTTTTCTTGGCTCACTTTTGTCACTCCCAAAGTAACAACAAAATTATAAACGCTTTAGCCCTTTTTATGCCTTAAGGAAAAGTGAACCACAATGCCCCAAACAGAAACAGTAATAGAAACCGTAAACTTGGCAAAAACCTACAAAGAAGGTCAAATAAAAGCCGTAGACAGCCTAAACCTGAAAATCCAAAAAGGCGAAATCTACGCTTTAATTGGCGCCAACGGTTCAGGAAAAACCACAACAATCAACATGATGACCGGTTCACTTTACCCAACCTCCGGAGTCATCAAAATACTCGGACTGACGGTTCCTGAAAAACGCAGAGCAGTTGCTAGACAAATCGGTGTTGCCCCACAAGAATACGCTTTGTATACTGATTTGACGGTTGAACAAAACATTTGGTTCTTTGCACAACTCTACGGAATGAAAAAACCGTTTTTCCAAAAAAGGCTCGGCGAGTTGCTTCCCATTTTAAAGCTTGAAGAACGCAGAAAAACCACAGTTTCTAACCTTTCGGGCGGCATGAAACGCCGTGTCAGCATAGCCTGTTCACTTATTCATGAGCCAAAAATTGTGTTTTTTGATGAAGCCACAGTTGGAATTGACCCTGTTTTACGTTCTTTCTTTTGGGATTACTTCCGTTCCTTAGCTAAAGAAGGCTTAACAATCGTTATCACTTCACACGTGATGGATGAAGCTGAACGCGCAGATAGAATCGGGCTTATGCGTTTAGGAAAACTCATCGAGGAAGGAACGCCTCAAGAAATTAAACGCAGATATTCTGTCGCTACGGTTGAGGATGTTTTCATAAGGTTAAGCCAAGGAGCGGTTGCAGATGAGTAAGTTTTCTTCTGCTAGAACTGGTGCGGTTGCTTGGCGTGTTCTCAAGCAGATTTCTCGAGACAAGCGAACTTTAGGTATGATGATTGCGATGCCAGCCTTAATCATGTTTATCTTTGGTTTTGCGCTTGGCGGCGAAGTAAAAAACGTGCCCTTATTCGTTGATAATAAAGATGTAGGTTATACGGTTGGCAATGGTGCAACAGTTAATGTAGCGCTAAATTTTGGTGCCAACATTACTGAGTCACTACAGAATGATGACCGCGTAAAAGTTACCTTGGCGGATTTTGATTCTGGAAAATGCGGCGTCGATAACGGTAGCTGTTATGCTGCACTTTTCATTCCAGCCAATTTTTCAGAAACCCTCTTCAAACATAGCATCGACAACGCTATAACCCAACTGGCTAACCTGAAAATTGTTGTAGCCCCCCTTAACCCTAACAGAACAGAAACTGGCGTACCAGCAAACATAACTCAAACCGTGCTCGATAGCACAGATCTTGATAGTAACGCCACGGTAATTCTATATATTGACGGCACTAAACCAGCTAATCAAGCCAGCGTTTTAGTGGCTATTCAGAATGCACTTCAAACCTCTTTTGGCAGCACTGGGGTTGAGTTGGATAAGCAGTTTGCTTTTGGAAACGTTGAATACTCGGGGCTTGACGTTAGCATTCCATCAGTGATTGCTTTCGTGTTAACTTTTCTTGTGCTGCTTATTTCATTGATTATTATTACGCGGGAATCAACCTCTGGCGTGTTAGCTCGATTGTATGCTACTCCACTTTCAGCAATTGAAAGGCTGTTAGGTTACTCTATAGCGCTTCTACTTCTCGGCATCGTCATGGTAAGCGTCATTTTGGTCATTGGCATAGGCGTTTTTGGAGCAGCAGTGCAAGGAAGCATTTTCCTGTTGTTCTTCGGGGCAGTTTTGTATGCTTTAGCCCACATTTTCTTGGCAGTGTTCCTTTCAAACTTTGCAAAAAACGAGTTACAAGCAGTCCAAATGGCGCCCCTGATAGCGTTGCCAAGCATGGCTTTAAGCGGAATGCTAATTCCCGTGAACAGTTTTCCAGATTGGGTCCAAACCATCTCAAAATTCGTGCCGATGTACTACGGTAACCAACTCTTTGAAGGCATCATGCTAAAAGGCTACGGCATAGCCGAGGTTTGGTTTGATTTTGCGGTTATCGGGGGAATAGCGTTGCTGTTCTTTGTGTTGGCGGTGATTACGGTGAAAGACAGAATTCTCGAATAAACCCCAATTTTTTTAATGAAGCGCCTATTTGGATCCTATTAGAAATAGTATGCAGAAACCTATAGGGGGTAGGGTAAAACCAGCCTTAAGGTGCAAATCACTAAGGGGGGTAGGTGCTATTGGTTAAAAACCACGTTATTAGTATGTTGAAAAATAGTGGAAAAAGGGGTTTTAAGCTAAGTTGCTGTTGGCTTGTCTTCAAAGTTTTCTTTAACCGTGTTGGCTCGCTTGTTTTTTCTGTGCAAAACTAAGCCTTCACCCAAAAACAGTCCAGCTGAAATGCCTGTAATCGGCAACAGGTACAGTACTGCTAAGCTTGGAGTTACATTCTGAAAAAAGAACTGCACTATCAGGATTGCTGCTTCAACGCTAAGTATTCCAAAGAAAAAGAGGGAATAACAAAGCAGCCGCGGGACAAGGTTTCTGCCAATCCACAAGTGCCCGCTTATGTTTGTCTTCTCTTTCACTACGTATGAGCCGTAAGCGTTTTTTTCAAGTAAGCCGAGGGATTCCAGTTTCTGCAGTTGCCGGTAGGCGGTGCTTGGACTGCTAAGGTTTGCGCCACGCATGACTTCTCTTGGGCCTACGGGTTTGCCTTCTTTAACCACGAAAGCGTACACGTTAAGTGTGTTGCCTTCAAGTTCTCCGCCGTCCAAATTAGCCATGTTTTTTAGCTCCTTGGTACAATGAATGCTTCTACACTGAACTGGTCAAGCCTAAACATTTGGTTTTCAGAGAGTTCCGTGTTGTAAATGTAGCTGTTTCCTGTTTGGGTCACAGTTATCTGCTTTATTACAGTGGAATCCGTCCAAGTTTCAAGAATAGTATTGTTACCAGTCTCACAGTTTATATTAACATCAGTGCTAGCCTTAATCATCAATTGAATATTGCCTGCTTGTAGTGTATCGATTGGATTGGTATCAACACTGTATTTACGTGCTTCCCAACTGCCTGCTAACACTATAAGATGTGACTCATTTGGCTCAAAAAGGTTATCAAAAGCTCCTTCTCCAGCCCATACATTCTTCGTTGATATGAAACTTAAGTTGCGGTCGCTTAAAGTAAAATTTTCACTCTGTAATGCCACAGACTGGAAGTATAACCGTTTGTCTGAGATAGAACCAGTCATTCTGTAGCTTGGTCCGTTCTCTGGTGTATCGACCGTAATTCTGCCAGTTACGTCAGTCCATGTGCCGTTCATGTTTAGGTAAGTGTAGACGTTTGTGCCCTCATTATTGTGTATTGTTCGTTGGTATACTTGTACGCCTTCCATCCAGTAACCTGAATCTGCTGACACTGGAAAAGGCCATTGTGTCATTGTGCCGTTTTCGTCAAAGTATGGGTAGGTGCCATCAACCCAAGAGACATTGTACCATGTGCCGTCAACCCAAGCTCCTTTTGCATCCCAGCCTTCACCATGACCCCAGTTTCCTTCCTGTTCGAATGTGAACTGGTTCGTAGTGTTTAGAATTTTTTGTCCTGCCCAAAAGCTTACTCCTGTCAGGTAAGCTGGATAGTCAGAGGGGTTGGTCAAGTTGATTACTGCAAAGTAGCTGATTGTTGGTCCGCTATCCACAGTTAAAGGTAGATTAGGGTTTTGTACAGTAAAGTTAGCGTATACTATATCGATGTCAAATTCTGTGGTTGGTCCTTGAACTTGGGTTATCCAAGGTCTAATTTCTAACTCTGTTACCAAAAGAGGTGATGCTGCCGCTATTCCTAAAGAAAGAGATAGTATTGCGCAAATGATTATTGTCGGTGTTGTTTTCATTTTTTTCACTGCTCATTTCTTGGTTGTAAGCGTGATTTAGCTCTGTTTACGGAACAAGCCTGTTCCAGACTGGAACACATCTGCCAAGTATTGTTTGGTGAGTGCTTGCTTAAAAACTGCTGTTTACTCCTTAGAAATTGTGTTTTACGTGTTACAATGCTATTTATAGCTTGGTAAATCATTAAACTGCAATTTCACGGGTGACTTTGGCATGTTGGTTACAGCTCAAGCAGAAGAAATGCTCAATATTCTTAGGCAAACAGTAGCTGTGCCCAGCCTCGTTAAAGCAAAAAGCGACCCATTCGAAACCCTAATAGTTACAATAATTTCACAAAACACAGCCGACAAAAACACCGACTTAGCCTTCACACGCCTAAAACAGCGCTTCCAAATCACGCCCAAAGTCATAGCTGAAGCTCAAACCGCAGAAATTGAAGAATGCATCAAACCCGCAGGACTCTACAAAGGCAAAACATGCGCAATCCAAACCGCCTCAAAAACAATCCAAGAAAAATACGGTTCACTCGACAAAGTGTTGGCTTTGCCGCTTGAAGAAGCAAGAACCGCTCTCACGGAAATGCCTGGAGTGGGACCCAAAACAGCGGATGTCGTGCTGCTTTTCAGTGCCCAAAAACCTACAATACCCGTGGACACCCATGTTAATCGTGTATCTAAACGGTTAGGCATCGCGCCCAAAACGGGCGATTACGAAGCAATCCGCTTAAGCCTGCAAAAACTGTTTCCTGAACAGGATTACTTGGCAGTTCATCAACTCCTCATTGGGCATGGACGCCAATTCTGCAAAGCCCAAAAACCACTCTGCAACATTTGCCCAATAATATGTTACTGTGAAACAAAGGGGGCGCTCTAAATGGTTGAGGTTCCCTCTGCAGTAATGGAGTACTTCCCCTATCCAGAAGTTCGCATTCACCAAGACCAATTCATAAACACCATTCACAACGCCGTAAAAGTCCGGCAATCCGTGTTAATTGAAGGTAGCAACGGCTTAGGAAAAACAATTTCCTCACTTTCCGCGTGCTTGCCAGTGGCGATTGAGAAAAACCTCAAAATCCTCTACGTCGCCCGAACCCACCGCCAGCATGAACGCGTCATTGACGAGTTGCGCATGATTTACAAGAAGCACCCAATCAGTGGCATATCCATCAAGGGACGCAACGAAATGTGCCTTAACGCGTTTGCAGCCAACGGCGCTTTCGACTCTAAATCGCTCATGGAAATGTGCGACTTACTAAAAGCCAAAGGTCGTTGCCCCTACTACAAGAACGTGGATATGCAAACTTACGATTACCTTCAATTGGTTAAGCAGTTGGCTGTGAAACCGTACACGGCAACCGAGATTCAGCAGGTCTGCAAAAACAAGGAACTCTGCCCCTACGAACTGGTTAAAGCTTCACTGTCGGAAACTAAGGTTATAGCGTTAAGTTACCTGTACGCTTTTGACCCCATGATTCGAACCGCTTTTCTGAAACACATAAACACAGACCTCTCCAAAGTCATTCTTGTCGTCGACGAAGCTCATAACTTGCCTGAAACAGCGGTTGACATTTCCAGCAGCAACCTTTCACTTTTCGTTTTACGGCAAGCAGAAATGGAAGCCAACCATTACGGCAACAAGGACATTGAGGAGTTTGCTCATTTCTTCCGTGAAGAAATAGAAAAACTAACTGAAAACATTAACCGCGAAGAAATCATCAACCCAGACAAAATCATTGACATCATCCAAAAAGGCGGCATCTCTAACCCCCGCAGCTTTTTTGAGCACATTCACGAAGTCGGCGCCGGAATCAGA
The DNA here is from genome assembly GCA_040268405.1 of Thermoproteota archaeon. GTDB lineage: Archaea > Thermoproteota > Bathyarchaeia > Bathyarchaeales > Bathycorpusculaceae > Bathycorpusculum. The sequence goes on along the minus strand of JAWRIR010000165.1, from coordinate 10,355 downwards.
CGCAACCTGCTTGCAGAAGGCAAAAACCCGCGGTCTTACGTGAATTCAATGTCTGATTTTCTGTTACGGTGGCTTGAAACTTGCGATGACAGTTCCTACATTAATGTTGCAAGCCGCTACTACACGGAGAAGAACCAGAAAACCGCCAAACTGGAAATCGTAGCCCTTGACCCCTCAAAAATCACTGAACCAGTATTCTCCGCAACATACGCAAACGTCATCATGTCTGGCACGTTGCAGCCGCTTGATGCTTACCTAAAAATAACCAAACTACCTAAAAACGCTGCACAATTCATTGCACCCTCACCGTTTCCTAAAGAGCACATTTTCTCAGCAGTCTGCTACGGCGTTACCACGGCAATGGAAAAAAGAACGCCAACAATGTACAAAACAATCATCAGACGCATCAGTGAAGTAGTCGAGAACACACCCAGAAACGCTGGCATATTTGTCGCTTCATTTGATGTTATGAAATCCCTGCTAAACGAAGGCTTAACTTTAGCTTTGGATAGACCACTTTACAAAGAAGAAAGAGGCATGACTTCAAAGCAAAACGAGAAACTCGTTTCTGACTTTAAAGCATGCGGAAACAAGATGGGCGCCGTGTTCCTTGGTGTGCTGGGCGGCAGAACCTCCGAAGGTGTTGATTTCCCAGGAAACCAGATGAACTCAGTAATCGTGGTTGGTGTGCCTTACGCTGAACCTACGCCCCGAGTTAAAGCACAGATTGATTATTACGAAAAATGTTTCCCACGTTACGGACGCGAATACGGTTACGTCTTGCCAGCCATGAAAAAAGCGTCCCAAGCAGCCGGCAGACCCGTGCGGACTCTTGATGACCGTGGAGCTATCATCTTTTTGGATTCACGTTACTCAACAGGGTACTGCAGAAACTTTTTGCCTTCTTGGGTAAATAATGGAATGAAAATGTTGCCTGACCAAGATGGAGTGTTAGCAAAAGAAGTTAAAGCGTTTTTTAGCCTTACAAAGGCTCCTCTTTAAGTTCAGGGTCAAGCTTGATTTTGCCGATTGCGATGCTGGCTGGTTTGCTCTTGACAGGCGTTAAGACTTTCATGATGCGTCTGGCACGGTTGTATTCAAGCAGGATGCCGATTCCAAGGAAACGTTTTCTTGAATTACGCAAGCCTACAAGGATTCCTTTTTCTTTTCCTTGCTCTTTCGGAATCACGGTTTTTTCTTGGATTTCCATGTAACTTGAGAACATTGAACGGACTTTGGCGTCTTTTAGGTATTTTGCGTAGTTTAATTCTCGTAGTCTTGTGCGTTTTTCTGGGTTACGTTCGTTCACGGCTACTGATGATTCAACAGTGCGTGTAGGAATCGTCATTATGGCGTCGAGTAACGGTTTGATTTCTTCTTGGATTTGAATGCCGATTACTAAGTCAGGTTTAAGTTGATTAATAAGTTGCAGTTTGTAACCAACTGCGGTTCCGCCTTCAACCCACCCGTCCGTGTTAATCACTATGTAATCGACTTCGCCTTTCTGCAGGATTTCCCTCTGCATTGTGACTAAACCTTCAACTGTTCTGGCTACTGCCTGAATTGGAGAGGTAACTCCAACAAAGAAAGCGTTGGAAATTTTCAAATCACAAAGTTCAGTAACCCGTTTAGCTGTAACTCCGTAAGCTACAGTACATGGTGGACCAATATCTGACTGGCCTAAATCGCCGTCCAGAACAGCCACTTTGGCTTTTCCGTCAATAAGATTGTTAACAAGATACGTGCTGAAACTGCTTTTTCCAGAATCAGCTTTACCAACAACCATCACGACTGCAGGCTTTTTTTGGATAGCTTGAACTGCTTGAAGTGGCTCACTCCATGACTGGGGAATTGTGGATTCCTCAGCTTGCTGTACTGCCGCGTTGGCTCCCAGTGAAATGTGGAATTCTGTGTTTTCTAACACGTAGAAAGGTTGCCTTTTTCCTTCACGTACGAGGGCCTGCTGGGTTTCTTTTATGGTGTAGCCAAAGACTTCCGCTTTGCCCGAAAGGACTTTCACAGATGCCGGACCATTTACTAGTAGGGTTTTGCCTGCTTCAACTGTTTGCTTCATCTTTTTGATTCCTCTCTCTTCTTTGGTAAATGTAGCCTGCTCTCGCCGCTATCCGTGTAGCTGAAGTTATATGTCTTAAGCCTCGGCTGCGTTTGCTTAACGGCAAATTTGTGCCCGCTTCGCTAACCACTTCTAAGACAACTTTTGGCGGCAGTGTGTTATCCAATGCTTCAATTAACTCCTTGTAAGCTGGTACTCCATTTCCAATTTTAATTTTTACGAGTGTAGCTGATAAGTTAACGTTTTTTAATATACTTTTTAATTTATTATTTATTTCTCGTATGCTTAAACAATTTGCCTTGTCAACTAGTTTTCCGTCGCCTATTACTGCTAACCCATTTACTTCGCCGGGGTCAATTCCGATAACTATTTTGTCGTAACGGTCTTTTCCCTGAAGGTTAATCGTTATTGCACTCAATAAACTGTCCAATTCCTCCTCAGACGTGAAAGTGAGAACTCTGCCGTAAGTTATTTTGGGTTTCTCTTCCACTGTTGTTATGACAACTTTTACTTCTGCGGGTATAGGTTCGCCGGGAATTAAACTGAAAAAAGTTATATTATTTTCCTTGAGTAGGCTCACAATATAGAAATAAGCTTTACCTTGTATTGTAGCAACTGCAACTTTTGCTCTCATCCAGCCTACCTAAAGTGATTTTTAAGCGCAAAACACATTATTAAACCGACAGTTAATAATCTTGATGTGCATTCCCAGTGACAGGCATAAAAAAAGTCTTAACAGGCATAGGCTGCATCGACAACAACTTAGACGGCGGCATCAGCCCTGAAACAATCACGTTAATTTATGGTGAACCTGAAACCGGAAAAAGCACCCTTGCAGTTCAATGCGCATTTAACTGTGCAATGCAAGAATTAAAAACACTTTACGTTGACTGCGACAACACTTTCTCTTCCAAAAGACTCTCTCAGATTTCAGCTGGAAAATTTGATGAAATAGCCGACAGAATCATACTAATTAAACCAGTTGACTTCAAAGAACAAACCGCAGTAATGGACAGAATAGGCGATTACGTTACTAAAAATGTTGGTTTAATCGTTGTTGACACTATGAATTCGCTTTACGGCGCCAAAGTAGCGGAGTCTTCAAGCAAAGCAAAAGCGTTTAGCGTTAACCGTGAATTAAACAGGCAAATGGCGCTTTTAGCACAAGTCGCAAAAATCCAGAAAATCCCAATAATACTCACCAGCCAAGTAAGAAGCATGTTTAGCGACCCATCTGGCAACGTCAAACCAGCCGCGAACCGTGTACTAACTTTTTGGGCTGATAACATAATTTCTCTTAAGCCGACAGAAACAAAAACAATCAAAGCCACAATAGAGAAAAATCATGCAAAAATGGTGCATGTCACCTGTTATGTACAAATAGGTGAAAGAGGCATATCTGAGGCTGAATTCCGTGAATAAAATAGTTTGGTCGAAGCCATGGATATAGCTCAACTAATCGTTCAAGCTCTCATATTCATTTTTCCTGCCTACTGCGCAAACGGTACACCCGTGCTTGCTGGCGGCGGAACAAAAATTGATTTCGGCAAAAACTTTATTGACGGTAAACGATTGTTTGGCAACAACAAAACCTTCCGAGGATTCTTCTTCGGTTGGGGCGTAGGCGTGTTTGTCGGCTTAATAGAATGGTACATTTTCGGTTTTCCCCTGCTGTTTGCAGTTTTTACTCCGTTAGGCGCGTTGCTTGGCGACTTAACTGGTGCCTTCATTAAGAGGCGACTTGACATTCAACCTGGCGGTATGCTTCCCATTGTTGACCAAATCGATTTTGTTGTGGGAGCAATCGTGATTGCGTTTATAGTTTCCCTGTTTAATCCTGCACTTTCGATTGGCTGGGAAATAGCTGTTACAACTCTGTTGATTACTCCACCGATTCATTTGTTTACCAACTTTTGTGCTTACAAATTGAAACTTAAAAAGCATCCTTGGTAAACAAGCGCCTAAGTTTACCTTCAAACGAAAAATTGCTTATTTTGAGCTGCTTGAAAATTTTTAATTAAAACAAAAAGAAAAAATAAAGTTGACCCTTACGAGAGGGTTCCAGCTGCCTTGAAGCCGATTGCGCCTTCAAGGAATATATATGATAGCAGTACAAGGCTGACGCCGATTATCATCAGCATGTATGCCTGTCTTGGTTTGTTTGCGCTTTTAGTGCTTTGGTAAACTGATAGTAAACCAACAAATCCCATGAGGTATAGCATCATGGAAACGACTGTGTCAGAGACAAACTGGTTGCTGATGTCTGGATACAAGAAGTAGAACTTGTTTTGGTAGAATAACGAGGGCAAAATATCTTTTTCTGTTAGGGTGAATAAGCCGCCTGCAAATAGGAACAACGCGACACCAATGAATACAACTGTTATAATCACGGTAGATGGGTGAGTTGATAAGACTTTTTTGAACCATTTGCTAAGTGAAAAGGACAATGACGACTGAGTTGCGGTAGGTGCTGGTTTCATTTGCGGTTTTTTATTTTTCTTTGACATTTCTACTCTCGTCCTCAATTAGATGCTTTGCTACTTCTTTAGCCCATACTCCAGTTAATGAATTTTTCGAAATTTCAACCAAATAATCCTCCCAAGAAACCTCAGACGCCTTCTTCCAAACATCAAATTTCAAGCAAATATTCTGATAAGCCTTCAAATGTAGGCTACAATAATCGTCTTCTTTGATGGGTCGATTACAGATTTTGCAGCTCATTGTTTTTTCTGCTCCTTAGCTGAACAGTTCGGGTTAAGGCATAAGTTCCATGGTTGTTTGGGGTTAATTAATACTTTAATGACTGGGTACCCGCAGGATTTACATGGTGTCGCTAAAGGCTTGATTGTGCCTGTTTGAGGCAACGGAAAAGATGTGCTGCATTTGCCTTCAAAAAAGTTGGTGCAGCCGACAAAGCGTTTGCCTGTTTTCTTAGAGCGGATAATCATTAGTTTTCCTGTTTGGCATTTGGGGCATCTGCCTATGGTTCGGTCATCAAGGCGTTTCTGTTGAATTTTTTGTCCAAGTTGTGCGCCTATTTTTAACTGGTTCTGTTTGAGCGCTGAAGTTACTGGTTTTAGTATTTCAATGGTGTCTTGAAGCACGTTTTGCTTGTTTTCCTGTTTTAGTTGTATTTGCTCCATTTTTTCTTCAAGTTTTCTTGTCATTTCACTGGAAACAACACTCGGACAATAGTTTCTTAGAACTTCTGTAACTTCAAAACCAAGGTCAGTGACAGCCATGCTTTGTCCCCCCTCCAAATATTTGCGGTCATAAAGCGTCTGAATTGTGGCTGCACGTGTCGCTTTGGTGCCGATTTCTTCTTTCTCCATCTTCTTAAGCAGACTCCTCGGGTTGTATCTTGACGGTGGCTTAGTGAAATTGTTCTTTAAAGTAACCTTCTTCACTGCAACTTTCTGGCCTTCAAACATTAGTGGCAAGGAAATGTCTTTAGAATGCACGTAAGGCTTGTAATATTCCATCCAGCCTTCTTTTAATGTGCGGTATCCATTCATGAAAAACAGGTGCCGGTTAATGTCCACTGCAACTTTGATGCTTTGTTTAAGGGCTGGTTCACCAAAGACAGCTAAGAACCGTTTAACAATTAGGTCGTAAATGTTCTTTTCAGCTGCATCTAACGCTCTTTCTGGTAGGTTGCCTGTTGGATAAATGGCTGGGTGTGCTGGGTCAAACTTGGCGCCTTCATTAGGTTTTAGTGTTGGTTGAGCTAAAAGTTTCTGTGCTAATCTCTGGTACAGGGGTGATTTGCCAAGTTTTCCAAGAATTGCTTTATACCCAATGGCGGGCGGCAGTTTTTGGCTGCTTGTTCTCGGGTAAGAAATCAGGGCGCTAACGTAAAGGTGCTGTGCAATGCTGGATGTGCGCATTGGTGTGTACTTGAAAAGGCTGTATGCTTCACTTTGAAGCGCGCCCAAATCAAACGGCACTGGTGGATTCTGCAAGAATTCCTTCACGTCAATTTTAGCTATTTGCCCTTCCTTAACTTTGCAGTCAGCCGCGATATTGTTTGCTTCAGTCTTGGTTTCAATAACCTTCTTTTCGTATTCTAAATCAAACATGCGGTCATCTATGGCTATTTTGGCTGTTAAACTCCAAAATGGGGTTGGAACAAAAGAACGAATGTTTTTCTCACGTATTTCCAAATACTTTAATGTTGGACCTTGCACGCGGCCCGTACTTAACGTTGCATACGTTCCGCTGCTGTTTTTAGCTGCTAAAGTTAGGGCTCGGGACAGGTTTATGCCGTAAAGCCAATCTACTTCATGTCTTGCCAAACCCGCTTCGACAAGGGCAAAATCAAGACGTGGCAACAAGTTGGTGAAGGATTCTCTAAGCTCTTCTCGGGTGAGTGTGGAGTACTTCATGCGTTTAGCTGTTTTTTCTTTGCCGCCACAAGCATATCTAAGAATTGAGTAGCCTATTATGCTGCCTTCAATATCGTAGTCACAAGCGTCAACAAATTCTTCAGCGTTTTCCGATAGTTTAGCTAGCACTTTTAGCCATGTCCGAATTTTTGAGGCACCCTTCTCAGCCATCCAGCGTGGTACCCATTGATAATCAAAAACTGGGTAATCCCATTCACCTTTCTTAGTTCCCGCAACAGTGTACAAATGGCCAAGGGCTGAGGCTACAATAATGTCTTTATCTCCATTTTTTGCGGCAAAAAAGGGTACTCCATTGTCAGTTTCACGTGCAGTTTTGCCGTTCGAGTCTAAAGCGGCAGCTATTCGGTTTGCCGCATCAGGCTTTTCAGATATGATTAACGTGTATTTTTTCAAACGCGTCTAACCCTGTTAATGCTACACTTCATTTAGAAGTCACATTTAAAATAGTCAGATACCTTTCTGAAAGTTGACTTTTAAAGTTTGCAGATTTAGCAACCAATAAATAGCCCATGTCATGATTAGTACAAGGGATTTAGGATGCCACAACGTGTAATTTGCCATGGTTGCGGTCATGTTTTGTATGAAGGAATTGAACTTAGACCTCCAGACGAGATAATCCAGCAATATAACGGTAATTGCCCAAAATGCGGTAGAAAACTATCACTTTTGCCTATGGAAGTAGAAGTTAAGCCTGTACCCAAATAATTGGTTGACCATGCAAGTCCAAGAAATCCCTGAATCTTCTAACACTATTTCAGTTAACCAGACTCATTGGGAAATGGCTGCAAAAACTCGAATGGGTAAATACCTGACGAAAACTGAAATGGATTTCATTTTTAAAGCAGTTGATTTCTCTAAAACGGGTCTTGTTCTTGATGTTGGTGCAGAATCTGGAAGAATTTCCCTTTTTGCCTTAAATACTAAAACAAGTGTTGTAAGCATCGATATCGATTGTTCATCACTTAGAAGGCTTAAACAACGAACAAAACAAGCAAACATTATAGCAGCCGACGCCAGAAAATTGCCCTTCAAAAATGAAGTGTTTGATGCCGCATTTATGATTGAAGTGTTAGACTATATCCCTGAGCTTGAAGTTGCCCTAAAGGATTGCAACAGAACATTAAAGCCTGATTCAAACTGTGTTTTATCTTTTGGTAACAAATCAAGTTTCAAAGCTAAATTAAAGGGTCTAAAAGGTAAATCTTACATGCATTCATACAAAAATGTGGTGCAGGCTCTGCCCAAAACTGGGTTTATCTGTAAAGCACGGTTGGGGTATAACTGGTTGCCTTTTGGAAGAGTATCTGAGAATGCTTTAGTGCCCGTTTTAGCGTGGTTGGAATGGGCTTTTGGGTTAAGAAAACTGTGTCGATATAGCCCTTGGGTCATAATGCATGTGATTAAACAGTTAAATCAAGTCTAGATGTAGTACGGTTGTTTTTGGAAAGCCATAAATAAACCCCCATTGTGATATACACAAAATAAGCTAAAGTTTAGAGAGATGGCTATACGTGAGGGGAAACTAATTGTCGAAAGAACAACATGCTAGCGGTCTAAAATCTTTTGGAAAACGCTTCAAGGTTAATCATTCCTCTGTCCTTGTAATTTCAGCGTTAATTCTGATACTCTTTGTTGCATTTACCTTAAGAATTATGCCTTTACGTTGGGAAATTGCGTCAGGCACAATTCACTTAAACGAATTCGACCCGTATTACCAGTATAGTATTACTAATTACATGGTAAATAACGGTATATTCTCGCCATACACTGATCACTGGATTAATTACCAACAATGGTATCCTGCTGGTCTTGACATGTCAAAGTCTCTTCCAGCATTGCCTGCGACAGCAGCCGTATTATACCAGATAGTTAGCGCTTTCGGCGTTAATGTTGATTTAATGGCTTTCTGTTCAGTATTAACTGTAGCTTTAGGCACCTTTGCCTGTCTGATACTTTACTTCATCGGAAAAGACATGGGTGGGCGATCCCTCGGGTTATTTGCCGCACTTATCTTTGCGTTAGCCCCTTCATTTCTGCAAAGAAGCTCTCTAGGATTCTTTGACACTGAAATCCCGGGTGTCCTCGGTTTACTCTTTTTCATATTGCTGTTTATGAGGTCACTTGACCAGAAACGTTCAATGCGCGGAAGCCTGATTTACTCAGTAGGCGCAGCCTTGGCGTTAGCTTACTTCATCTCAGGTTGGGGTGCAGCATATTACGTCTTAGACTTAACCGCACTCTTCGCCTTCGTACTGGTAGTGCTAAAACGGTATGACCAACGCTTACTCATCAATTACAGCGTAACGATGGGGCTTGGTTTGCTTATTGCAACACAGGTTCCATACATTGGTCTTTCATACTTGACATCAGCTCCAATGGTTCCAGTTGCGGCAGTATTCATTGTCCTACTTGTTGCTGAACTATTGCGTCACAATGTGTCAGCAAAAACAAAGATGACGGTGGCAGTCGCAGCAGTCGTTGCAATAATCGGCAGCTTTATTCCATTATGGTACTTTGGCTATCTTGGTGCTATTGCAACAAAGTTCTTCTCAGTTATCGACCCGTTCGCACGTGCCGCTGCACCATTAATTGCGTCAGTAGCTGAACACAGAATCGCTGCATGGGGCAACCTCTACTACGAACTCGGCATAGGCATACTATTCTTCCTCGTAGGCCTATACTTCGTACTGAAAAACCCAACAAACCGCAACATATTCCTACTAATCTTCGGCGCAACCGGCCTGTACTTTGGTGCTTCAATGGTGCGTTTGCTTGTAATCTTTGCACCAGCATTCGCTCTAATCATGGGCGTAGGCATAATTGGCATGCTAAAGCCATTCATGACCCTGCTCAGAGAAACACCAAACACTGCCGCAAAAGCAAAACGAAAACTAGTCCGAGTCAGCAAAGAATTCAGCGGACTTGGTGTCCTGTTGATATTCATCATCCTCATGACACAATTTGCTTTCACTCCACAGAACGACGGCATGCCCAGAGTCTACGACAGCGCTTACGTACCTACATCAATTAGCTCCTCAAGCCTTCCAATAATTCCCAATGAACAAGTGCCCCAATGGTTAAACATGCTAAGCTACACAAAAGATCACCTGCAATCATCTGACGTTGTAGTTGCATGGTGGGACTACGGCTACTGGCTAAGCATTATGGGTAACGTTACCACGCTCGCCGACAACGCCACAGTCAACAGCACGCAAATAGAAAACATTGGCTTCACGTTCATGGGCACTGAAGAGCAAGCGTTAAAGATGCTTTCCACTTACGGTCAAGAACGCGTCAAGTACATTCTAGTCTTTACGGTTCTAGCTGTTCAACAGGTTCAAACTACCGATGGTCAGTCAATGTACGTTGCTTACCCCTATGGTTTAGGTGATGAAGGCAAATGGATGTGGATGGCAAGAATCTCTGGAGGCGCACAACAACGATTAATCGACGAGGGCTTCATGGATGCAAACACTGCATGGACTGATGAATACTCATTCGGAAACAGCACAAACAACCAATGGGTATGGAATGCACAGGGCCTGAACACCACAGTCTACAAGCTGCTAACAACCGCTGAATACACCTTCACCAACAGCACAAACGGACTCGTTTCACCATCCAGCACCGCTGCAGATCTGAAATACTTTGACGTCGAATACATATCAGGCGCGGAAATCTCTGATTTAGGTCAATATGGTGGTTTGATTCCACTCGTTGCACTCTACAAAATCGATTGGGCAGCATACAACGCAGACCACCCAACCTCCTAATTTAGTCAACCAAAAGGAAGCGGCTAAAGAGTGTTTCCGAAAGTCCCTGACCAACACAAAACCGGAAAACCTTTAGTCCCAAACGGTTTAGGCGTACTATAC
>JAWRIR010000164.1:0-12372 GCA_040268405.1 Thermoproteota archaeon | reverse complement strand
AAGTGATAATGTTTTTGCAGGAAAAATCGTGGAAAATGGTCTACAAAGAGCAAAAAATTTTGACATCACACTAATAATAAGGCGCTATGAACAGCTTTTTGAAAACGTTTTAAATTCAAGGTTTTAATTATGCTGATTAAGACACTATTAACTACTTTAATTTGCAGCTTCTTTTCTTAATAGTTTTGATGCTTTTGATTATTTGCTTTTTTGGGCCTGACGGTTCTGGCAAGAGCTCTATCGCTCAAGTGTTACTTAAAAGTCTTGATAGTCAGGGGTTTAAAGTAAGGCTTTCTTGGATGAGAGGTACCCACACGGTTGCCTCAATAATTGCAAGGTTCTTATCAAAATTCAATGTTTTCAAAGGTCCAGATAATTTGTACTATAATATTTCTATTCCTAAATCTTTACGGCGTTTTTGGCAGATTCTTGAGTTTTTTTCGGTTTTACCCGTTTTATTGGTTAAATTCTTTTTTCCAAGTATGGCCGGTAAAGCCGTTGTTGCTGAAAGGTATTTGCTTGATTTTATTACTTGGGTGTCAATTGAAACTAACGATTCAAAGTATCTTAAAAGTTTGGAAGCCAAGTTCCTTACTGCTTTAGTGTTAAAAACAACGGTTAATGTTTATGTTACGGCGGATTTTGCAGTTCTAAGGCAAAGACGGTCTGACTCGTGGGTTTTTATTCAAAAACAGCTCGCCATTTACGACAGTTTAGCCAAATCTGTTGGCGCGTTTAGGCTTGATACGTCTAATAAGACTGTGACTGAATCTGCTAAGATAATGCTTACTTTGCTGGATCAAAATTTGATGCTTCATCCTGATAATTGTTGTAATTCAATATGATTGTACTAAAATTTACTCACGAGTTGCTGCATAAAAATAGTGCTTCCTCGCTTAAGTTGCTTTTACGTTCAGTGAATGACATTTGTGTAAAGATGCTTTTACTGTATCCTCTAAGAAATTATCGTGCGGCATTGTACAAGAAACGGCGAATGCCTTTGAAATTAAACATTGGTTGTGGATCAATAAAATATTCTGGGTGGATAAACATTGATAACCTACTGTTGGATGCAGACCTTTTGTTAGACGTTACAAAGGGGTTGCCTTTTGATGATAATAGCGTTAGTTTCATTTATAGTGAACACTTTTTAGAACATATTACAATTATCCAAGCGGAAAAAGTTCTAAAAGAATTTAAAAGATGCCTAAAAAAAGGCGGTGTAATACGAACCGCCATGCCCGAACTTGATTATTTCATCCAAAAATACACCATGAAAGACTGGAGAAATCAAGAATGGTTATCTCAGCCAGAATACAAATTCATCAAATCAAAAAGTAGAGGAACAATGCTCAATTGGATTTTTTACGGAGACATGATTTACACTCCAGTTTCTGATCCCGGACGTCACAAATACATATACAATGAAGAAGATTTTCGAGATCTTCTGCTTAGAGTCGGGTTCAAAACAGTTGAGCGGTGTGAATGGAAAAAAAGTCGTCAAAAAGAGCTTTGCGGTCTTGAAACCCGAACGGAATCTACATTAATTTTAGAAGCCCAAAAAGAATGATGAGTCTTCCCATTTTTCACATTTCGTTACTGAATACCTGTTTGGACCAGCCAGTTCATAATGGCAAAAAAGTTTGGGCGATTTAAGAGGCCAGTAATGGGTGTTCCTTGTGTTTCATGTGATAAGAGTGTGTTAATGATTTCTGGAGTGCCAGGTTCAGGTAAGTCCACAGTAATAGTTAGCCTTAATAGAGCTTTAAAAGAAAAGGGTTTCAAAGTAAAAATCGTAAACTTAACTGGGTTTCATGATATAGTTTACGTTTTTGTTTATGTTCTAGCATTTCTGACTTACGGTAAGCCTGATTTTCATGAATTAGTAAAAAGACATATTCATCCAATCACTTTGGTTAGCAAGAGCATTCTTAATAAAGTTCTTAAGATACTGCAAGTGTTAGAGTTTTTCAGTGTAAATCTTATTTTTTTAACAAAAATCATAATTCCAATCCGGTTAAAACGGCAAATAATCATACTAAATGAAGGAACAATAAACACTATTGGTAGCTATATTGCCACTTTTTACAATGGGTCAGACAGCAAGGTTTTCTGGGCATTCACCCTAAACATTTTGCGATTAACCAAGAAAATTTCGTTAGAGACGTCTCTTGGTGTTTTCTTCCTTGACGCCAATAACTCTGTACTTGCTAAACGATGGCAATCAAGAGGTTATCCTCCGCAGTTACAACCACCATTTACATACGAGAATTATTTCGCGTATTCTGAGTGCCTGCGGAAAGCTGAGCATTTGTTTGAGCGACTCTTAAACATTGACGTTGTCCGACTAGATACTGCTTCAAACAAGCCTTCAACCATTATCAACGTGATTTTAAATGAGTCAGGTTTTAAACAGTAAAACTGAAAATTTTCCTCTTGCAACAGTAATAACAGTCAATTATAACTCTGGAGCAATCCGTGATATAGTTGCTGCGTCCATCAAAGGCATAATCAACTTGAATTATCGCCCTTTAGAAGTTATAATAGTTGACAATGGTTCCAACAAAGGAAGTTTCCAATATATCAAAGATTTAGTGAATGAATTAGCCCCCAAAGAAATAATGGTAAAGTTTTTGGAGTTATCCAAAAATTACGGCTTTGCCATAGCTAATAATATAGCCTTTGCCGAGAGAAGCCCGAATTCAAAATATGTTGCATTGATTAACAATGATCTTGTGCCTGAACCTGATTCTCTTAAAAAACTTGTAAATTACCTCCAAGAAAACAGCACAGTTGGTGGTGTTCAGGGTTGTATTTTGTGTTGGGATGGACTTAAAATTGACAGTGCTGGTCTTTTTTTAACAAACTCTTGGTATTTTTACCCTTATGGATACGGTTTAGATATTCGGTATACCAAAGAATCTTTTGTGACTTACATTGACGGTGCCTATTCTGTGTACAATATTAATCAGCTTAGGTTTGGCGGATTATTTTTCCCCGGTCTCTTCATGTATCACGAAGATATGGAGTTAGGCGTAAGGCTTTGGCGAAATGGTGTAAAGGTTGTTTATTTACCCATCAAGGCTGGTAGGCATTACCGTTCAGCTACTGCAAAGAAATCTAGTGATATCTTAACATATTTTCCGTGGAGAAATGATGCTGCATTGATAATAGCTTATGACAATTTTTATTTCCTTAAAATATTAACGCGAGTAGTTTTGTATGGTTCAGTTGCTTATGCATTACATAACCCCCTGGTAATTCGCGGATTTTTGGACGGATTAAAACTTGGTTTTAGACTCAAAAAATGGGTTAAAATAAATACGAACATAGCTAAAGCCTCGCAAGAACCCCGAATTAACATTTCAGTCTTGAAATGGTACTTATACCTGTTTAAATGCTACTTAAAACACGGTTCCAAAGCTACACATGTTTCTTATGTACTGCTTTCCGTAGCTCTAACACGTCATGTCAACAAGTCAGGCATCAAAAATTCAACTTTAGATCCATTAAAGGGATAAAATGGCTCTGCTCTCTTGTTTCCTTCCTAAATTGTTGACGTCTCTGACAATTCTGGAATTTGATTAGTACTTGTCAACAAGCCAGCTTATCGATGTTTTAGAAAAACAGCTTGTTCCTGATGCTTTAGTTGTTGATAATTTACAAAAGTTGGCAGTTAAAAATAAAATTCTTCTTCAATTTTTAACGGACCTCAAAATAGGTGGGTCTCTTAGGGTTGAACAAGAAAAGCGTTTTAATCTAACTGTTCAGGCTGCTGGTGTTCTTTCAGGGTATCTGGTTGATTTTAATTACGCGTTTTTTAAGTTTGTTAAGCCTGTTAAGTACGTGCCTGCAGACATTGATTTGTTGGTTAGTTTGGAAGACTCCTATGGGGTTGTTAAAAAGCTTGAATCTTGGGGGTATCGTGTTGTTGTGGAGGAACCGTATTGTGTTACTTTGGTTAAGGATGCTGTAATTGTCGATGTTTATGTTCATCCAACTATTGGTGGAGTTGTCTATTTGGATGGCGCGCTTCTTTTGAAGCATGTTAGGTCTGTCGAGTTTAACGGATTGAGCATTCCTGCGCTTACTCCATATGCCGAAGCATTGGTTGTAGCAGCACATGCAGTTTACAAAGAAAAATTGTACACCTTAAACGATTATTTTACAATCAAAAACTGGATAACACCTAAAAGTCGACAGTTAGCAAAAGAACTCAACTGTGAAAAAGCTTTAGATTTAATTTTAAATTTAAACGCTAAGATACAGCATCAGCAATTAAACATGCCTTATAGTTTTCCAACACCTTTTTGGTTAACAATTTTACTTCAAAAAGCATGTAACGATAACCTTACACGGTCAACTTGTCCTAAATTTTTGCAGGCGCTTGCTGATAAACGCTCAGGTCTTCAAATTGCATCAAAACTTACCAGAGAAACCTACTAAGACGGCTGCTGTTTTTTTTGTGGCGGTTAGGAAAACTGTTTCGTTTCTGTGGGTTTTCAAAGAATGATTGGCTCAAACAGCGGGTTACCCATTTACTGTATCCGTTGCTATACTGCATTTCCATTTGGCAGAGTGGAAATCGTGGCAACGAATATTCCAAATAACCATTCATAAGCTGCCCAAAATGTCTGCCCTTTGTTACAGGCTGTTTTTCCGCAAGAAAGGCGCCTCCACAGCGATTCTTGCCATAGCTCTTCTAATAGCAATTATCTCTTCGATGACCGCGATTGTCAACTTTATAAATTCACAAACAACCACTGTAGGGCAACTTGCAAGTGTAGGCAACAAATACTTGCTACTAAACAAAAATAGCGCCTCATTATCTGATAGTACTCTAAACCCTCAAACAGTTGAATCGTTAAACGGTGCCAGTTTGAAGTCGTGTTTTGCCCAAAAAATCCTCTTGGGCTCCATCCGAACTGGTTCGGGCGTGTTTAGTGTCTCAGTTCGGGGCGTTGATGATGTGGGTGCTTACTTGAAAGCGCAAGGTGCTTCTTTGAATGGAAGTGCTGCTAACACATCGTTGGAATCAAATTTGGGTGTGTTGCTTGCGCGCGTATGCTCTGTTAATCAGCAAGACCTCATCACTGTTACGGTTGGCGGCGTTAAACTGGACCTCAAAGTAGTTGGCATTGTACGAACTTTAACGCAGTTGGACAGTGAATTGATTGTTCCTCTTGAAACTGCAAACACGTTGGCTGGTAACGATGACTTGTCTTTTGTTGAGTTTACCTTTAAGGGTGACGTTAACCGACAGAACGCCCTGACCAATTTATCTGCTGCTTTACCTTCTGACGTGGGGGTGGTAAAGGTTCAACAGACCCGCCAGTTAATGCAGCAGTCTGTTGGGGAAACCTTGAATTTCTTGTCATTATGGTCTATAACCGTTTATTTGGTTGTTGCTGCCTCTTCTTATGTGGTTGCTACACGGTTAATTGTTGAATCAGACTACGAGTTAGGCATGCTTAGAGCTATCGGCGCAAAAAGAAGTCGACTGTTTTTTTGGGTTTTCACCTTTACCGTTTTAGTTACTTTGGTGGGCTCCATTTTAGGTTTAGTTGCTGGCTTGGTTGGAACTCAAGTTGCATCTGCGGGGTTGCGGTGGATTTGGCAAAGTGTGCAAGTAACCCCTTTTCTTGAAGGTATGCAGGTGGGGCAAATCCTGCTTTTTTCCATAGTGTCTTCGGCGGTAGGTTGTCTTTATCCTGTTTACAAGAGTATTCGCTGTTTATGAGCAAACTTTTTGGGTTCCGTTATTTGTGTTTTAGGTATTTGCTTGTTTTAATGTTAATTTTGTCTTTGGTTTCCACGCTATTTTTAACGACTGCCCTTAGTTTTCTTGGTTTCTATAAAAGCTTTAACTCTTACTTAGGTGAAGGTGGAGACGTAGTTGCAGTTTATGACCCGCAAAGCAGAACCCCTTTTACAGGGTCGATTCCCGCTTACCTTTCTGAGCAAATAAGTCAAATTAACGGCGTTTTAGCCAGCAGCCCCGAAACCATAACCCCTTGCATAATCAACAACCAATCCGTCTTTATACGAGGTGTGCTGCCTGACATTTTTTTCCAGTTAAACCCAGCCAAAATAGTTGAAGGAACAAGTCTTAACCAGACAGACTTTAACTCTGCAATAGTAGGCAAAAACCTTTACAGCCGACGTAACCTACATGTTGGCGATGAAGTTCTTGTCTTTTCCACGTTAGCTGACAAGTACTTGCAGCTTAGAATTGTTGGGGTTTTCGAGTCAGGCTCAGGCATGGATGATGAAGTTTTGGTGTTGCTCAATGTTGGGCAATGGTTACGGTTTGCCAACTATGATCGTGTAACGTTAATTCGCGCCAAAATAGATCCCGACACCATAACAACGACCAATGTTTATCAGGAGTTAGCAAAATCTGCTCAGCCTGCCCAACCCCAAACAACCAGCTCAGCAACCACGAACTCTTCATCCAGTCAGTACGCAAACTACCAAAACATCATCTCTTGGATGCCAATAAAATTTAGCATAGGGCAACTCAGCGTCAGTGGCACTTCAAACCTTATGAAAAGTTACCTTGACCGTTACGGTATAACCAAAGAAGCGCTCGCCATCTTGTCCACACTGGTAGCTTTGCTTTGCAGCCTAACCATAGTTGCAGCCACACAGACTCTAATCCGGCAACACAAAACAGATGTTGAAACCCTGCGTTATGTTGGTGCCTCACGGAGGCTACTTAAATTTGATATTTTGTTAAAGCTTTTGCCTGTTTCGTTGCTGGCTTGCGGTTTGGGTGCTTTTTTGGCTTTTATTTTGTTGGGTTGGCTTAACAGCGGCGGAGTTTTGAGGGTTTTTGCTCACGGGTTAACGTTGAGTTTTGACCCTTGGCTTTTGGTGCTGAATTTCATTTTGGTTTTTGCGTTTGTCACCTTTGGCGTGTTGCGGTGCAGGTTTGAATGAGAAAATACTTTCTCCTGCTTGCTCTAGTTTGTATGGTTGCCTGTTTAATTCGGCTTTACCCAACTATACTTAGTGGATTGCCTTTTTCCACTGACGGTTGGAGCCTGATAAGAAACAGCGAACTGCTACTACAGTACACACCTGTGTCTTTGAGTAGCCCCGTGTTTGATGGTTACAACAGTTTTTGGCCTGCAAGCAGCATTTTCGGTGCAGCATTGTCCGAAGTTACTGGTGTTTCTCCCGTGCAGATTATGGCTTACATTGTTCCTTTCGCGGGAGCTTTAACAGTGCCTCTATTTTTTGCTTTAGTCAGAAAAATCTCTGGGAACGTGCAAGTAGCTCTTATTGCATCCGCTTTAATGGCCACTGTTTACCCTTACGTCTTGTTCACGTCTGGTGTTACTAAGGAAACCTTTGCCAACCCTCTGTTTGCAGGTTTGCTTCTGATTTTTATTATGAAGCCATCGGTGGGGCGAAACCTGCTTTTTGCCTTGGCTTCTGTAGCTATGGTTTTAACTCATCACTTAGCCGCTTTTATTTGCCTCGGAGTCTTAGCATCCTTGGCAATTGGTCTGTATTTCAGCAAAAAAGGTCCTGAACCGTTTTCTTTGCGGTCTGCCGTTTTTATGCTCTTCTTTTTTGGGGCAGCATTGTTTGGCTATTTCGGGTTATACGCTTCTGCAGGTTTAACGCTGACCTTAACTGTTAGTGATATGTTAACTATCGGTGCCTATCAAATTCTTGTGTTGTCTTTGGTGCTGTTTTTTGTGTTAAAGCCCAGTTTTAACCATTTTTTGACTTTTAGGAAACGTCTTGTTTTTTCTGTTGCTACTTTAGTTTTGACTTTTCTGCTTGTAGTTTTTGTAACTGAACGCTCAATTGTTGCAGGCGCCCCAATCTTGCCTTTCCATTATCTGTTGTACCTGAGCCCCTACTTTGTTCTGGTTCCCCTGTTGTTTTTCATCGAGTCCGATTTAGGTGAGCGTAAACGTTGGCTTTTAGCGCCCGTTTTCTGGCTTGTACCTTTGATTGGCATTGAATGCTACGCTGTTTTCGGCGGCTCACCCTTAGGTTTAACCTTGGTTGTTAGGCTTCTAAATTTTCTGCTTTTGCCTTTGTGTGTACTTTTCGCGTTAGCGTTTGGTCAAATTCACGGCTTCTTCAAGGATATGCCTAAAAAGAAAATCATGACGGTCGGTCTTGCCGCAACCCTGTTAGCTGTTTCATGTGTGAACTGTTACAGCGTTTACGCTTCAGTTTCCCTGCAGGAACCCTACATGGGCTACTTTTGGCTTTACAGATTACCTGAAGATGCCGCTTGCCGCTGGATTTCACTACACGCTGACAATCAACCGGTTGCTGGCGACATTAAAATGGCGTATTTCCTTGGAGATTACTATAATGTGACTGTCGATTCTTCTGCAGGTCTGTCTTTTCTGTGTCAAGATGGTTCTGCACCAAAGTTACTGATTGTTTATCCTGAAATGTCCACTAACGGGTACGTAATTTACGGCGGCACAGCATTACCGCTCCCCGACAGCTACGAGACCAAACTTTCCAGTCTTAACCACGTGTACTCAAATAACATGGTGAACTTGTATGGTTCATGAAAGAATAGTTGAATTAGTTGAAGTCTCAAAAAATTTTGGTTCTACAAGTGTTCTTAAAGACGTCAACTTGCAGGTGCAGGCTGGCGAATTTATTTCTATTCGCGGCAAATCTGGTGTGGGCAAAACTAATCTTTTCAAAATCATCGGGCTTCTAACTACTCCAACATCGGGTTCTGTACGATTGTTCGGAAAAAATGTTGAATCCCTCAAAGATGCTGAGAAGACTGATTTGCGGCTCAATCATTTAGGTCTGGTTTTTCAGTTTTTCAATCTTTTACCTTCTTTGACAGTTTTAGAGAATATTGAATTACCTATGGCTTTAACTGGCCTAAAAAAGTTGGACCGGCAGACGAGAGGGCTTGAACTTCTGCAGTATTTTGGTTTAGGGTCTTTGGCTGAACGCTTTCCTGAAAGTTTGAGTGGCGGCGAGAAGCAGCGTGTTGCGGTTATTCGTGCTTTGGTTAATGAACCTGCCATATTGTTGGCTGATGAACCCACGTCAAGTTTGGATGATGAAAATTCAGCGTTAATGATTGATTTACTCAGCAAAATAAGTGCGACTCGTAAGGTGGCTGTGCTGATGACTTCAACGGATTTGTATGATAAATTGCCTACAGTCAAGGATTATTTGTTAAAAGATGGGCATCTTTGCCAGATGCTTTAGTGTCTGAGAATTCAGTCTTTGTATTTTTGCTAAAAATTTATCGTGACTTGTAATGTTTCGAAGTTTTACTCATAGTAACAGGCGAAATTGTTATGCGTGAAGTAATTAGACAGTTTGTAAAAATATGTGCAGAAACTTTAACCCTGGATGAACCAGTTTACGAATTTGGTTCCTTTAAAGTTCCAGGTCAAGAAGTTCTTGCAGATCTAAGACCCTTTTTTCCTGGGAAAAAATATGTTGGTGCAGATATGCGGCATGGCCCCGGTGTTGATGTGATTATTAATATTCACAATATAACGCTGCCCTCATCCTCAGTTGGCACTGTTATTTTAATGGAAACGCTTGAGCACATAGAGTTTCCATTTAAAGCAATTGAAGAAATTCATCGCGTACTAAAACCAAATGGAACCCTTATAATGAGTTCTTTAATGAACTTTCCAATACATGATTATCCATCTGATTATTGGCGTTTTACACCTGAAGCATTCAAAAGCTTGCTCAATGTTTTTACTTCAAGTTTTGTTGATTCTGTGGGCGAAGAAGATTTCCCTCACTCGATTGTAGGGGTAGGTGTTAAGGACGGTGTTATCCGTAACTTTGATGAATTTTTACGAAGCGAAAAAAATTGGAAAAACACTTGGGATAAAATGCCTGCAGACATTTCGTATGGTTGGCGGCGACTGATTAACCCATTTGTTCCGCCAATAATCCTTAAACTTAAGAAAAAGATTGTTCACACATAAAACTAGAAAATCTAAAAACAACTTGCTTAATTGCTAACGTGCAAGGATTTTCTGTTGCGGGAGGGGAAGCTTTGCCAGATTTATTGATTAATGTTTAGTTGTAAACCTGATTTTTGAAGCTCTAATTTTTAAATAGTGAACATTAATACTCCATAAGTGTTGATGCTTTACGAGTAAACCCAAAACCCCCACCCGCCAGATGTTAGCAGCAGTTTTTATTTTAGGAATAATCGTTTGCGCTGGCGTCTATCAGGCTTACGGGGCAATTGAAACTTCATTTTCGCCTAAATTAACGCTTCAGCAAATGTACCAAAACGCCATCGAAGACGCCATGATTGCAAAACCCGTTGAAATTAGCAACAATCTCACCCCAATTGTAGAGTCAAACTCTGATTTGGTTTGGTCTGGTGAGGCTGGCAACAAAAGCGTGCTTGTGGTTACTTTGACCAAGTACGCATCCAGTTACCCCGTCGGCGAAGAGGTTACAACTTCTTGGGGTGAAACATGGGTTACTGTTGTGCCTGAAATTCAAAATTTCTTCCAAAGTAACGTGGGTTCGGATGCTAATTTTACCCTTAGAACCCTGCAGCTTTTAGGTTTGCCGCCAAACAGCAGCAGCACTTATTTTGTTGAAATGTGGGTTTCACCTCAATCGCTGTTTAGGCCAACGCCTGACAGTGAAGTCACCGACAACACCGCACAACTTGATTTCCCTTCTTCCACTACCTCCGAGTATAAGGACTGGTTTAACGGTAACATTGTTTACTCGTATTATCCTGAACGGTACCCATGGACGCGCCTCGGCTACACCTACGATTGGGCGGACACTGCTTCGCATGTGGGTTTAAGCGAATTTGTCCTAAAACAAAACTCAACTGTAACCGTACAAGCGGTTTATACAATAAACGATTATCTTGGTGACTAAAATGAAAACAGTAAAACTCTTAGCAATAATCTTGGCTACCGCCCTAATCATAACGACTGCCGTAAACATTTACCAGTACACGTTAAACCTTGACTTAAGCAAGCAAAAAGACGAAGCAACCACTCAGTTTGAAATGAAAAACAGGCTTGCCCAAGTCCAATCCCAAATAAAAGGTGAACTACAAACTCTTGACCAAGTGCTGCTTGATGCATGCATACAACTTTCCTCTACAGGTTTAACTGGCACCCAAGCAAGAGAAATCCTCTCAAATGCAGTAGCAAACAACTCTTTGATTGTTAACGCTGCAACCGCAGATGCACATGACATTTTGTTGGCTGTTGAACCCTCAAGTTACGCAAGCATCGAGGGCGAAGACATCAGCGACCAAGAACAAAACCTCTACATGCACCAGACAATGCGGGCAGGAATGAGTGACATGATACCGCTGGTTGAAGGCTTTCCCGGCGTAGTTATGGTTGGCCCGATTTTTGATGCTGACAACCAGTTTATTGGCAGTTTAAGTCTTGTAATTCAACCAAGAGCCTTAATTGAAAAATACGTTACTCCAGCAATCGCGGACGGGCTTTATTCAATGTGGTCAATGCAGCTAAACGGAACCCTCATTTATGACCCAGACCCAGCGCAGCAAGACAGAAACCTGTTAACTGACCCAATCTACACAGATTACCCAGAAGTCCAAGCATTCACCCGCCAAGTTGCAGAACAACACACAGGCTACGGAACATACAGCTACTACGACAAAGACCTATCCGACGCGTCAGGCAAAATCGTTAACAAGGAAGCGTATTGGACAACAATTGGCCTCTACAACACCGAATGGCGACTAGTAATAGTTCATGCCCTAAACTGATGGAGTCGCCAGAACTATGGTTGACCTTTCAGCTTTAACAAGTACAGTTGCCCTCCTAAGTACAGCATCCCTAATCATCATAGTAACCCTAATTTGCCTACGTGCCAAACCCTTCAAAAACCCTGCTAAATCTGGGATTTCCAAAGTCGCTATCGGTTTACTGCTTGGTTTGCTTGCCGTATTTGCCACCTTAATGGGCACCAAACTCTCCGACGGAACAATAATCAGCGTTAGAGAACTTGCGGTGATGATTGCGGGTGTTGCTGGCGGTCCAGTTTCAGGTTTGATTGCCGGCGTTATTGGCGGTCTGCACCGTTACATTGTAGGCGGCGCCACAGCATTGCCATGCACAATTTCAACCATTGCCATAGGCTTAGTCAGCGGGTTAGTATGGATGAAACTTTCAGGGAAAGCTTACCTGTTAAAGGCTGCTTTGCTTGGTTTTGTTTTGGAGTCCGCTGCGATGGGGCTTATTCTGGTGCTGGTGCAACCGTTGGAAGTGGCTGTTGGGATTTTGTCTCAAATTGCAGTTCCAATGATTTCTGCCACTGTAATCGGGCTTGTGTTGTGGGTTTACCTGTTCAAAACCAAAAATGACCAATTTTCAAATTAATGGA
>JAWRIR010000163.1:0-18133 GCA_040268405.1 Thermoproteota archaeon | reverse complement strand
GCTGGTTTCTCTGTCAAAATGTTTCCCTCTCACCTACTTTAGTGGTTTTTATGATTAATATTTTTCTAAAATACACTTAACTGTGGAAAAAACGTTTTTGACCCATTCCCTATAGGTTTATGCATAGAACCTCTAATCTGAGCATAATAGACGCCAAATATGACGGCGCCTGCATTAGAGCCTTTCATAATGTGAATCGAAAAGTTGCTCGCATGTGTTAAACTGTTCTCTGTCACCATTTTTGCGATAATATTTTATAGCGATTGCTGCAATTGTTGCACAAAAAATCTGGACAAGATAGAGTATGAACAACAAATTAATTGCCATAACAACTGTAATAATTATTATTTGTGCTGTGGCTGGCGCAGCGGCTTATTGCTATTTAGCCCCCGGTGCAACCCCTCAGTCACCTACAGGAGACCTTGATTTAACCGTAAATGGTTCAAGCAGTTGCCTAAGATTCCTTAACACTTCAGTGCCAATGGTGTATGTGCCTTTCACTGTTGCCGCAAACCAGCAAATGCAGCTAACAATCAATGCAACAAAAATGCCCGGTGCAAGCGCGTATACCGAAATCTACGTTTACGATGGCTACTGGGATGAAGGAGACAGCAACACCTGCAAATCAGCAGATGTGTATCCAATTATAAGTAACATAAAAAGCGCCGACTTCACCTTGATGACCGGTTCACCATACACTGCAACGTTCGGAGACACGACACAAAAAAGCTACACAGTATTTTTCCTGTTCCCGCCGGGTGGACCAACAACATTCCATGTAACCCTCAATGAAACCTAATTTTCTTTTTTTATTTTCCAATAATTAAGCAGGCATCAAAAATAGAAACTAAAAAAGAGTGAACCTACTTTTTGAGGTAGGTTACGTTTGTTGGGAACGCTATTTCTATGCCTTCCTTTTCGAACGCTTCTTTTATGGCGAAATTAATTTTTTCTTGAGTAACCAAGTAGACGCCCCAGTCAGCTGATTGGACATAGTAGACTACAAGGAATTTTAGGCTGAAATCTCCGTATTCTGTAAAGTGAACTCTATCCAGTTTTGCGTTTTCAGTGTTTTTGATGATGTCACCGATGATTGTGGGGATTTTCTTGAGTTTTTCAGAAGGTGTATCGTAAGTTACGCCCATGTTGAAGGTTATGCGTCTTGTTTCCAGTTTTCTAAAGTTCCGGATGCTTGCTGACGTTAATTCCTTGTTTGAGACAACCAGTTCTTCACCTTGCAGGAGTTGGATTCTGGTTGCTCTCATGCCGATGCTTTTGACTGTTCCGCTATACTCGCCTACTACGATGAAGTCTCCGATTTCAAATGGGTGGTCAAAGTATAGTGAGAATGCGCTAAAGACGTCGCTTAAGGTGCTTTGAAGTGCAAATGCTACGGCTATACCGCCAACTCCGAAACCGACGAGCGTGGTTTCTAATGCGCCTTGGAGGTTAAGTGAGTTTAGGATTATTACAAATGCGATTATGAAAATGGCTATCGTAATGACTTTCTTTAAGATGAAAACTATGTGATTGCTGCTTTTTCCATTTGATAAAGTGGTTGTTCTGCCTGCAAACCAGTCAGTAACAACGTTTGATATTCTAGAAACTGCGTATGCTGAAAGCAGAATCTGTGTAACCAGGAATATGCCGTTCAAATAGCCGTTGTACGGTTGAAGGAAAGACAGCGGCGATAATGAGTACTCTATGCCCAAAACTACAATCATAATTATAATGATTACTTTAACCGACGCCACAATGTTATCGTCTAAGGTTGTGGCGGTTCTTTTAGTCAAGCTGCAAACATATCTGCTAATAATAGCGTAGGAGGTCCAGCCGACAAGACCCACAATGCCTAGTATGATTAAGGAAACTAGGATTTCAGCGTTTGAAGGGCTAATGTTTAGGGTATGCTGTATTGCGTCGCTTAGAAAACCTGTAGAATTGGATGTTATAGGTGTGGCTGTTGCGTTTAGGCTCATTTTGCTCAAAATCCTTCTATTATTGACTCTTGAAATTCAAGGATTATGAGCGCCAGTAAGTAACTTATGATAAATAAATTTAATTCTTAAATAAGTAAAAAAGGTTGAAAAGCTGCTTATTTTGCAGCTGCTTTTGCGAGTTTCTTCAGAATTGCTTCTTTAGCGATTGTGTAAGCTATTGAGTAGTCAAAGAGTCCGTCTTTTGCTGCGGTTGCACGGTTAATCATTTCTGTTTCAGTCTTGATTTTCAGTTTACCGATAGCTAAAGCGCCGATTCCGAAAACGCCTGGTTTTAATTCGATACCGTCATCGTTTGGACCTAAACCTTCAACACCGAGTGGTTTGATTGCGTTGATGTCTCCGATGATTTTACATTTTGTTGCAGCATCAATGTCTGCTTTGGAGAGAAGCTGGATTCCACCTGCGCCTGCTGACAAGATAATTTCTGCGTCTTTAACTGCTGCAGCTGTTTGTTCTGGCTTGCTTACTTCGACGACTTTGACTAGTTGTGCGCCGACTTCAGCGTTGATTTTGTCAGCAACAACTTGACCTTTGGCTAAGCTGCGGCTGGTGATTGTTACGTCTGCTTTTTCTGCAGCGTAAATGCGTGCAGCTGTTTGGCCGACTGGGCCAGTGCCTGCGAGGACTGTTACTTTTTTGCCTTCAAGGCTGCCTAATCCTTTTGCCATTGACTCGCCGAAGGTTTTTGCTACTGCTGCTGCGGCTGTAGAGTATCCGCCTCTTGGGTCAACGATGATGCTGTTTCCCCATGGGGCTGACTTCATGGCTTTCTGGGTGGCTGCAACTACTTTTTCTACTTCTTCAAAGTTGCTGCCGTTGATGAAGACTTTTGTGTGTGCTGCACCGAGTGGTCCTCTTGGGAATAGTAAGTCAAAGACAATCTTTGGAGCATCTTCGCTTGTGACATTTTCGTATTTGAAAATCATGGAGTCTGGGAAACAGTCCACTGCTACTAGCATGTCGAATGGACTGCAATATTTATCAGTGTCAAGGAAAACGAAAACTGTTTTGAAACTTGGTTGCGCCATATTTTGCACCTAACCTGTTTTGGAATACACTTTAACAATTTAAGAATTGTCTATCTTCCAATAACCAGAAAAGCCCTACGGCAGCGTAAATGAAAAAAGCGGTGCCGCAGCATTTGTTGCAGAGGCTCAATGCATTGATTGAATTAGACATACCTGGATTTGGCAAAGTCAAACTGGACTATTTGGTTACAGATTACACTGGCACCCTTACCCTTGACGGTACATTATTGCAGGGCGTAAAAGAGCGTTTGGAAGCTGCAAGCAAAAATTTAGAAATCATCATTTTAACTGCCGACGCAATGGGCACAGCAAAAGACCAGCTAACGGGTTTACCATGCAAGATTCAAAAAGTTGCTGGACCAGACTTGGACCAACAGAAAGAGGATTTTGTCAAGCAGTTGGGTGTTGAAAAAGTGGCTGCGTTTGGCAACGGCGTTAATGACGCAAAAATGCTCAAGGTGTCACGGTTGGGTGTTGCCGTTGTGGGTGATGAAGGTTGTGCAGTTGCCGCGTTAACTTCTGCAGATGTTTGTGTCAAAAACATTTTAGACGCGTTTGACCTCTTGTTGTATCCTAAAAGGCTTAAGTCAACATTGCAGTTTTAAAAATGAAGCCTCATTTTGTTATCCAATAATTTTTTAATTTGCCTTTTACCTCTGGTTCAGATTGGAGGCTAAAATTTTGACTGATGTTGTTGATAAAGGATTAAAGAAAGTTGGAATAAGCGTGTCTACCCCTGTTTTAGCTGTGATATGCATTATTTTTGGGGTTGTATTGTTCATTGTTCCGGAGCTTGTAGGCTACATTATTGGCTTGTTCCTGCTGATACAAGGAATCGTGCTGCTTGTTGATTACTACACCAGCACTAAACATAGAAGCTACAGTTCACAACCACAATACTCTTCCTAAAAACCAACCGGCAAAACGCCCTTGTCTTTTTTCTTTATTGTTGCCTGCACCATAATTGTTTAATAAACTATTCACTTTAGAGTAAACCCTATACAAACAGCACAGAAGGCACAGTTACTTGTCATTAAACCAGAATTTAGAGAAACTATCAAACGCCTGCGGAGTAACAGGCAACGAAACCCCTGTTCGAGAATTAATGATTGAACTAATGAAGCCCCTTGTTGACGAAATAACCGTTGACAGGCTCGAAAACGTTATCGCCGTAAAGAAAGGCAAACCGGGCGCACCAAAAATCATGCTTGCAGCCCACATGGACGAAATCGGCTTAATCGTAAAAACAATAACAAAAGAAGGCTTTCTACAGTTTTCCAAAATGGGCGGCATAGACGACCGCATACTACTCGCCCAAAAAGTAGCTGTTTACACCAAAAAAGGCGCCTACCCCGGCATAATCGGCTCAAAACCGCCACACATCCAAAAAGAAGAAGAACGCAAAAAAATCTTAGCATACGACGACTTATTCATTGACGTCGGCGCTGAAAACCGTGAAGCCGCAACAAAAATGGGCATATCAGTAGGTAACCCCGTTGCTTTTGACGTAAAATACATCCCCTTAAACGATAATTTGGTTATGGGCAAAGCCTTCGACAACCGAGCTGGCTGCTTAGCCATGGTTGAAACCCTTAAACTTTTAGGACAAACCGACTGCACCATTTGTGCTGTTGGAACTGTTCAAGAAGAAGTCGGCTTGCGTGGTGCAGGTACAGCAGCTTTCGGTGTTGACCCTGACCTTGCTTTAGCATTAGACGTAACTGTTGCAGGTGACGTTCCTGGCGTCCGCGAGTATGATACAAGCGTAAAAACAGGCAAAGGTCCAGCATTAACCGTGTACGACTCAGGGTTAATCACTCATCCAAAGGTGTTGCGTTGGCTTTTAGACACAGCTGAAGAAGAAAAAATCCCTGTACAGCTTGAATCAGGCTTAATGGGCAGCACTGACGCAGCAAGAATATCGTTAACACGCCAAGGTATCCCAAGCGGAACCATCTCAATCCCCACACGTTACATTCACAGCGCCGCTGGAGTGCTAAACCTAAAAGACCTTGAGAACTCTGCAAAACTCGCTGCAGCAGCAATACAAAAAATCTCAAAACACTTCTGAGGTACCCTTTATGTCCATTGAAGCTCTCAGCGAAAAAGCTGCTAAACGCCACATCGACGGTTACAACTGCAGCCAAGCAGTCCTCTTAACCCTTTATGAACACATGAATCCGCAGGATAAAAACTCGGTTATCCCTAAAATTGCTACTGGCTTTGGCGGCGGCATGGGACGAAGCGGTAACGTTTGCGGCGCCTTAACAGGGGCAATAATGGCTGTAGGCTTAAAGTACGGTTCAAACGAAATTGACCAAGAAAAGAAAGCAGACGCCTACCAAAAAACCCAAACCCTCTTAAAACTGTTCGAGCAGCAGAATGGAAGCGTCATGTGCCGCAACTTGACGGGGTGTGACTTGTCAACTCCTGAAGGAATGGCAAAAGCTAAGCAGGAAGGCGTTTTTGAAAAAGTCTGCACAAAACTCATCAAATCTGCGGTTCAAGACTTTTTTGCTTTGGAGAAACTGTAAAACAGTTCTTTCTTTTTTGTTTTTGGGGAAAGCGTTTTTAGAAGTGAAACGTCAATACTACGGCGTGTGAATTTTGAATGAGCGGAAAACAGTTTGAGGGAAAATTCGAGTTTTTAGAGCACACTGCAGACGTTTACGTTAGAGCGTTTGGCGCTTCTATGCAGGAAGCCTACGAGAACGCTGCTTTAGCCATGTTTGAAACTATCACTAAAACGTCGAAGGTCGCCGAGAAAGTTGAAGAAGTCATAACAGTGGAGGCGGAAGACCAGTACGCGTTGCTCTACAATTGGCTTGAAGCATTGCTGGTGAATTCTGAAACCAAAGGTATGATGTACTCAAAATTCCAAATTACAGAATGGACTGAAACAGCTGACGCCTTTAAAATTACAGCTCATGTTTGGGGCGAAAAGTTTAACCCTAAAAAGCATCCACAAAAAGTGGCTGTTAAAGCAGTAACTTACCATTTGATGGTAGTTATACACGAGAAAGAAGGAAAAGCGGTTTTAGAGTTTATTTTGGACATTTAAGCTAAATTTAGCTTTTTTAACTCTTCCAGCATTTCCTCGACAAGAGGTTCTGGAGGCGTGTCAACAGCCCTCGTCACTGAAGTGATGATTGGCACTTTCTTTTCTTTGTAGTAACCAAGCAGTGGGCTGGTTTGTTCTTCGTAAACTTTGAACCTGTGCTTGATAACTTCCTCGTTATCGTCTGAACGTTGGTATAGTTCGCCGCCGCATTTGTCACATTTACCTTCAACTTTAGGTTTAAGGAACCTAACGTTGTAGATTGTGCCGCAGTTCTTGCATACTCGCCGTGAAGTGAGCCGTTCAACTATTATCCAGTCAGGCACGTCAAGCAGCAAGATGACGTCGAGTTTAAAAATTGCTTCAAGCGCTTTTGCTTGTTCCAAAGTACGTGGGAAACCATCCAAAATAACGCCAGTGTCCGCGGGGATTTTGGCTAAATGAGCTTTTAGAACTTCAATAACTGTTTCGTCTGGGACTAAAGCGCCTTTTTCCACAAAACTTCTAACTTTTTTACCTAACTCAGAGTTTTCTTTTACCTGCGCACGGAAGATATCTCCCATGGCAATAACTTCGACACCAAGCTTGGCTTTAAGCCTAGTTGAGTAAGTGCCTTTACCTGCGCCTGGCGCTCCAAAGATAATCGCTTTCACTTTAATCTCTCTCCGGTGGCTGCTCTTCTTTGAAGTAGACTTAATAATTAAATTTATTGTGTAACTTGGCATATTTTATGGAAACCTTTATGCATAATCCCTCTCACTCAACGCTACGGAAGGGTTAAAGCTTGCACACTAAACAAATCGGAAAAAACCTTTACCTAATTGACCTTGAAACAGGCGGCTACAAAAACTTCATCGCAAGTTACGTGATAAAAACCGCCAAAAAAACCATGCTTATCGAATCAGGGCCAACAAAATCGGTGCCCAACCTGCTTTGTGGCTTAGCGGAACTGAAAATAAATCCTGAAGATGTCGACACCGTTGCAGTAACTCACATTCACCTTGATCACGGCGGCGGCGCAGGAACACTTCTTAAACACTTACCAAACGCCAAAGTCCTTGTTCACCCAAGAGGCATGCCACACATGATTGACCCAGAAAAACTTTGGCCATCCTCACAATCCGTTCTTGGCTTCGTAGCTGAAATATTTGGAAAACCCGAACCCGTTCCCAAAGACCGGATAGAATCAATAACTGAAGGCACAATAGACCTTGGGGACGACGGCAAACTGACAATTTTTGAAACTCTCGGTCACGCTTCACACAACCTCAGTTTCCATGAAAGCTTCAACAACGGAGTATTCCCTGGAGACGCTGCAGGAACATATTTTCCAGAATTCAACCAAGTATCACCAACCACACCTCCACCGTTCTATCTTGAATCCACCCTTGCATCACTTGACAAACTAATCAACTACAAGCCATCAGTGCTGTATTACAGCCACTTTGGAAAAGCAGACGATGCCGTACGACGATTACGAGGCCATAAAGCGCAACTGTTGATGTGGGACAGCATAATTCAGGACGCTGTAAAACAAGACCAAACGTTTGACCAAATTACCGAACGTGTTCTCAATGAAGACCCAGTCATGAATCAGCTTTCAAACTTCTTAAAGGGTCACAAAGTTTACGATATGACTGCAATTCAAAACAGTATCTGCGGTTTCGTGGAATACGTCAAGAAAGCCCAAGCAAAACAAGTCTCCTAAACATTTTATAATATCTCCTTCTTTTTTGTGTAGCTGGTGAGATTTTTGGGCGAAGATGACGGACGACCAGCACCAGAGCATGTACCTCTGGAAAAAGTTACAGATTACATTTGGAAGATTCCAAAATACAAGCAGGCAATGAACGTTCCAGGCATGATTTTTGCAAACCAATCGTTACTGGAAAAAATGAAGACAGACCGAACACTCTGGCAATGCGCCAACGTTGCACAACTCCCCGGCATATACAAACACGCAATTACCTTGCCGGATGGACATGAAGGCTACGGGTTCCCAATTGGAGGCGTAGCAGCAACAGACTACAATGAAGGCGTCATCAGCCCCGGCGGCGTCGGATACGACATAAACTGCGGAGTTAGGCTTTTAGCGTCAAACCTCTCCGAAGAAGACATAAGACCACACCTTCCCGCTTTGGCAGAAACCATTTTCCGAAATGTTCCCTCAGGATTAGGCAGCCGCAGAAAAGACTTCACAATCAGCAACAGCGAGTTAGACCGCTTAAGCGTTGACGGCGTAAACTACATGATTGAACGTGGTTTAGGCTGGAAAGAAGACGCAGAGCACTGTGAAGAACAAGGCTGCATGGCAAACGCTAACCCAGACATGGTCTCCCAAACCGCCAAAAACCGTGGCTTAACACAAATCGGCACTTTAGGTTCAGGAAACCATTTTCTTGAAATTCAAAAAGTCGATAAAATCCTAAACCCAAAAACCGCCAAAGCCTTCGGCATAACACATGAAGGTCAAGTAACCGTTATGATTCACTGTGGCTCCAGAGGCTTTGGACACCAAGTCTGCTCAGACTACCTGCGCGTCATGGAGCACGCGGTACAAAAATACAAAATCGCTGTTCCAGACCGAGAATTAGCCTGCGCACCAGGAACCAGTCTTGAAGCTCACAACTATTACCAAGCCATGGCTTGCGCCGTAAACTATGCTTTCGTAAATCGTCAAGCAATCATGCATTGGGTACGCCAAAGCTTCCAGCAAGTACTCAAGCAAGACGCAGAAAAACTTGGCTTAAAACTCGTTTACGACGTTGCACACAACATCGCAAAAATCGAAAACCATCAGGTTGACGACGGCGTCACAAAGAAGGTTTGGGTTCACCGCAAAGGCGCCACACGTGCTTTCCCGCCTGGACACCCCGACGTGCCAGCAGCCTACCGAAGCGAAGGACAACCCGTACTAATCCCGGGCAGCATGGGAACAAGCTCTTGGGTTTTAGTTGGCAGCCAAAAAGCCATGGAATTAACTTTCGGCTCAACCGCTCACGGTGCTGGACGCATGATGAGCCGTTCCGCTGCTAAACGCAAGTACTGGGGCGGAGAAATCAAAACAAGCCTTGAAAAACGCGGTATAGTTGTACGTGCAGCAAGCCCAATGGTGCTAGCTGAAGAAGCTGACCCAGCATACAAGAATGTTGACGTGGTAGCTGACGTTAGTGACCAAGTTGGTATAGCTACTAAAGTGGCGCGGCTTGTGCCCCTATCAGTTGTTAAAGGCTAAACCCTGCCCTTTTCTTCATCTTTTTTAACTGATTTTTCTATTTTTAGGCGTTTTAGGTCTTGTTTTGGGAAATAGTATATCTGTAACCTAACTGCAACCACTATAATTATACCAGTTAATCCAACGGCAGACAACTTCAAAGCAAGCTCTTGAAAGGAACGCATGATTAAGGTGGATAAAAAGCAGCTACGACTTCAATATTCCGGCTTCATTATATTTACAGCCCAGATTCTAAGCGTCATAACTGGCTTAGCCTACACACTGCTGATAACTCGAACTATGACCACTGACCAGTATGGTACATGGACAAACATTTTCGACTACACAGCATACTTCTTGATTTTTAGCACGTTTATTCCATTCTGGGCAACCCGTTTCGTTGCAAGAGGCAAAGAAGGATCAGTTAAGACAAGCACGATTGCAAATCTTGTGATTGCTTTAGGTTCTATAGTAATTTATTTTCCAGTTGTAACGCTTATTTCTCAAGCGATTGGAACGCAGGCTTACTTGCCAATTTACTACATTGCTGCCCTGTACATTTTGGATATAGCGTTAGTAAACAACCTTGAAGCTTGTCTGCGTTCTTATCGTCCTCAAGCAATCGGGTACGGTTTACTGATATCTGAAGTTGTAAAAGTTGCTTTAGCCTTCGGTATCATCCTTGGGTTAGGACAACTGTTTTTAGGTGCCGCTTTAAGCTTAACCATTTCCTTACTAGTACAGGTCTTCTATTATGTACAGCTTTTCCGTAACGAGTTTAAACAAAAAATCCGTTGGGATTACTTGCGGGAATGGGTTAAAGGCTCAACATTAATTGCTTACAACACTGCTGGAACACAACTATTAGCGTTTGCGCTTGTTCTTTTGTATTATTTTGGAGGCGCTGAAACCCGCGCTTACTACCAAGCAGCATGGACTTTTACAAACATTATCACCTATGCCTCTTCACTGGCATTTGCGTTGTACCCTAAACTGTTAAGCAACAGCGTTGGTGATGAGCATGTTGGCAGTTCTTTTAAGACCGTAATGATGTTTGCTATCCCACTAGCTGCCCTAAACATGGTGATGTCCACCTCATTTTTAACCGTACTAAACGCCCAGTACAGTGTAGCTTGGCCAGCCCTAATCATGCTCACACTCGACACTCTCATCGTAATGACATCAACTTTCTACAGCAACTGCTTAATGGGTGCTGAAAACTTTGATGCAGATGGCAAAATACCGCTTCGTAAGCTTCCAAAAACAAAGATCTTCAAAGTATTCTCTTTATCCTTTATACAAGCAGCAATTTCACTTCCGCTTGTTTACCTTGTTTTAACTCAGATTCCAGCGGGACCCGTCGAATCAGTAGTTTACGTTATAGCCGTAAACATTGGCGTCCACATTTCCACATTTACTGGCTTGTACCTGTTCATGCACAACTCAGTCCGGCTGCCGGTAGCGTGGAGAAGCATTGCAAAATACGTTTTAGCCTCAGTAGTTATGGCGTTGGCGCTTTACGTATTACCCAATCCATCAACCTTGATGTTGACTATCGCTAAAACCGCCATCGGCTTAGGCATATACCTCGCATTACTCCTGACAATCGACAAACAGGCACGCAAGCTTCTTAACCTAATAATCGCGGAAATCAAAGTCACAATCAACATGTTCATCCTAAAAAGAAACAACAACCAAACCCCGCCAAAAGCAGACATTTAAGACTAAAAATTAATATCTCAATTTAACCGATTTTCTAACAGTTTCTTTTTCCTGCTAAAGGTGTCTTACAGTTGAAGGAAGAATGTGGAATCTGCGGCAGAGTAATGCGAACCACTTACATGCGGCAGTGTCAACGCTGCAAAAAACTTTTCTGCCGAGACTGCATGACTCCAGATGTAGCTACTGGCGACCCAAACGCCATGCTGTGCCTTCACTGTGCCAGCCGAATCGTCGCACCCATTTCCCGCTCCAAATATGCAGGGTTAACTAATCACCTCAAATTCCGCGGTGCCTTCACCAGCATGGTTAAACTTTCTTTTGCAAGAATTGACGGTTTAATCGGTACCAACCTGCCAATGTCAGCTTACCGTGACCCTTTATGGTGGGGCAATTTAGGCACAAACGCTCAAAGCAAAGCTTGGATTGAAGCAGGTTGGGAAGTAGAACAAGTAAACTTTAAAGAAGGCAACGTTTGGTTCAAAAAAGTTCGCGACGTACCAATCCAAAAATCTAAACGCAAAAAACTTGAAATCACCCAACCCTTCACGCCCGTTCCAGTACATCGGGCACGTAAACCACCTTCAAAAACTAAAGTCTCCAAACTGTATGCGAGAATTAAAAATCTTGAACGCCAACGCCAAGAAGGCAAACCAATCCGTGGTTTAGGCGGTTCACGTCCACAATATGAGAAGCGGCTGTATAAGTCAGACAAAAAACCACAATAACCTGTAACGATACAAAGTAAAGTTGGGTGCCCTTGTCTTGGTGGTTGAGCAAACCGTTAACATGCCAATAGCTTCTGTTTACGAAGATTTGAAACTACATTTTGAACAAAAAGGCTGCAAAGTTCTCTCTGAAAATTCGCCTTCAGGGTTAGTGGTTAAGCAGGGGTCACTTTGGGGTATCTCGCCGCAAAGCGCCAAAAAAGTTGTCAATTGCACTTTAACTCAACAAGGTTCGGAAACCAAGATTTCTTGCAGTTCAAAGCTGAGCAGGGACTGGGTAAACCTAACAATAATTGGCACAGCCTTGTCAGTTGTCCTTGTAGGGTTCTGCCTATGGATGTCTTTCGATTTAGCTGCATTTTTAGAAACTGGCCAGTTCAGCACTTGGAGCTGGATAGCCTCCGTGGGCAGCTACGTCGATTACGACTTGGGCGAATCTTTTGTGGGTTTAACACGCATGCTCGCAGCGTTCTTGTCAATTATTATTGCAGCAGAAATCGTAATAGCCCTCTACGCGCGTTCACGCATAGATGGGTTTGCTAAAAATGTTTTAGCCGCGTAAAAGTGCTAAAAGCACTGTAGCGGATTTTTGAGCAAAAAAACGCTCGTTTAACGTTTTATGATGCCGTAAGTTTGTTTTTTCCAGATGTCTCGAAACTTGTTGTAATAGTCGATTGGCTGGAAAACTGGTGCATAAGTTAATTGTTGATTTACTCCACACTTGCAGACAGCGTAAACTTCTTTCTTGTCTACGTTTCCAAGTATCTGCAGGAGTTCTTTTCGGCATTTTGGACAATAGTATGGTCCGTTAACCATCTGTTTTGCGTCTTTGGTTAGAACTTTGATGCGGTTACCGGGCACTTTGTGCATTTCTGGACACATAACTTTTCACTCTGACTTAGACTTAAGCATAAAATTGTTGTCCAAGATATATCCTTCCCTTAAAAAAACCATAAATTGTCACTGAATTTTCGCGTAGTGCAACCGTACCTGCGTATTGTAAAGTCCTGTTTGAAGCAACTTTTGAATTGCCATTTTATGAAGTTTGCACGATGCTGCTTAATATTTCTCAAAAACCCCAAAATCTGTTTCATGTTTCCTTGCTAAGTAGGAATGATTGTAATTGATTAAATGTCCGTGATGCAAAAGTGAGCCAGTAAAACATCTTCGTGAATGCTTTTCGGTTCAAGCGTACGGATGCGAAAAACGTCACCACAAGTTCAGGTGCGCAGTAATGATTAAACCGTTTTACTGCCTCTTTTTGTTATTAATCGCCCGATTTTGGTTACGTTTTGTTGCTTGACTATTTTTTAGGCTTTAAAACAAAACTTTTTTTAAATTATGTTGTATGCTAAGCTGCTTGCTTACTTGAAAGGTGAAATTTATAATTGACCTCAAAAAAATCCTGCATAACTTCAATCACCCTCATTTTCCTCTTAACCGTAGTAATGATTGCCAGCGTTAAACCTGCTAACGCTGAATCCAACGTTATAATAACCTCTGACAGTGGCTACCTTTCTCCAGACGCCGCGTACTACATTTATGGAGAAGTACAAAACGTTGGCGACACAACAGTACGGTTTGTAAAAATAACTGCAACATATTATGACAGCAGTGACAGCCTTATTGTAACTGACTGGGGCTACTCAGACTTAGATGTGTTGACGCCAAACGCTAAATCAGGCTTTTGTGTCGTGTTGATGGAGGACGCTGCAGAATTAGAAAAAGTTGACCACTACACGCTGGCCTTAACATATTCAGAAGCGCCTTCAACCCCTCAACAAGCATTAACTATCCAGTCACACTTTGGCTACGTCAGCAATAGCGGTGCGCTACGCATAAGTGGCGAAATAACAAACAACGGCGATTCTGAATCAACCTATACAATAATTTACGCAACTTTCTATGACTCACAAGGTAAAGTTGTCGTCACAGACTTAACCTTCCCTGAACCAGAAGACATGCCGGCAGGCGCAACAGAATCATTCGAAGTCTTTTATCCTGACTTTGATAACCGTGTACCATTGATTGCAAGCTACAGGCTAACCGCAGAATCATATGATTACGCTATAACCGCCTCAGTAACTGGCACCATAACTGCAGCGCCAACAGCCACTCCAGACTCAACAACCAACCCAACAACATCTGCACAAGAGCCAACTCCAACCCCGACAATTCCCGAATACCCTATAGAAACCGCCATAATCGCGCTAATAATAGCCACATTCTGCTCAATGCTCTTCTTGAAAGGCAAAATAGGGAAAAAACAGTAACCAACAAACCCCTTTCCTATTTTGTCGGTTAAATTTTTTCTAAACTCTTTTTAAAAATTTAAAAGGGCACAAAATTTATACTGTTAAGCAGTTGAGTGTGAGTAAACTTGGTTGTAGTGCCAATATGGTGGCAATATCTTGATGCCCTCTCATGGGTAATCATCGTTGTCTTCATAGTAAGCCTAACTCTGTTGATGATTTTTCCTTCTAAAAAAACAAAAATTGCTCTATCATGGATTGCAATTGGGCTAATTCAAGTGATCCTCTGGGGCTTCTACGCTTATCCAACTGTAGTCTTTGTCTTTCCACCTCAAGCAGCAATTGGGTTACTTTTGTTGACTTGTGGCGTTGTCCTGTTTTCGTTAAGCGGCATTCATTCCTCAAAGGCAAAGAGGTTGCTGACGGCAGCGAGTTTTTTTTGTTCTGGGTTGCTTAGAACTTGGCGCTTTCATCAGTTTCTACTTGGCATTTCCGGATATTAGTCAATGGAATGTAACCATAGCTGCTACTTCTTACATAGCGTTCCTGTTAGCTGCAGTTTCAACTTTTGGTTGCGTGCTCTTTGTCTGTTTTAAATCCAGAAAGTAGTGTCCCTACCTATTTGATGTTGAAGTCAATTGTTTGCATCAAGTTTGCGTAGGTGCTGTGTTCGTTTGCTTCTGTTTTTACAGAAATTGCCAGTTTATGGGTTCCCTCTGATAAACCTGTAAGTGTTATGTTGCCTGAAAAGTATTTCCAATCTTCCATTTGAGGGATGCTTCCTGAGTCCAAAGCGTAGTAAGACCAAATTACTTTCGAATTAACATTGTAAGTTATTTCCAGTTTATTGCCTTGGTAGGTTGATTGATTTTTTGGGGAAATAATGGTTAATTGTGGTTCAATAAAGGTTGTATCTACGGTGAATGTTGAGTTTAACGGTGTATGAACTGTTCCATCAGCGTAATGGGCAGTAATGGTCATTGTGTAATTGTCATTTGGCAGGTTCGTCAATATTTTTTGGATAAGGTATTCCGAAGAGAAAGGTACATGCAGCATTATTGAGTTGTCAATTGTTTTGAGACTGCTATCTTTTACAGCGTAAACGCAGTATAGAACTACAGTGTTAGCGGGTGGAGTGTAACCCATTGAAATATCTACGGTTGTTTCAGTGTAAATGTAAGGTGCAAAACGCAAATTGCCAAAGCAGTAAAAAGAATCTCCACCATGACTCGGACCTAAATTGCCGCTTGAAAAATTAACAATAGAGCTAACTAAACAAAGCACCAGCACTAATACTCCAATTATGGTGTAAGTCTTCTTTTTCAAAGCAACCAAATGCTTGTACGTGACGTGTCTTAAAGAGAATTGTTATGTAATGGTTAAGACAAACGGGTTTTTGCACGAATAATTGTTTGGTTTTCTGAAAGATTTATTAAAATCTCAGGATATCTTGTTGTCTGCAAATCTGGGCGGTTGTCGTCTAGTCTGGTTTAGGACTTTAGCCTTCCAAGCTAATGATCCCGGGTTCAAATCCCGGCGACCGCACCACATTTAACCCCTGTTCTGAAAATGCAACCCGATTTAAACTCTGTTTAGGGTTACAGTATTTTGTTACCGGGTTACAGTTTTCCGTAACCATGTATCCAGCGCACTCAAGCAGCCTTAACGTTTCCCGCAGCCCATCGATTTTGCCGCGTATCCTGTGCCTAAGCGCTTTGCTATATTTTGCATTAAAGTTTCCCGGATTTTTCAAAAATTCGATTTCTGTTTGACTTAACAATGGGTTAACCTCTGCATTATTTTATGGCGTTTGGGCGATTTAAACTCTATCCGATAAAATATCCGATACTATATAAAGCGGTAACCCGACTACTAAACATAAAGGCGAAATATTATGCGTGAAGCAAATGGAAAGTTAACGTTTGGACCAAGAAGCCGAACAGGCGTACTATACATTCCAAGCGGTTTAATGGTTGACAGCACATTCCCATTTAAGGTGCCAGCAAATCTTAAAGTCAAAATTCAAGGCAAACAACTGATTATAGAGGAGATGCAGTAGAATGCCCCCATGCGCGGTAAAATTTCAAAAAAGTTTTCCAAATATTGAATGCTTAGGGTCGTTTGGAGAAAATGAACTGCGAGAAATAGGTGTTAAACCATCTGAAAACTCGGTTTATTATAACTTTACAGAAAAAGAGGCAGACGTAAAGCAACTAATTTGGCTATATACGGAGTTTTGGTGTCAACGATACGAGCAGGGGTTTAATTGCAATTATCCAATGTACCAAGAGATGCTTAGATACAACCACATAACCCCCAAAGGCGAAATTACCCCAAGCAAAATCAAGAATTTTATTATGGGCCATATCGGAGAAACAGTTTTTGACTTGCTGCTCCAATGGATGCAAGTACCACATTTCTACCCGTCTCCAGTGATTGATTGGAGAAAAGAACGGGTGAAGGCCGATTTTTTTATACCGTCTCTTGGCAAAGTCGAGATAAAAAGCTGCACCAAAGAAGACCCAAAAATAAACATAAACTGCAGCAATTGGAACAGCGAGTATCCGCATATTACGGTTCCAGTCAAACTTCTTGACTATATTCCAAATGTTAAAAGCAGAAGAGAATACGGGTTTCACATAACCTATTGTGAAGTAGGCGGCTTCTGGACCGCTAAAGAGATTGAAGAAATAGTGAACCAAGACGAACCGCATTGGCATCTCGACACTAAAGATGTAACGCATAATTGGAATGAACTAAGAGACCTGTTGTCGAAAGCAAAAGAAAACATGGGTGCGTTTGATCAAACGTAACCCAAATTACTTGATTATTATTTGACTTCAGCCCAATCTTTGCATAGCAGCTTTGCTTGGTCCAGAACCGTAATTGTAGCGGTTTCCTGCATATCCGGCGGGTAACCATATTTTTTCAGCAACCGCTTAACCAAAACCCTAAGCTTAGCCTGCACATCATCCCTAACCGTCCAATCAACACTAATATTGTGTCTAACAGTAGTGACAAGCTCGGTTGCCATTTTTTTAAGCGTTTCATCCCCTAAAACCTGTTTCGCACTCACATTGTCAGCAAGGGCATCGTAAAACGCGACTTCCTCTTCAGACAAGTTAAGCGCAACACCACGCTTCTGCTCTTCAGACATTTTCTTGGCAAGCTCAATAAGCTGCTGCACTATTTCGGCGGCTTCGATGCTACGGTTAGTATAAGCCTTAATTGATTTGTCTAATAGGTCTTCAAAGCTTCTTGCTTGAATCAAGTTTTTCTTGCGCCTAATGCGGATTTCATCCATTAACAGTTTTTTGAGGGCTTCAAAAGCCAAGTTTTTCTGAGGCATCACTTTGACAAAGTCAAGAAATTCTTCAGACAAAATGGAGATGTTTGGTTTATTGAGGCCTGCCGCTGCAAAAATGTCAATTACACGGTCAGAAATAACAGCTTTAGAGATAATCTGTTTAATCGCTAAATCCATGTCTTCAATTTGCTTTTGCGATTTACTTTCAGTTGTTTTGACAATGGCTGCTCTTACTGCTTGGAAAAAGCCTACATCGTCTCTAATTGCAATGGCGTCTGGATGCGGAACCGCAAGGGCAAACGCTTTAATTAAAAGCCCCGACTGCTCCAAGTAACGCTCTTTGCCTTTCTCCTGCGCTAAAACGTGTTGCATTGCGTCGATAAGTATGGGCATCTTGTTTTCTTTGGGTGCGGAGAAAAACGTTTTGTAGTTAAAGCCGTTGTAGAAGGTTTTGACGACCTCAAACTTTTCAAGCATTTTGTTAACTGCCACTTGCTGCGGTATACCCGTTTCGCGTTGGTCACTTTCAGTGTATTCCGCAAGGGCCTGTTTTAGGTCTTCACCTATTCCGATGTAGTCGACAATTAAGCCGCCGTCTTTGCCGCGAAAAACACGGTTAACCCGGGCAATCGCCTGCATCAAAGTGTGGCCTTTCATGGGTTTGTCAAGGTACATTGTGTTTAAGCTGGGTGCGTCAAAACCGGTTAACCACATGTCACGGACAATAGCGATTTTGAGTGGATCGGATGGGTCTTTCATGCGTTCACCGATGGCTCTTCGGCGTTCTTTGTTGCGTATGTGTTCTTGCCAGTCTGCTCCATCCGCTG
>JAWRIR010000162.1:0-15751 GCA_040268405.1 Thermoproteota archaeon | reverse complement strand
AGGCTTTGTTTTCTGATGTTCCCAACCGTGACGGGTAGGAATGTGCAGGGGTAGATGTCGCCGTTGGGGCGTAGGCTGAAGTAGTAGAGGCCTGCGTGGCATCCGACGTGGTTGTGTACCCAGAATTCTTTGAGGAGCAGGTCTTTGGGGCTGGTGCCGTTTCTTCGGTGGATTTGGGTGGCGACTTCGGGGTAGAGGGGTTGTCCGCCTGACATGGTGAAGACGAGTTCGCGGTGTTCTTGGAGGCTTTGCAGGTAACGCATCAAATCAACTCGTTGCTCCTGTGTCATGGCTTGCTGCATCATGTCATGCCCACGCCCCACGGGCACCAAGTCGTAAACGGCAACTTGGTCAACACCGAGGCTTTCAAGAAACTCGACCCGCGCGGGCATCTCAGCCACCGTATCCTTGAGCGCCATTGTTGTAATGACCACTTCCAAATCAAGCTCAATACAAGTCTTAATCGCTTCTACGGCTTTTTTGAAAGTGCCCTTCAAGTTTCGCAGTTCGTCATGCTTTTCAGGAACCACCGAATCGATGGGTATGCCGACGGCTTTTATGCCTGCATCTTTGAGCTCCACTGCCACCTCAGGCGTCAAGAGCAGCCCGTTGGTGAGCATTGCGGGGATGATGCCTGCTCCGTTGCAGTATTCGGCAATCTGCAGAACGAAGTCTTTGCGCGTTAGGGGTTCGCCGCCGCTGATGATAAGCGCCTGTGTGCCCAAAATTTTCATTTCGTCGATGGCGCGCATGGCTTCGGGTAGGCTGAGTTCGTTGGGGAGGGGTTCTCTGGCGCTAACGTGGCAGTGCAGGCAGCGGAGGTTGCAGCCCCTGGTAACAGCGTAGGACACGATTAGGGGTGTGTTCTGTTCGCCTTTCAATCCTTGGTTGAGCAGATTCTGCCGTAGCAGCAATTCAACCATTTTCAGCCCAGTACCCAACTTTTAGCCTCCTATGCTGGCGGTTTTGGTCTTATCAGCCAAATCTGAACCGCACGCCGCAAAAACCATGCAACAGCGAATACCACTGCAATCACAATCACCGTTATCATGAGGTTTGTGCCGATTTCAAAGGCTGCTTCCGTCACGGGCGGCTCAAGGTCGGTTATGCGGACGTCGTCGATGGTTGCGTAGGAGTCGTGTCCAAGGTAGATTTCGGTGCCGTTGATGATGTTACCTTGTGGATTCTGCACGCCGTGTATTACGTTTACGGTTTGTTCTGCTCCGTCTATGTAGAGGTGCATGCCGGTTGCGGTTCGGGTAAACTCGACATGTATCCACTGGTTCAGGGGCACTGGCTGTTGTGTTACGATTTCGTTGTAACCGTCTTGGTCAGTGTAAACGTAGCCTGAGAGGGCGCCTTGCTCGTAGGTTTCGCCAGTTTCAGGAGTGCCTGCCCGAAGAGAGATGCCTAAGACGCGGATTGTGTTTTGCCATTCGGCAGCTTGGTCAGGATGGTCAGCCTTCACGACGATGTTGTTGTAAGGTTGGTCTCTTAACGCTGGAACGTTAATCCAAGCTTCAATGGCAACCTGTTTTTGGATGTCCAAGTTGGGCGAGACAGGCATGTAAATTGGCTGCGGAGTCGGCGGGAAGCCAACAATGAATTTGATTGGTATGTAGACGCCGTTTGCGCCGTCAAACTTCAATGCTTTGTCAAATTTGCCGTCTACCAATTCGGGTTCTGGATGACCCGAAAGGATGCCGGCGTTTACGCTTGCCGTGTCGGGGGTTATGGTGTTGGAACCGCTTGCTTGAACTTCATCCAGCGGCCAATACCCAACCGTGGCGCCTCCAACCTGCGCGCCAGCCGTAGCCACCAAAAAGGAGCCCAAAAGTGCAGTTAACATTAAACACGAAATAACTAATCTGGAATGCTTTTTCAAATTTTTTGCGGACATTACCATTCACTATCCACATGGGGGCGTGTGCGGCTTATAGCTCTCCCACGGGAACAGGATGTTCTCCAAAAAGAACAGGCGGAGTTACAGTAAAATATGCGCAGACGCTTACTTGACACGTAACGGTGCAGGCAATGCGTAAACTCAAAGGCTCCAGCAACTACTTAACACGTCAAACAAGAAAATACCTCTCAAGAGCACTCATGAGCCTGTTGCTTTTTGTTTTACTTTTTGCAGTTACAGGATACCGTGTAGCTTTTGAAACTCAAAGCATTGGCTTGGTTGAGGCGGCGGGTTTTGCGGCAGCATTGGTTTGGCTGGTTGCTTTCCGTTACCATCAACAAAAATATCAAGTTTACAGGGGCGGCAGTCAAGGAGAAAAAAACGTTATCAAAACCCTTGCAGGTAACCTAAATGATGATTACACGCTCATAAACGGGGTGTACCTGAAAGGTGGAGGCGGCGACATCGACCATATTGTCTTGGGTCCAACGGGGGTTTTTGTTTTGGAAACTAAGAATTGGAGCGGCAGAATCCTCTGTAACGGTGACGATTGGCGGCGTCCCGGTAAACGTGCAATGGGCAGCCCTAGCTTGCAGGTGAAACGCAACACGCAAAAAGTCAAACATACAATTGAAGCTTCAGGGGCTTTGCGGGGATTGGGGGTTTGGGTTGAAGGAATAGTTGTTTTCACCAATCAGCATGCC
Organism: Thermoproteota archaeon; assembly: GCA_040268405.1. Classification (GTDB taxonomy): domain Archaea; phylum Thermoproteota; class Bathyarchaeia; order Bathyarchaeales; family Bathycorpusculaceae; genus Bathycorpusculum. Next base: position 13,144 of record JAWRIR010000162.1, on the reverse strand, counting down.
AGCTTAAGCATTAGCAACCCCACAGTTACGGTTCTGAAACTGCAGCAGCTTCCAAACCACATAACAAGAAGCACAGGCAACCGTTTAACTCAAGACCAAGTACAGCAAATCGCCAAACAAATCCAGAACGCCTAAGTTAACATTGGATTTTTAGCCAATCTTTCCTTTTAACCAAAGCCAAAGCTGTTATGCTGGTTATTAGTAGGCTGCCGACATAGAAGGCGTCTGGTAATGCTCGGGCGGGGTTTTGGATTGTGTAGGCGATGATTGCTATTGACATGTAAAGGGTTACAACGCCACTGACTAGTTGGATGGCATAGAGGGCTTTTCTTGCTTTGTAAGCTTGAAGTTTTACCCAGTCCAAAAACCGAGATGTACGTGTGGACACGTCAGGCAAATCATCAAGCAGTAAAGCTAAGCCGCCAAGTAGGAAGAAGCGTCCCGCGGTTACGTCAACGTTTGAAGAATCGACAAGGAACAGGTTGAACAGGGTTACTGGCGTGAAAAACGTGATGAACACTCCTGAGACCAGGATGACTAGGAAGCCGTAGACATAGTGGTGGAACAGGAATCTGCCAGTGTGGAGGGCTCTGCCTATTGCTGCGGCTGGAAAAATGTTCACCAAAGCAGCCACTATTATAACCCAGAAAAGGTTGCCGTTAAAACAGAAAGGCGCGTAAGGCTGCCCAACTGTAGACGTGTGGTAGTAACTGTTTAAGGTGCCCATGACGCCGCCGATGGTTATGAGTGCATTTAGGATTAAGGCTATGCTGAAGATTTTTTTAAGAATCGTCCCGACCGTGCCAGCCATTAACCCGTAAACCTTCCTGTGAACGTTGATTAGCCGTTTTATTGGAGTAACTGTTTTAGCTCCCAATAATAAACAAAACGCAACTCCACGGAAAAACTGCAAGGAAAAACTGGTACAAGCTTGTGTAACTATAGTCTATTATGCATAAATTCTTAAGCTAGTACTGTAAAGGCACAATAGAGGTATCTTGCTTGAAGTTTGAAGTAAAATACAAACCATCATACGCCCTGCTTGTCGCCAGCCTAGAACAAGGCGAAACAATCACAGCAGAATCAGGCGCAATGACCTACATGGACCCAACAATTGACGTTCACACACGTAAACGTGAAAAAAGCCTGCTCGGCAGTTTAGGCTTAAGCATAATCGGCGGACAATCATTCTGGGTTAACGATTACACAGCTGCAAGAGGACCCGGAGAAGCCGCATTTGTAGCCGCCCCAGTAGGCGACATCGAAAAACTTGACGTTGCACCCGGCAAAGGCTACATCATCCAAAAATCAGCCTACATCGCCTCCACCCCAGACATCAACCTCGACGTCAAGTGGGAAGGCTTCACCAAAGGACTCTTTGGACAAGGCTTATTCATGCTAAAAGCCACAGGCAACGGACCATTATTCATCAACACTTTCGGAGCCATAGACGTACACACTTTAGCCCCAGGACAAACCTTAATCGTTGACAACTTCCACCTTGTCGGCTTCAGCGACACCTGCAGTTACAAAGTAACAAAATTCGGCGGCTTAAAAGAAACCTTGCTTGGCGGAGAAGGCTTCGTAACCCAAATCACCGGACCAGGCGACGTACACATCCAAACAAAGAACCTGCAAGAATTCACAGAATGGCTCTGGACGCTGCTCGAACCAAAAGTACGTAACACACGCTCTCGGTAAAAAACAAAATTTAATACCTTCTTTTTATTTTTAAGCCCTAAATTGGTGAATTGTTTGGGGAACACGTTATTTGGCGCTTTTGTAGGTTTCGCAGTTATTCTTGCTTTAGCATGGCTTTTCCCAGGCATCGGACACATTGCAGGCGGCTTAATCGGCGGATTCGTCGCGGGACTAATCGCTCGGGGCATGATTAAAGGTGCAATCGCAGGTTTCTTGGCGGCAATCGCGGCAGGCATCATCTTGGCAGTCTTAGCTTTCCTTAACGCAATCTACGCTGGCGGAATAAACTTTGGATTCTTCGGCGCACTCTTCGGAGGATTAGAAGGCTTAGCAACCAGCATTGTTGCTTTGATTTTAGGCGGTATCGAAGGCATCATGGCAGCAATCGGCGGCTTTGTAGGCGGCTTGCTCGCAAAAAAGTTGTAGCAAACCCAATCTTACCTTTTTTATCTGTCTAAACTAAATTTCTCAACCGTAGCCTTCTCGGGCACTTGGTCAAGAATCATTTTCTCCTCAGGTTTCTTGCTAAGCACAATCGGCTGAAGCTCCTTTGCCAGTTCCAAAGCCGACTCAAGTTTGCTGGCTCTGTCAGCGAAAATTTCAAGCAAAACACCATCTTTGCGCACTGTTTCGCCGAGTTTAGCATGAAGTACTACACCTGCACCTTTCTCTTTAGGTGTCCCAGCTGCACGAGCTATGCGAACAAGGTCGTCAGTGCTGAGCCATAAGACTCTGCCTGCGCGGTCTGAACGCAGAACCTCATGGAATTTGCCAATTGGTAAGTCTTCAGGCTGAATGGTTGGGTCTCCACCTTGGGCAGCGATGATTTCACGCATTTTCGCTTCTGCTTTCCCTGAGTCAATCATGTTTTCTGCTATGGCTCGTCCGTTTTCGGCTCCAACCATTTCGAAAAGAATTCCAGCGAGGCTGACGGCTTTTTCTCGTAGGTCTGGTGAACCTGCACCCTTCAAAGTTTGCAAGGCTTCTCTTGCCTCTAACGCGGGACCCATACTGCAACCTAACGGTTGGTCACCAAAAGTTAGGGCGCATTGGATGTTTAAGCCGAGGCGTTTGCCTAAATCAACAAAATCAGCCGCTAAAGTGTATGCTTCTGTTCGGGTCTTGATTTTTGCGCCAACACCTGTGGGAATGTCGATTGCAACGTGAGTGGCGCCGATGGCTACCTTTTTGCTTAGGATTGAAGGCAAAAGCAAGGGGTCAATGCCTAGTGGGTATTCTACTTGAATGAAAAGGTCATCTGCTGGAGCTAACTCTAAGGCGCCGCCCCAAACAAGGCAACCGTTAGTTTTTGCTACTACATCTTTGATTTCTGCAAGTGAAAGGTTGACGGGGCAGAGGGTTTCGACGCGGTCTGCTGTTCCTGCCGGTGAAGTGATTGCTCGTGAAGAGGTTTTGGGTATGGTGTAGCCTGCAGCGGCAACAATGGGCACGACAAGCATGCTGGTTTTGTCGCCGGGGATACCGCCGACGCTGTGTTTGTCAAGGATTGGTCCGGGACCAAAATTGAGTGATTTTCCTGTTTCAATCATCGCTTTTGACATGGATTCTGCTTCGCTTAGGCTTAACCCGTAAATCTTTAAGGCTGTCAAAAACGCGGCGATTTCTACTGAGCTTAAGTGCCGTTCTACTACGTCTTGAACGATGGTTTTAATATCCTGTTCACGGAGTCGGTCGCCTCGTAGTTTGGCGCGTACGTTAATTAGGGATTCTGGAACAGGTGCAAGTGTAACTGTGACTCTTTCTTCGCCTTTAATGCCTAAAGCTAAGGCGATTTCTTCGTAAAGTCCAATGCGGTTCATGGGAAAATTGGCGGCGATGTTGGCAATAGCTATGGCTTCTCGGGCGCCGTAGGTTAAATGTATTCTGTCTGAACTGTGCACTCCAAGAAGGCTTGCGCTTTGTTCACTAAGAATGGCGATTCGGTTGCCGCCTGTTGTAATGTTTAGGACTTCAGCGATAAGCTCCATAAGTAATCATCCTTACTGTTTGTGTTTTGGGATAGTTAAAGATTTTAAGGCAACCTCATTAAAAGTAAGAAGAGTGTGACCGTTTTGAAGTATGTAGACTTTGTTAATTTAAATTACAAACCGAAAGAAACTGATTTAATCTGCACATTTTCTGTTGAACCAGAAGGCATAAGCTTGCAAGAAGCTGCAGGCGGAGTTGCAGCAGAAAGCAGCGTAGGCACATGGACTGAACTTACCACCGTTAAACCGTACGTTGAAGAACTCGCAGCCCACGTTTTCAGTATTCAAGAAAACACCATCAAAATCGCTTACCCAATCGAACTTTTCGAAGATGGAAACATGCCAAACATCCTAAGCAGCGTCGCAGGCAACGTTTTTGGCTTGAAAGCATTAAAAAACCTGCGGCTTCTGGATATCCAATTTCCAAAAGAACTTCTTGACGGCTTTTATGGTCCAGCTTACGGCATAAAGGGAATACGTAAACTTCTAAAAGTAGAAAAACGTCCACTTGTCGGCACAATAATTAAGCCTAAACTTGGTCTTAAAACGGTTGACCACGCCAAAGTCGCATATGATGCTTGGTATGGCGGCTGCGACGTCGTGAAAGATGACGAGAACCTGAGCAGCCAAACGTTCAACCCATTTGAGGCACGTTTAACCAAAACTTTAGAAAGCCGTGACCGGGCTGAGAAAGAAACTGGGGAACGCAAAGTTTACATGATAAACATCACTGCTGAAACCGACACAATGATTGAACGGGCACAAGCCGTAGAGGACCAAGGTGGCAGATACGTGATGGTTGACATTTTAACTTGCGGCTGGTCAGCCCTGCAAACCTTGAGAAATCAAGAGTTCAAACTGGTTATTCATGCACACCGGGCAGGTCATGCAGCGTTCACAAAGAATCCAATGCACGGCATCGCAATGAAACCGATTGCCACAGTCGCTCGCATCATCGGCGTGGACCAACTGCACGTGGGCACAGTAGTAGGTAAAATGTCTGAGACTAAAGCGGAAGTGGTTGAAAACATTGAAGCTTGCAAGTCAGAAATGGGCGAAATAAACCCTGTTTTGCCTGTTGCCTCAGGCGGATTACATCCAAGACTTGTACCGGCGTTGCTTGAAACTTTCGGCAATGACGTAGTGATTCAGGCTGGCGGCGGCATCCATGGCAACCCACTTGGCACGGTTTCAGGCGCTAAAGCTATGCGGCAAGCAGTTGACGCCACACTTGAGGGTAAGACACTTGAAGAGTACGCTAAGACTCATAAGGAGTTGCAAGCGGCTTTAGACACTTGGAAAGCTTAAACAGCTTTTCTTTCCCTTTTTAGGTTAATCCTTTTTGTTGTATATGTGTAGAACAAACATACTTGTTGAGCCAAAATAAACAACATTTATTACTATTCACGATAAAAACCGTTTTGGCGACCATCATGGAGAAAATTGAAGAAAGCGCACAGTACCTAAAAGGCTGCAGCAGCATCGAAACCCAAGCCTTCAAACTCTACGAAACCTTAGCCAAAAAAATCAACCACCCAGAAAGCAGCTTCATTCTTGGCTTTGCTTATGACAGCATAAAAAACGCCAAAATCATCCAAAGCATGCTCCAAACCATAGATTTACCCGAAGAAGACAGCGACAAGAAGAACGTGTCACTTCTTGCAAGCGAAGTTTACGCGTTTTCAAGAAAAATCGACAAAATAAACAACATCGACCAAAGTAGTCTTGTTGAAATCTTTAAAGAATTAGTCAGACTTGAAGACCTAATAAGCAAGCTTTACTCAGAATATTTGGAGTCAAGTTACCCAAAAATCTTAGCTGAAGAAATGGCAAGACTAATCACCATGGATTACGGGAACTTTAAGAAAGTTTTCGAAGGCTTTGTTGCTGAGAAACAAAGTCACCGCGAATTAATGATTGAAATCGTTTACTGCATCGAAGCAAAAGAAGCTGAACGCCTAAAACATTCGGCACCAGCCGTCAAATACAAGAATCCAGATGCATGGATAAATCAGTCAACACTTCGCGTGTTCTCAAGAAACAACTACTAAACCCATCTTTTCATTTGCCACTTTTGCCCCATTGTTCCTGCTGCTGTGCCCGTTACGGTTTTATATTGATTCGGCGTAAAACTCGATAAAGAAGAGTAAATGCCATGTCAGATACTGGAGTAACTGTAAAGAAAAACGTAGACTTCAGCGAATGGTACGTTGAAGTAGTTCTAAAGGCTGAACTAGCCGATTACGCCCCTGTAAAGGGCTGTATGATTATCCGTCCAGACGCTTACGCTGTTTGGGAAAAAATCCAAGAAGTGGTCAACCAAAAAATCAAAGCCACAGGCCACCGCAACACTTACTTCCCAATGTTCATTCCCGAAGCATTCCTGAAAAAGGAAGCAGAACATTTTGAAGGGTTCACTCCAGAAGTCGCATGGATTACACAAGGCGGAGACACCCCGCTTGAAGAAAAACTCGCCGTCCGCCCAACAAGCGAAACAATCATGTACGACATGTTTAACAAATGGGTACGCAGTTGGCGAGACCTACCCCTAAAAATTAATCAATGGTGCAACATTGTCCGTTGGGAAACCAAAGCCACAAAACTTTTCCTTCGAACACGCGAGTTCCTATGGCAAGAAGGCCACACGGCACACGCCACCGCAGAAGAAGGAGAAGCAGAAGTAATGTGGGCTCTTAACATGTACAAGGACGTCATCGAAAACACCTTAGCCATTCCAGTGTTGATTGGCACTAAGAGTGAAAGCGAAAAATTCGCAGGCGCCCTATACACCACCGCACTTGAATCCATTATGCCTGACGGCAAAGCCCTACAAATGGGAACAAGCCACAACCTTGGCCAACATTTCGCTAAAGTCTTTGACGTAAAATACATCGGCGAAGACAAACAAGACCATTACGTTTGGCAAACCAGCTGGGGAATTACCACACGCTTAATCGGCGCCATGATTATGGTTCACGGAGACGACAAAGGCTTAATCATGCCTCCAAAAGTTGCTCCAACCCAAGTTGTTATCGTTCCAATTCCATTCAAAGGTCAAGACGCAGAAGCAATCGCCGCCAAAACCAAAGAAATCCAAGAAATCCTCAAAGCCAAAGGCTTAAGCGTAATTCTTGATGACCGCCAAGAATACACTCCAGGCTGGAAATTCAACCAGTGGGAACTCAAAGGCGTCCCATTACGCATCGAGCTTGGACCACGTGACCTCAAAAACGGTCAAGTAGTCATGGTGCGACGCGACAACAGAGAGAAACTGTTTGTTAAAAACGAAGACATCCTAGCCACCGTCGAAAAAACTCTTCAAGACATCCAAGACAGCATGCTCTCTAAAGCCAAAGCGATCCTTGCAGACAAAACCACAGAAGTACAGAGTTATGATGAATTCAAGAAGGTTGTTGAAGGCAAAGGTGGATTCATAAAGGCAGCATGGTGCGGCAATCCCAACTGTGAAGCAAAAATCAAAGAAGAAACCGGCGCAACCATCCGCGTCTTACCCTTCCAGAAGGAAGAGCCTAAATCGGGCTGTGTCTTGTGTGGAGAAAAAGCTAAAGACGTAGCTTACTTTGCAAGGTCTTATTAGGCCTCAACATTTTCATTTTTTTAGTTCTGCTGCAGCATTTTTTGCCGTTTAAAGTGGCTTTTAAGCGAAAAAGTAGTATATTTAGAGAATATCATTAGTTTTAGTGGGGGATTGCGCTGTTCGGGCACACGAACAGATGTGTTCGGCGAATAGAGCTAAGAGCGCTTTCAGAATAATCTGGTTCAGGTGAAAAAATGAAAAAAACCGTAACATTACTTTTGGTAGCAGTTTTAGCGTTAGGTATGGGCATTGCTTATGCGGCGCCTATGCTTATCGTTCCAATGAATGTTCAACCGTTTCCGCAGGTTCTTGAAGGATTAAAAGCAGACTTTAGTGTCGACATAGTCTACGCAAACATAAACACAGTTGACTCTCAAAATCCAGACCTAACAACAGATGTCACTTACAATGTTATCTTAAACGTAACCAACCTCTCAGACGACCCCGCTACACTTTACGAAGTAAGCTTTGCAGCAGCACAAGATGTTAACGTTCAAGATTCAATTTTAGGCGGCACCATATACGACTTCGGCGTTCAGTCATCAAGCAGTCTTGCATCCTACAAGCACTTTGGGGGCATTGTTGACGGAGTCTACCTAGACGGTCAATGGACAAACATTACCTGGATTCCCAAAAGTTACTATGAAATAAACGGCACACAAATACAAGATGAATACCCAGCATGCTTGTTTGCAATAACACAAGCTCGTTGGGGAGGAGCCACAATGTCTGGACCACTCAACCCCGATGAAGTGGAATCTTTCTGCACCAATCATACAATTGGCAGCACAATTCCAGAGTTGCCAGAAAATGCAAGCGAGACAGGCATCTGGTTTGAAGGCGTCCCCATCGCAGAGTATTATGACACAACAGGAAATCCGCTTGTTACAATGATGTACATTAACGGTGGCTGGGTTGACGTTACAGGAAGAGTAACAGTTGACGACAAACAACCGATGACTACAGTATCAAAAATGCTCGTAAATGAATTGATGACGTTTAATGCACAGCCATACAAAAACATGAACTCAACAATTGGACCAGTAACCTCCTTGCCAACTTGGGGTTCGTGGGGGGTTGGAGGGACAGTCTTCTGGTTCCCATGGGATTGGAGCAGCCAAGGATTCAATAGCACATTTGCGCCACATGAATCAAGACTAATATCATTCAACCATACGCAATCATTCAGCAGAAGTACTGCAGAGTCACCACCAGCTAATGGCATCGCAGCCCTGCAAACTGGAAGCCTCGATTTGTACGCGTCAGTTTCAAACTATGTTACTAACTGGCCAGTTAACGGAACCTACTACGACACTGTCTCAACTAAAACACAAGTAAAACAAATCCAATTCGAGACAACACCAAACGGTTACCTATACAACAATATTTTAGCAGACAATCAAATGTTCCAGCGGGGAAACACTGACTTTGAGGTAATAGTGGCGCCGAGGACAGAGCCGTGACCAACAATGTCGCTGAAGACTTGGAAGGTACCACGTTAAACGTGTACGCCTACGTTGTTAAAGAGGGCAAATCAGTTGGACCCAGAGAGGTCATGCGGGCAACCAACTTGACAAGCCCCAGCGTTGCGCATTGGCATCTGCAAAAGCTTGAAGCGTTAGGTTTGCTGTCGAAGACTGTTTACGGCGAATATGCTGTTAAAGAAAAAGTAAACGTAAGCGGACACCTATGGATTGGCCGAACGCTTGTGCCTAGGCTAATCTTTTATTCCTTCTTTTTTATGGGCATTCTCATAGTAGAAGCAGGCTTAATCGTTTACCCACTTATCACCCAAGGCGTTTTTCCCGACTTGTACTTTTACTACTTAATCTCACCCACAGCAATAGCAACGGTGCTGTTCTTAGCGGAAGGCATATGGCTACGCAAAAAAACACTCACTGAAAAACAGAAAAAACCACAAACAACCAAGTAACCACTCAGCTTTTTCTTTATTCAATTTCTTTTTTTGAAAAACACAAATTTTGTCTTTGCATGTTTGTTAGGGAAGATTTATTTTTTTCTCCACTATGTTTTCTGGGTACAAGTACAGGTCGGTAACAATCAGTGTCAAACGTTAAGGTAACTAAACGTGCAAGCAACATCGAATACGCTATTCGCGATGTCGTAGTCCACACAAGAGACCTAATAAAGAATGGCAAAAAAATTTATTACCTAAACATCGGCGACCCAGCCGCATTCGACTTTAAAACACCCCCCAGCCTTAAAGAGGCATTATGCAACGCAATTGCCCAAGAAGACAATTACTATTCACCCTCAGAAGGTCTTCCTGAGCTACGTCAGGCAGTTGCAAATAAAGAGAAAAAAGTAAACAACGTCGACATAACAGCCGACGACGTACTAGTTACAGAGGGCATCTCAGAAGGCATCCAGATGTTACTGGGAGCTATCGTTGAGAAGGGAGACGAAATCCTCTTCCCAGGCCCCACTTACCCGCCATACATCAGTTACACAAAATTCTTTGAAGGCACACCAGTCAGCTACGAAACCATCGAAAAAGAAGGCTGGCAACCCAACATTGACGATTTACGCAGCAAAGTCACAGAAAAAACACGCGCCATCGTAATCATCAACCCAAACAACCCAACAGGTGCAGTCTACGACCGAAAAACCGTCAAAGCAATCCTTGACATCGCAGGCGAACACAACCTACCAGTAATCAGCGACGAAATCTACGACCAACTAACCTACGAAAAACCCTTCGTAAGCGCAGCCAACGTAACCAGTGACGTCCCCGTAATCGGCTTAAACGGTTTCAGCAAAGTATACCAAATGACTGGTTGGCGCCTTGGCTACATGTACTTCAAAGGTGAAGGCACAAAGCTGCAAGCGCTTAAAGACGGCGTCGAGAAGGAATGCAGAATCCGCATCTGCGCAAACACGCCAGTCCAAATTGCAGCAACCGCAGCCCTTAACGGTCCACAAGACTTTGTTAAAGACATTGTTGAACGCTTAAAGCAACGCCGAGACTTCAGCTACAAACGCTTAAACGAAATCGAAGGCGTATCCACAACCAAACCCGAAGGCGCATTCTACATCTTCCCCAAGATTGAAGGCATAGGTAAACGCTGGAAAGACGACATGGAGTTCGTAGTTTCACTCCTCAAAGAAACCGGCGCCCTAATCGTGAACGGTTCAGGTTTTGACCCCGTTTACGGCAAAGACCACGCAAGAATCGTGTTCCTACCGCCAATCAACGAGCTTGAGAAAGCCTACGACGCCCTTGAAAACTTCATTAAGAATGGGCATAAAGGCCGCGGTCACGTAGGCAAAGGGTAAACCCTTCCACCATTTTTAAAATCAAGATTTTTTAAAATTAAAGAAAAGAAAGTTTAGATTTTTGTGCCCTGACTTGGGTCACAAATGACTTTTTGGAATTCAGCCATCAATTTTTTGGTGACTATCCCTGGTTTGCCGTCGCCGATTACGCGTTTGTTGACTTCTCGGATTGGAGCCATTTCCATTGCGGTTCCTGTGAAGAATGCTTCGTCTGCGGTGAATAGCATGAACGGTGTGAGGTTGGTGATGTTGACTTTTATGCCGAGTTTAGCTGCGATGTCCACGACGACTGCTGCGGTGATGCCTGCAAGTGCGCCTGTTGAGGTTGGTGGACTGAAGAGTTCGCCGTCTTTGACTATGAACACGTTTTCGCCGACGCCTTCTGCGATGTAACCATTGTTTTCTAGGCACATGGCTTCGTCAACGCCGTTATTGTTGGCTTCGATTTTGGCAAGGATGCTGTTTAGGTAGTTGAGGGATTTAACTTCATGTGTTGTTGCATCCACTGGGTTTCTACGGACCCAACTGAACATTGTGGTTATGCCGGTTTCTTGTGCGTTGCCAGATTTAATTTTGATTGTGTCAGCAATTATGATGACTGCTGGTTTGGGGCATTTGCGTGGGTCCAAGCCTAAATCGCCGACGCCGCGTGAAACAACGAGTCGTATGTAGGAATCTTTCATTTCGTTTTTACGTAAGGTTTCTACTACGGCTTGAATCATTTCTTCCTTAGTTAAGGGTATGTTTAGCATTATGGCGTGTGCTGAACGGTACAAGCGGTCAACGTGCTCTTTTAGCTTGAAGACCACACCGTTATAGGCGCGGATGCCTTCAAACACGCCGTCTCCGTATAGGAATCCGTGGTCATAAACGGAAACTTTTGCTTCTGACTTAGGGTAAAATTTGCCGTCTATGTAGATTTGCAGTTCATTATTGCTCATTTGTTTTCATCTTCTTAGTTGCCATTTTCTTATTGTTCATGTTTCATATAGTTTACCACAATGAAACGTATAGTTCATTTACGGCGAATTTATTAACCGTGGAACTGGGGACGCTTCGAGAGGTAAACTGGCAATGGCAATGGCTTGTAAGGTTTGCCTGCAATCTTTTCAGAGACATTAGCGATGAGCTGCTCAACGGTTAAGGCTTCCTGTTTACCCTTAAGTTCACGAACACGAACTGACAGTGTGCCTGACTCGATTTCTTTTTCACCAATCACAATGATGTATGGTACCCATTCCTGTTCTGCTTCACGGATTTTCTTTTGCAGAGTTGATGCGGAATCGTCAATGTCAACACGGATGTTGCTGGCGGTGATTTGTTGGGCGAGTTGTTCAACTTTGTCAAGGAACTTGTCAGAGATTGGAATCAAACGCACTTGGGTTGGTGAAAGCCACACTGGAAGCATTGGTGCTTTTCCAGCCATTTGTTCACGGTAAGCCTTTTCGAGCAAAGCATAAATGTCGCGTTCGATGGCGCCGCTTGGGCTACAGTGCAAAATGAGTGGGAACTGTTTCTCGCCTTTCTCGTCAACGTAGGTGATTCCGTAGCGTTTGGCGTTTTCAACATCGATTTGGTCGGTGCTGAGGGCTGCGGCTTTGTCTTGGTTGTCAACAAAGTTAAGATCCCATTTCAAAGCGAAATAGAAGAATCGTTCATTCCAGACTTCAGCAAGGATTGGTTTGCCAAATTTCGCTGCCAAAGAGGCAATGAATTCTTTGTGTTCAGCGTAGAAGTCTTTGGTGAAACGCATGGCGATTTCGTAATCGTCTTTCACTAAGCCGATGTTGTCGAGTACGTCGATGCATAGGTCGAAGCGTATCATGAATTCCTGTTTTGCTTGGTCAAAACCTGCGCAGAAAGCGTGGCAGTCTGGCATGGTGAATGCACGCAGACGTTTTAAGCCGACGACTTCGCCGCTTTTTTCACGTCTGAAACTGTAACGTGTTAATTCGAAGAGTTTCATTGGGAGCTGTTTGTAGCTGATTTGGGCATCGTGCGCCATTAGGAATTGGCCAAAGCAGGCTGCAAATCTTAGGAACAGTTCTTTGTCTTCTGATTTGAGGACGTATTGGCGTGCTGGGAACCTGTTAAGGTAACTTGCGAGACTTGGATGGTTGAAATCGTACATTAATGGTGTTTCGACTTCCATGCCGCCGTAAGCTGCAACTCTTGCGGACACGTACTGTTCCAGCAAGGATTTTATCATGCGTCCTTTAGGATACCAGCGAACGTTTCCTGGGTCACTGCCAGGTTCATAATCAGCAATTTCAAGGCGTTTCATCAAAGGCACATGTGGCGGCATGACTGTGACTGCACGGGTCTTCTTGATTTCGTAGTTAGCGAATTTTTGCAGGTTAGCGTGGCCTTTGAATTTGAATTCTTCAACAGGCACAAGTGAACCGTCAGTTAAGAGGATGTGCCAGAAAGATTTCATTGTGTCTTCAGCTTTGAGTGCTGCAGAGACTGGTTCTTCTTCCTTCTTTGCTTCGCCTACGGTTGCGCCTTCAGCTTTAGCTTCTACCTTGGCTGCTTCTGGCGCGTAAGCGCGGGCTTGCTC
>JAWRIR010000161.1:0-3406 GCA_040268405.1 Thermoproteota archaeon | reverse complement strand
CATTAAACTTGTTGAAGGCGACTACTTGTCTGTAGACCAGTCAGCGTTAACCGGCGAATCATTGCCTGTTGAAAAACACGTTTCTGACGTTGGCTTCTCTGGCTCAGTTGTGCGTCAGGGGGAAATGGATGCTTTAGTCGTAACAACTGGAATGCATACTTATTTTGGAAAAACCGCTAAACTTGTGGAGCAAGCCCAACCAAAAAGTCACTTCCAAAAAGCGGTAGTAAAAATCGGTGATTACCTGATTGTTTTAGCCGTAGTGCTGGTTGCGGTTGTTTTTATGGTTGCCCTGTTTAGGCAGGAAAGTGTTGTTGACACTTTAGAGTTCGCTTTAATTTTGATTGTTGCAGCTATTCCCGCGGCTTTGCCTGCTGTTTTATCGGTCACTTTGGCGGTTGGTGCGGTAGCTTTGGCCAGAAAAGAAGCGATTGTTAGCAAGCTTGCTGCTATCGAAGAAATGTCTGGTGTTGACGTGCTGTGCGCTGATAAAACCGGAACCATAACCAAAAACGAACTTACGGTAGCAGAGATTAAGCCGTCAACAGGGTTCAAAGCAGCTGACGTCCTGCTTATTGGTTCCTTGGCTTCCCGGGAAGAAGACAAAGACCCAATAGACAACGCTGTAATCACACGCGCCAAAACCGAACCTTCAGTGGATGAACAGCTTGCCAACTACACAGTTGCATCCTTCAAGCCTTTCGACCCCGTAATAAAACGCACTGAAGCTACCGTTCAAGAATCCAACGGAGCAAGCTTCAAAGTCGCAAAAGGCGCCCCTCAAGTTATACTCAAACTGGTAAACGCAGACAAAGCGCTCCAAGAATCCATTGATAAAGTCATTTCTGATTTTGCCTCGAAAGGACACCGTGCACTTGGCATGGCAAAAACTGACCAAAAAGGCAACTGGCAATACGTCGGTTTAGTTGCGCTTTATGACCCTCCCCGCGAAGACTCCGCCTCAACAATTCAAACCGCCAAAGACATGGGGCTGCAAGTAAAAATGGTTACAGGCGACCACATTGCAATCGCAAAAGAAATCGCCTCTCAAGTAAACCTTGGCAGCAAGATTGCTTTGCCCCAAACATTTCTTGGTCTTAAAGATAAGGATGCCCAAAAAACTGTGGAAGCAGCTGACGGGTTTGCCGAGGTTTTTCCTGAGCACAAGTATAAGATTGTTGAGATTTTGCAAACTGGTAATCATATTGTTGGGATGACTGGTGACGGAGTGAATGATGCGCCTGCTTTGAAGGAAGCTGACGCGGGTATTGCGGTTGCTGGAGCTACTGACGCAGCTAAATCTGCAGCAGACATCGTCATAACCAAACCGGGCTTATCCGTAATTATTGACGCGATTAAGGAAAGCCGCAAAACTTTCCAACGGATGAATAACTATTCGATTTACCGCATAGCTGAAACAATCAGAGTTCTATTCTTCATTGTAACTTCAATTATCGTGTTCAACTTTTACCCTGTAACCGCCGTCATGATTGTACTGTTAGCTCTTTTTAATGACGTTCCAATAATGGCAATCGCGTATGACAACGTCAAATATTCGAATTCGCCTGAAAAATGGAACATGCGCAGCGTCCTTATCATTTCAACCCTGCTCGGTATCGTGGGCGTTTTTTCTTCCTTCTTTATCTTCTACATCGGAGAAGTCGTTTTGCAGTTACCTTTAGGGGTTTTGCAGTCTTTTATTTTTCTTAAACTTGCGGTTGCTGGGCACTTAACCATATTTGTAACGCGTACCAGAGGGCACTTCTGGTCAATTCGACCCAGCGGCTTGCTTTTCTGGTCAGCAGTAATCACCAAATTATTGGCAACGTTGGTGGTTGTTTATGGCGTGTTTGTTTCGCCTATCGGTTGGGGCTTGGCTGGCTTTGTTTGGGGTTACGCTTTGCTGGCTTTTGTCATAACTGACTTTTTAAAAGTGTACTTCTACAAGCTAATTGACCACAGTAACATAGTCTTCAAAAAACCCTAAGATGGCAAGTTGGTTGATTGCTTAAAAGTTGAAAAAGGCAAGTTGGAAAAAACTTGCTAATCGATTTTTTATTCTTTTGATGGTGCGCCGTTTTCAGGTGGAACAAAGACTGCTGCTGAAACTGTTGTTGTCCAGAGACCGTTTTTGTCGCCTTGCGCTGACTGGGTGCTGTTTGTTGTTTTGATAATTAAGCCTGTAGTTTTGAAGATTTTTTTACGTTCGTCCCAAGCGGTTTCTGGGTCAAACTGGATGCCCATGGTTGTTGCAAGCATGGTTGCTGCAAGGTCTTCTGCATAGTCACCGGCGACTTCGTCGGTTTGTCCGAAACTGTGGTGTTCCGATAGGTAACCGTACTGGTTCTTTTCTGATGGAATGGCTACGCCGATGGATGATGCGACTTGGCGGTGTGGCTCGTTGGTTGCGTTGCGTGCGATTACGACAAAGGTGATTTCGCCTGGGTGAATCATCTTTAACCCTTTTTCTTTTGTAAGCATTTCGCATCCTGGTGGAACGATGCTTGATACTGCGACTAGGTTGCACATTTGGATGCCTGCGTCTCTTAGGGCTAATTCGAATGACTGGAGTTGCTCTTTGTGTTTGCCAACTCCTTTTGTTAGAAAGAAGTATTTTGGTATCATTTGAAGTCGGATTTAGTCATTGCAGTATAGATTTAAAAACGTTTTTATGGCAAAAACGGCTACGGAACCCTGTTTTTTCTATTAATTAGTTACTTTAAGCGAGCGATTGGCGAAAATCGCTTGTTTTTCTCCATAATCGTCTATTTTTTGAGAAGCGAAATGTGTTGACCAGTTTGTTTTCAGTTGTTTTTACCTACCTCCTATAGGTTTTAACATACAACCTCTATTTGGAGCCTAATAGGCGGCAAATAGGCGCGTTAAATCTTGATTTCTCTGCTGTATAGCTCTCTTTTCTCGAACAAAAAACTCTCCATCCTCTTTTTTTTGATAGGCAAGTATTTAGGGGACATCCAAGCCATCCCATTACAGTATCAGGTGAAAATCATGCCGTCACTAGAAAAGAAAAACAAGGCAAAGAAAGCAAAACACGCAGAAAAAACCGGAAAGCAATAAACCCCCGCATTCCCGTCAAAATTAAGCCCCAGTTAGCCTTTCGATTTGAAAGGCACTTTTACTCCCTCAAAACTTGCATTCGCCCTTGTTGAAGGGCTCACGTAACTGATTCGATTGCAGGAATAATTTTTTGATTTCATCGTCGTTTGCTCCTTGCCGCATTGGTGTTAGGATGTCGGTGAGGTTGTCGTTTCGCATAAGGCAAGGTTTCAGTTTTCCATCGCTGGTAACGCGCAGTCTTGTGCAGTGCATGCAGAAATCAGTGTTTTCAATCGGATGCACTACTTCCACGGTTACGTTGGGCAAATGATAGATTAGGCGGTTATGC
>JAWRIR010000160.1:0-4038 GCA_040268405.1 Thermoproteota archaeon | reverse complement strand
CACATATGTTTATCAAGAATTCAATCCATGCTAGAAGCATGTGTTCCTAAACCCCAAGGCTCACCAGAATGGAGGTGAACTTGTTTTGTCAAGAAAGCATAGAGATGAAAACATTGAAGTGCAGAAAGGCAAAATGTCAGTAGCTGAAGCCGGACGCAAAGGTGGAGCCAAAGGTGGCCCACGCGTAAGAGAGCTAATCCGTGAAGGAAAACAATACGAAGAAGAATGGGAATAAAAACCGGCTCAAAATAACCCCTTTTTTGGCTATTTTTCATTTCTTAGTTTAAACAGTTTTTAAGGTAACTTCTGGTTTTTGGGCAAGGTAAAGATTTTAGTCGGTCAATGTCATAGTGAGAGCTAAGGAACAGAGAGGGAATGGTGCAAAACAGAACCTTAGACTCATTCTTCATGCCGGAGAGCAAGCCCGCGGCGCCGCAGATTAAACCAGCGAAAGCTGAAATTAAACCGGAACCTCAAACAGCACCAGTGACGGCGCCAGTTGAAGAAAAAGTGGTTTCTGCTCCAGTTAAAAAAGAAAGAAAAACCCGCATACTCCCCCCATTTGCTCCAAACAACCTTCCAGCATCATACTTTGTCTCCGCCGCATATGATGGACGACAACAAAAAGCCATAGTCAAACTGTATGAACCTGAATCGGGTGAACTTTATTTCTGGTACGACAATACAGGACACAAACCCTACTGTTTAACGAGCCTGCCTAAGGAGAAAGTTTTGCAGTTTAGCCGAATTGTTAACCATCAAGGCTACGACAGCTGCGTAACTGAACAACGGTTTGACCCCTTAGCCAACCAGAATATTCAAGTTACAAAAATCATCGCCAAAGACCCTCTCGCCATCGGCGGAAGACCAGCAGGCACAATAAGAGACATAATCCCAGAAGACCACCCCCAAGTTTGCGGTTGCCTAATTCAAGACAGCGACACCAAAATCTGGGAATCCAAAATCAAATATTACCAATCATACATTTACGACCGTAAACTGTTGCCGGGAATGATGTATCAGGTTAAAGATGGCAACTTGGAAGAAGCCACGGTTAATGAAGCGGAACAGTCGCTTACGAAAATCCGCCAAGTCTTCAATGACGCCACACCTGAGGAAAGAGAGTTTGCGGAAATGTGGGCAAAACTTCTAGAATACCCCGCACCGAACTTCCGAAGGGCAGCAATCGACATTGAAGTTTACTCGCCACTCTCTAACCGTGTACCTGACGCGCGAGAAGGAGCATGCCCAGTAATCGCCTGTTCAATTTACAGTTCCGATGGAGACAAAAAAGTCCTTGTCCTCAAAAGACGAGATAGAGAAAACGGAAAAATCCAAGTAAACGACATAGACGTAGAATTCTGCGAGTCAGAAGCAAACCTGCTCAGGGAAGTCTTCAAGGTTCTAAACGATTACCCATTCATTTTAACTTTCAACGGTGACGACTTCGACCTCCGCTACCTTGTCCACCGAGCCCTAAACCTTGGATTCTCCAGAAACGAAATCCCAATAGAAGTTGGAAAACGTGTTTGCCTAATCAAATACGGCATCCATATTGACCTTTACAAGTTCTTCTTTAACCGTTCAATCCAAATTTACGCGTACAGCAACCGTTACAAAGACGTAAGCCTCGGCGACGTCGGCGCAGCGCTTTTGGGCATGGAAAAAATTCATTTAGACAAAGCCTTCGGCGACCTTTCCTACAGTGAGCTTTCGCAGTATTGTCTTCGTGACTCAGAAATCACCTATAAACTGACAAGCTTTGAAGATGATTCAGCAATGAAACTGCTGCTTGTTTTGACCAGAATCAGCAGCATGCCAATGGAAGATGTCAGCCGTCAAGGAGTCAGCCGATGGATACGCAACTTCATGCACCGAGAGCACCGCAAACGCGGCTACTTGATTCCAAACGCAGAAGATATCCTAACCAAGAAAGGCAAAACAAGCACAACCGCAGTGATTAAAGGCAAAAAATACAAAGGCGCAATCGTTGTCGAGCCAACGCCGGGTGTTCACTTTAATGTTGCTGTAATGGACTTTCCCAGCCTGTATCCATCAATCATTAAGGTCTGGAATTTAGGTTACCAGTCAATTGACTGCAATCACCCTGAATGCAGAACCCAAATGATTCCTGATACGCAGCATTGGGTTTGTACTAAGCAGAAGGCTTTGGAGAGCTTGCTGATTGGGTCGCTTAGGGATTTGCGTGTCCGCTGGTACAAGAGTCGCGCTAAAGACAAGTCCTTGCCGCCTGAACTTAGAAGTTGGTACAGCACTGCTCAAGGCGCACTTAAAGTCATTTTGAACGCTAGCTACGGCGTTTTTGGAGCTGACAGTTTTGACCTTTACTGTCCACCAGTCGCGGAAGCAACAGCCGCAATTGGCCGCTACAGCATCACCCAAATCCTTAAACACGCTGAAGCTCAAGGCATCAAAGTGCTCTACGGAGACACCGACAGCTTATTCCTAAAAAACCCCACCAAAGAGCAAATCGAGGAAGTAGTACGTTACACTGAACATGAATTAAACATGGGTATTGACGTCGACAAAACTTACAGGTATGCAGTTTTTAGTTCACGCAAAAAGAACTATCTCGGCGTCTTGGAAGATGGCACAGTTGACGTTAAAGGGTTAACGGGCAAAAAGAAGCACATTCCAGTCTTCATCAAAGACGCTTTTAACCAGATGAAAGAACGCCTCGCAAAAGTCAAATCCCCAGCTGACTTCGAAAATGCAAGAAAAGACATTGCAAACATTGTCCGAGAAAGATACAACTCTCTAAAACGAAGAGAATGGGCAAACATTAACGATCTGGCGTTCCACGTTGTTCTCGGTGATGACTTAGAAAGTTACAAAAAAACTACACCGCAACACGTTAAGGCTGCAAGAATTCTTCAGAAAAACGGCAGAGAACTTCGAGCAGGAGACCAAATCAGTTTTGTAAAGGTCATTAAAGCAGCCTCACGCGCTGATGACCCTAACTCAGGAGTTAAACCAGTTGAATTGGCCTCCAAAAACGAAGTTGACATAGAGAAATACATAGCTTATCTGCATTCAACTTTTGACCAAGTGCTTGACGCGTTAGGTTTGAACTTTGACGAAATCATCGGCTTAACCAAACTGGCGCAGTTTTTAGCCTAAGTTAACACAGTGTAAAGAACTGCGAGTAACGTGAATACTGCAACGATTGCGGAGACGGCTAAGACTATTTGACGTTCAGATAAGGGGCGACGATAGGTTATTGCTGTGACTAAGCTGCGTCTGTGGTCTGATTCGAGTTTGCCGTCTTTGAATGTTATTAAGGCTTTTTTGTGGGTAAAGAAGACCGTCAAAAGAATCAGTGAAGAATTGAAGATATAGGGAATTATTGAGATCAGCAAGCTAAGTTTTAAATCAGCGATAATTGGAAAAGCTGCAAGGGTCATGCCTATTGCGAAGCTCCCCGAGTTGCCCACAAATATTTTTCCTTGAAGGTTTAAGCCAGCAAGTATAAGCCAGAAAATAATGGGTCCAAGCATAAGTAGGTATAATGTTGGGGAATTTTCAAGTGAGAGACCCATTAAACCGATGAGCACGATTGCTGGACAGATGGATTCAAGTCCGTTGAAGCCGCCGAGCATGTTTACTGTGTTGGTGACTATCATCACAATTAAGGGTATTATTAGGTAGAAGTACCAGACTCCGAAGTCTACGAAGCCGATGAAAGGTAAAGTGATTGAAGTACGGGCGTTCATTCCTATTGCAAAGTAAATGAGGGGCAATGCTGCGATTAAGGGCATGAATGCTTTGTAACGCCATTTTAGGTCCATCCAGTCATCAAGTAAACCCATAAAGCCGCCGAAAAGAACACAGACTGCAAGTGTTAATGGTGCGGAAATGTCAGCAGATGCAGTTCGGCCTTCGCCTAGAAAATAAAGTAAAAAGAGGTAGACGGTTGTGAATAGGACGTATAGTACGCCTAAACCGTTTGGGACTAAAGGTTTTCCGGTTTTGTGTTGGTCAGGGACTTTCGGAAACACTCTTTAGCCGCTTCCTTTT
>JAWRIR010000159.1:0-28606 GCA_040268405.1 Thermoproteota archaeon | reverse complement strand
CACAACTGTTGGGGTTGGTCAACAAGCGACCGTATTGATATTTGTTAACCCTTTGCCAGTAAACTATGCATTAGCATCAGTGTATCCGAATGGATATAGTGGCGTTACTGTGACATTCGTCAAACCCGATGGAACCAAAGATACGTTTATGCCGACAGACGCCGTTGGTATTTATCCAGCAGGCGTTACTGAGACACTTGGCTCAATGTACTTCTATTATGAGCCAGATATGGCTGGAAATTGGAGCGTTACAATGTCGATGCCAGCTCAGAACTTCACAGATACAACGGGAACTGCAACATACATGGCTTGCACAAGTTCTCCTGAATACTTTACAGTGACAACAGAGCAACAATTAGCTGGTTTGCTTAACGGATATCCATGGTTACCATTGCCCAAAGAAAACACTTTCTGGGATTGGCCAGTTAGTAGCAATAACCGTGACTGGTCAACGATTTCTGGTGATTGGTTAGGTTTAGATTATTGGAGTTCCCAAATTGAAAATAATGGCGGTAATTGGCAGCAATACGGTTCAGGACCTACCACTGGACACGTTCTTTGGACTACACCTGATAGCTTAGGCGGTCTTGTAGGTGGGGGTTCTACCTTTAGCTATACAAATAATGCTGGCGGATACGGAATTGCAAATGCTATTATGAGTGGCAAAATTTATCGAAACTTAGGCGATTTTAGCGGGTTTAGATGCATTGACTTGACTACTGGAGAGACTCTGTGGACACACAGTGGGGCCACTATTACATGTGGGATACATCTAGTACCGCCGAGTTGGTATTATGTTGCTGGCGTGTCTTTAGCAGCTTCAACGTCACCTCAACCATACCTATTTGAGAATGCAGGTACAGATTGGAATTATTACAGTCCTCTTACTGGCGAACTACAATTTTCTTTCACGAATGTGTCATCACCCGTTTGGAGTCCTTACTTTGTTGATGGTACGCCGATGGCTTATGGCAACGTAATAGGTGATCAGGATCCAACAACTGGACTGTATAATACCAATTATGTTTGGTGCTGGAATATGTCTAAAGTAGTCAACAGTGACTGGGATACAGGATTACAGTGGATTAAATCTGTCAATGATCCGGCTACTGGAAAGTTAGGTCCTGGAGATGGTTCAGGTCGTGTAGTTCTGTTAGTATCAAGTGACCTATCTACCGTTGTGGATGTTGGAAGTGCAGGTGGAAACTTGGCGGCAGGCTTTGACGCTATCACGGGCGAATCACTATGGAACGTTACACTCCCATATGTATCAGTCAGCGCAGACACTTTGAATTTCGTTCAACTATTTGGCACAAACCAGTTCATACTCTATGATCCTGTAGAATGTGCTTTACACTGCTACTCCGACCTTACTGGAAAGGAGTTATGGGTCACTCAATTGAACGCTACATTATGGAACACAAAAATTGGCAACGCAAAAGTAAACGACTATGACAATGTCTACATCAACTCGCCCGATGGATCGATAACAGCATTACGTCTGACTGATGGGCATATTGTTTGGCAAACTAAGCCTGAACCATCAACTGAATACACAACCAATGCTTTTCCTTACTTCGAAGGTGGAGTAGAGGCTAATGGAATACTCTATCAATATGCTGGTCAGGATGTTGGCTTCGAATTAGACCCAATACAAAGATTCGGTAAACTAGTTGCCATAAATGCCACTACAGGTGAGACTATCTTTACCTTGAACGGTGGATTATACCCTGGTGGAATAAGTGGCGGTTACCTAACAGCGCTTAGTACCCACAATGGATATTTATATGCGTTGGGTAAAGGTCAGACTTCTACTTCGGTAACAATACAAAACAATGTTGTCGTAAATCACGCAACCGCTCTCATAACAGGCAACGTTTTGGACCAGTCACCAGCTTCAGTAGGTACTCCAGCAGTTGCAGACGCTTCAATGAGCGAATGGATGGACTACCTCCACATGCAAAACGCAACACTACTCAACAACCCACCAACACCGCAAGGAGTTACAGTAACCCTGACAGCAGTTGATCCAAACGGCAACACAATCAACATTGGCACAACCACAACTGATTCCCAGGGTAACTATGGCATTAACTTTGTTCCAACAACTACTGGCATGTACACAATCACAGCTAAATTCGAAGGCTCCGATGCTTATTGGCCATCAACATCAGGAACAAAATTGACAGTACTAGAAGCGCCACAAGCAACAGCGTCCTCAACACCCGCCGCTAATCCACCATACGAACTCTACACTATCGGTTCAGCAGTCGCAATCATCGCAGCCCTAGCTGTAGTTGCAGTTCTAATCTTGAAGAAAAAACCATAAACAATCAACCAAACTTTTTCTTTTTTTTAAAAAAAATTCGGTGTTAAAAAAATGAACAAAAAAATGTTAGCTACAGTTATTTTCTTATCGATTCTATTCTCAAGTACAAATGCGTATGCTCTAACTCAAAAAGCGGTATTAGGCGTAAAGGAAGGTGACTCTTTTTCTTACTCTATAAATACTCATTGGGACACTACAAACTCAAGCCTGACTAGTCCGCCAGAATATCTAGTTAGTTATAATCAAACGAAATTTTATAACGTCACTATTTTGTATGCTGAAGACGTTAATGTTGTCGCTATGAACCTTTGGCAACACAATAATGACGCCCAGCAACTTTCCCGTGTTGACTTGAATATAGATAATGGTACTGTTTACTTGGTAACGGGTGAAACGTGTTTTCTAGGTTTTTTTCCGGCGAATTTGAAGGTTAATGATTTGCTTAGGCCAGGTGATAATAATAGTAGCCTTAGAATTAATAGTACTGAAACTTGGGATTTTTCAAGTGGGAAAAGAGAAGTTAATGTTGTTGGCGTGAGTTATCAAGTTAGAGATTACGACAATAGTAGTATAGGAACTGAAACTACAACCTATTTTATTGATAAAGCGACAGGTGTCTTGGTAAAACGCGTAGATTCTACTGTTTTTCCCGACCAAACAGGTTCTTTAGAATGGACGTTAACTACTACGAATCTTTGGGTAGTGTCTGCGCCAGTGAGTTCTTTTTTTGTTTTTCCATTGATATTAGTGCCAGTCGTTTTTGTTGCGGTGATATTGTCAATAATTTTGGCAATTTTATTTAAAAATCGTAGAGGAGGGAAAAGTTTGTTTTAAAAAAGTTTGGCAATAAAGGGCTGAAAAGGCTTCACTTCGTGGTTGCATCATGAAGCAGTTTTTTCTTCTTTCTCCTCAAAATTGAAGCCTCAGCAAACCTTTCTCTATCGTAAAAAAACTTAACCATGCGTTGGCTATATGTTAATTCTTATAAAGTTTTGAAATGGATTGGAATTTCTGTTTATGCTGCTCTGGGAAGCGGTGAGCCTTTATCCTTTCCCTGAGGCTGTCGAACTAGGGTATTCAACGGATTGACCGCGCGGTATAGAAAGAGAACGCTTAGAAATAATCTGTTTGTTTTTATAAGTTCTGATGATTAGCTAATTTACGGCAAACTTTTTCGCTTCCTACTATACCCCCAGTTTATTGAAGGACTTTTCATTCATTTGAGCCAGCACCCTCCTGCAAATGAATAAAAGACGAATTGTCCAAAAATTAGACGAACTACTTTCAATTTGCAGTTGTCTTGAGCAACAAGTAATTGACTTCAACAATAGTGCTCAGCTACTAATGCAAAAGGTGGCAAAGTCAGCAACGTTTGGTTAATACTTTTTATTTTTTCACTTTTATAATTTTGTAAATTTTTGAAAAAAAGTGCTGAATTTAAGTATACAGTTTTGATTCTTGTCTCATCAAAAAATGTTTTATATTTAAAAAATGCTTACTCAACTCTGGTCTCCAATAACTTCTAATGAAAATTTTCTTGGGTAAACGACCTGATAATAAATCAATCATCTCAGAATCGACAGTCTCTCTTAGTGTAGTGGCAAACCAGCGTCTGCAGTCATAAAATCTAATAGGAATACCTTGCCGTTCAAGTTTCTTCCTGAGACTGTCATAAGACGTTTGTGTATGCCAATTGTTAAGTTCTTGTAGTAATCTGTCTGTGTAAACGGTAAGGAATGCCTTTTTTGTCCTGCGTAAGAAAAGGGGCTTGCCGTTAGAATCTTTAACTTTGAAATGCTCTAGTACGCCTTTCTCTTTGTTCATTGGGTATGCTTCTAGTCCATGTTCAGCTATCAGGTTCAAGACTGTAATAGCTTCAGATGTACGCAGTCCCGACAGCAACATGAATACTATTGGGAACCAGACTTCTCTACCAAACTTGCTCTTGACAGAATCTAACCATTCAAGCATGCCCGTCGTTTCCTCCCCATAATAAATTTTTAGAAAGACATCTTCTGAAGAGCTGGATTCCCAATGCAAACCAGCATCTGACTTTAATCTCTGAAACAGTGGATACCAATTAAGAAACTTTGCAAGGTTGGCTAATCCTTTAAGACCAAACGCGTCAACATCACGGAAATTACCAGTAAACAAAGAATACGCATACTTCTTGGCAGACCACAAAACAGAATACTCATACTTTTCAGTGAACCCCTTCTTATGTACCCAAACAGAAAACGCGTCCCAATCTACATTTACTTCCGTTGGTAAGGTAATGGTCGCGGGTCCAAATCCCGCCGAAGGCTCCACTCCCCAAACCTGTTTTCAAAAAATCAAGCTGATTCACGTTTATTTGGCTAAAGCCGCTGTTACAGTTTCCAGGGTTAAGGTTACAATATTCTGTTACCTGGTTACAATTCTGCGTAGGCATCAAACCAGCGTTCGCAAGCATGGTTAATTCCTCATTGAACGCTGACATTTTCGTTCGTATACGTGAACGCAGAACCTTGGCATATTTGGCATTGTAAGCGTCAGGATTCCTCAAAAATTCTATTTCGACTTTACTAAGCATCATGCGGGGTTTCCTCATTTTACGTTAGTTATTCAGGTTTAAAAAAATTTGATTGATTTTGGATAGTTAAGGTTGATGTTAACTATGATTAACTTTTACATCCAGAACAAATTAGTTTCATGTGCTCCGAGAAATATTTTTAATTAATATCGTTTTTAAGTTACATAAATGCGATTAATGTTATTATTTAGTACATATTATGGCTTAGAAAACCTTATATTTACAAAATATTATTGCTAAAATATTAGTGATTGCTACTTTTACAAGAGCTATTACTTCAATAAAGCATCATTATTCAGGAGAAAAGCGAAAGTGAATAAAATAATGCCTTATCTGCCTGGCGGTCAAGAGGAATACCTCAAGTCTCTACGTCAGATTCTAAGTTTTATAACTGACAATTCGCCGTCTGAAACACAAATAGAAGGGTGGTTCTTTGATTCTTTCAATTTAACTAGTGTTAATAGAGTAAATTACTATCTTAATACATTAGAAAAACTTGAATTGATTATTAAAGAAGAGGGCAAGTTTAAAGTTACAAAGTTTGCGGAGAAAATTTCAAGCCCTCATTTTGTCAACATTTTGTTTGAGTTATTAAAAAATAAGTATTTTGGGTTTCAGGAAACTTATGATACTTTATGCACAAATTCTTCTCTTACGTTGGATCGACTTATGAAAGTTCTTAAAGAAAAAGGTATTCAGTGGAATACAACTGCTCAGTACAAAGTCAGATTAAACTGGCTTCTAAGCTTGGGTTACATCACCAAAAAAGGACCAGTTTATTCTATTAATGAAAGAGCGTTAAAAACAAAGACAAAAAATGATGTTGGCACAAATTATGTTTCGCATGAGGCTTTTAAAAAAATGGTTATGGGCACTGGCAGGCAGCTTGGGCTCACGGCTCACGCTGAATATCCGCTAGGCAGTTTTCACAGGCTAGATGTTGTTTGGATACCCCTCGGTCACGGGATACCTATCTTTGGAGCTGAAATACAAATTAATGAAAACGATTTAGAAAAGGCTCTGACCAGGCTTTCTCTTGCACGAAATGAACACATTTTCGATCTTTGTTTGTATACTAAAGATGAACTGATTAAAAAAGCAACTTTAATTTTAAACAAGGTTTATCCTGAGCTTTCTGGGAAGTTGATAATCTTACCTTTATCAAAAATTGCTGAAGAGTTAGATGAAGCAAAGAGAAGTAAAAAGCTACTTCAGTCTAAATTTTCACAAAGTATACCGGTTCTGAAATTTAGAACTTGCTCGATTGATAGATACAGAAAGTTTAGGCAATGGCAAACTAGCAATAAAGGCTCGAACTAGTAAAATTGTATAAGTTATTATTTTTTTACTTATCTACTAAGCATAATGCTTATATTCTTATGTGTTGTAGCTTGCTTGGTTAGATTCCGAATGAAAAGTGACACGGCAGAATGGATAAACCGTCGCTACGACATCCTCTGGGAAGCCTTCGGCGACAAAACCTTCAGGTTCGAAGACGCAGCAAAACTCTTGATGGAAAAAAACAAGGATCCTTGGGAACAAGTTCCAGTATTCCTTTCACAGCTACGCAAAGCAGGTTATCTATCTGCTGAGTCGGACGTCAGAGATGCAAGGCAAAAACTTTACCACCTACAAAGTCGGGAAGCCAAAATAGTTGAGAAGCTTGGTCGTGGAGACATCGACGCCCTGCTTAAACGGGCAGCAGACCTCATTCGGACTCGCGTGGACTACAAGTTTATCCTCATTCTGCTATTCATGAAACGCATCAGCGACAAATGGGAAATAGAGTTTGAAGAAGCATACAAAGAAGCCCTCGCTGACGGCTTAAGCGAAGAAGACGCCGAAGCCGAAGCCAAACGTGACGAATACCACCTTTTCAATTTACCTGAAGAATACCTTTGGGAAAATCTCCGCAAAAACGTAAGTGGACTAACCGAAAATTTCTCTAAAGCACTCAAAGCAATCTCCGAACACAATCCAGACCTAAAAACTATCTTCGAGAGTGTAGATTTCGTACAGTTTGCAAGCAGTAAAGAAAATTCAGAGATTCTTAGACAACTATTCGAATTGTTCAGTGAAAAGAAGCTAAATCACGTTTCCCCTGACGTTCTGGGCGAATCCTATGAGTGGGTTCTAAGATATTTTGCTCCAAACCGCGCTAAAGAAGGCGAAATCTTAACCCCTCAAGAAGTTATCCAGCTTCTGGTTGAAATCTTAGACCCTAAACCTCTTGAAAGTGTTTATGATCCTGCTTGCGGTGCCGCTCGAATGCTCATTGTTGCATACAAGCACATTAAAGATAATCCAAAATATGAGCCTGATGAGGCAGATAAGCTGCAATTATTCGGTCAAGAGGCTAATGCAAGCATTTTAGCATTAGCAAAAATGAACACGTACATTCATGACATCAATAATGCACATTTAGAGTTCGGCGATACTTTCCTTTATCCCAAGTTCAAAGAAGGCGATAGCATACGGAAATTCGATGTAGTACTTGCTAATCCGCCGTGGAATCAAGATGGTTACGATGAAGAGGTCCTAAAGAAAGCCGAGTTCTATAAAAAACGGTTTGGATTTGGTTCTGTTCCTAGGCAGAGTGCTGACTGGGCTTGGATTGAACACATGCTTGCTTCTGCTAAAGACAATGGTAGCAGAGTTGGCATAGTTATTGACAACGGTTGTTTATTCCGGGGTGGCAAAGAAAAAACCATACGCTCAGCGGTCCTAAGCGAGAAACATGACCTTGTAGACGCTGTTATCCTTCTGCCCGAAAAGCTCTTCTACAACACAGGTGCACCCGGAGCCATAATAATTTTCAATCTTCACAAGTCAGCAGAACGCAAAGGCAAAGTCCTATTCATAAACGCCTCCAAACAATCTGAACAACATCCAGAAATACGCAAACTAAACCGCCTAAGTAACGATAACATTAAGAAAATCGCAGATGCCTACAAAAACTACAGCGAAGAAAAAAGTTTCTCTCGCATCGTCACGATAGCAGAGATACTACAAAACGACAGCAACCTAAACGTCACCCTTTACGTCATGCAGGATGAGGAAAACGAAGGAATCAACATAGCCCAAGAATACTCCGAACTAAAGGAGCTGGAAAAACAAAGACACGAAGTCACCAACAGACTAGAGCAATACATAGCCCAATTAACTCAAGGAGCCGGGACATAGGATGACATTTTATCGAGAACATGAATTCCAGGTTACCGATGTCGGAAAGATACCGAAAGAATGGACTACCGCACGGTTATCAGACCTTGGTGAGGTTTCAACTGGAAAAACCCCAGCCACTGCCAACTCCGGTTACTGGGCAGGCAATATACCGTTTGTTACCCCTGCAGATATGGATGAGACTAAATGCATCTATAGAACTGAGAGAAAAATTACACAAGAAGGAGCCACCCAAACGAAAATATTACCTAAAAATACTGTACTTGTTGTTTGCATCGGCTCTACGATCGGCAAAGTTGCTTTAACATGCCAAGAGAGCGCAACTAACCAACAAATTAACTCAATAATATCGGAGAATGCTAATCCAGAGTTCTTGTACTATTCAATCTTAAGGAGAGCATCTGCACTAAAAGCAATGTCAGGAATAGCTGCAGTACCAATAATCAAAAAATCACTATTTGAGCAATTCAAGGTGGCGTTACCTCCGAAACCGGAACAAAACAAAATTGCGGAAGTTTTAGGCGCAGCCGACGCTGCCATTGAGTTGGCTGATAGGGTTATTGCGAAGTGTGAGCGGCTTAAGCGGGGGTTGATGCAGCAGCTCCTAACACGCGGCATAGGACACACAGAAACCAAACAAACACCAATAGGCAAACTGCCTGTCAACTGGGAAGTTACGGAACTAGGTAATTTGGGTGAACTCCAATATGGCTACACTGCTTCAACAGTTAAGGAGCATACTGGAGTAAAGTTTCTGAGAATTACTGACATTGAAGAAAATGGGCGCATAGACTGGGGAAAAGTTCCTTATTGCAATATCCCCAAACAGGACATCGAAAAATTTTCCTTGAAGAAAGGCGACATACTTTTTGCACGTATAGGTGCAACAGCGGGCAAAACTGCCCTTGTTGAGGAAAATGTATGCGGGGTTTTCGCTTCATACTTAATTCGCTTAAAGACTAAGGAGGCCATTCACCCTCATTTTGCATTTTACTTTACTCAATCAGAAGGCTATTGGTCGCAAGCCCTTCGCCAAAGAGAAGGCCAGTTGAAGAAGGGAATTAACGCCACTATGTTATCAAAATTTGCCATTCCTCTACCCCCTCTTGAAGAACAGAAAAAAATTGCGGAAATACTTTCTGTGACTGACCATAAACTTTTCCTCGAAAGAGAGGAAAGAAACAGAATTGAAGACATAAAGCGTGGTTTGATGGATTTGCTTCTTACAGGCAAAGTAAGGGTGAGGATGGATTAATGCCTAAAGAAGAGCTGACTTCTGTAATGGAAAAATTAGGCAAAAAAGTAATTACCCTTGTTAAGGCGCATTTGTCTGATAAGTCAGTACAACCTGATCAAGAAACCTATTTCCGGTGGAAAGTCAATAAGTTTGCGTACACTGATAACGGTATTTCCGATTATAGCGCTACTGGTAAATATATTAATAAAGAATCCTGGTTTCGCGCAAATATTCATCTTTCTGAAGAATCAAAAAAGACCGATGAGTACACTTCGGCATTGTGTTGTCTCCAAAGTTTGTTCACCAAAAAAACAAGTATCGATCAATATCTTGATAGCTTCACGTCAGCGGTAATAAGACATTGCCTTAATCCGGAAGAAGAAAAAAGGGGCTTAGGCGAATTAGTATCTCTTATAATCAAAGACTTGAAAGAGGAACCCGTAATTAGTGGAGCACAAGTGTGCCTGCAAGGGATTGTCTTACAACCAGAAGAATTAAACCCATTTTTTGGAGTCTCCATAAGAAAAACACGGGTTGAAGACTTAGAAAAAGCTGTTCCTATTCGTTGCTTTAATGATACACTATCAACGCATCATCCTACTGCAATAATGCATATTGAACTTCTTGAACGAAGCCCTGGTCAAATACAGAAACAAGTTGAAAAAGCAGTGACTATTCTTCGACTCTATAAAATTGGAAGCGTAATTTCAACTTCTTACGATATTTTTACAGAGTCACTTGTGGGCGATCTTTTTGGTCAATTGCAATCAGGAAATGTTGAAGCACCATTAGAAAAATGCTTATTAACAGACAAGGATGAAAATAAGCTAAAACAATTTTGGAAGCATATCCATAATGCTGTTCCTGAAAATTTTTTCCAACATCGCGGTCCATCGGATCATTTGTCAATAGCATATAATCGATATAGCGAAGCCTTGTTAGTGGGTGGTCTTTTTGAACGGCAAGTAGCTAACGCAGTTATGGGGTTGGAAGCATTACTCCTAAAAGCTAATGAAAAACAAGAGTTAACTTATCGTCTGGGGATAAGAATAAGCAAACTTCTTTCACAATTGAATTACGATCCATATGAGGCTAAAAAAATAGTGACTGACGCCTATAAGGTAAGAAATTTGTATGCTCATGGCAGTCAACTTGACTATAAGGGTCGAAGAAAGTTTGAGTCTAAATACAATGGCATTAAAAACTTGCTTGTTCCAACGCTCAATTACTTAAGAATCCTGCTTGTGGTAATGCTTCTGACCAGAAAAGAAAAGGATGAGTTCATAGATTTAATCGATGATTCACTTATCGATAAACAAAAAGAAGTTCAACTAAAAGGATTGCTTACAGAAGCAACTCTAGTAGTTAAGGAGGTATAATCATACCGCTATTTAACGAGAAATCTCTAATCGAAGACTACTTTATTGCCAAGTTGGGCAAAGCAGGCTGGAAGTTTTTTTCACCTGATGATCTGGACAGAGAAGCCACTGAAGAGCCATTACTGACAGCGGCGTTTATTCGTGCTTTAAAGAGCTTGAACGCTGACATTGGGATTGGTGATGACGAGATAAAACAAGTTCTAAATGAACTCAAGCTTAGGGGTAGCGGCAGCGAGGATTCCAAGAAAATCCTCAATTACTTTAAAGACGGCGTACCAATCAAGTTCGATAAAGAACGCGTCGTCAAATACGTCAAACTCTTCGACTATGATACCATTGTAAACAACGATTTTGTGGTCAGCCGACAAATCACCCATCAAGCCGGAAATAAACAAATCCGCAACGACATTATCCTTTACGTTAACGGTATTCCGCTTGTTAACATTGAATGCAAAAATCCTGCTAGCTTAACAGAAACTTGGTATAACGCTTTTATGCAGATTCTTGGTTACGAGCAGGGTGTTCCTGAACTTTACAAGTATGTTCAGCTTGGTGTAGCTTCTGATAACAAAGCCAAATATTTCACAACTCAGCCTTGGCAGCAAGACGATGAACGCCGATACTACGAATGGCGAGAAACAGGCAAAGACTCCATTGACTCAACCATTCAAATGCTCATGCCTGAATCGCTGCTAAACATCATCCGCAACTACCTCTTTATTCGTATTGAACGGGGCAAAACAACCAAAGTAGTCACCCGTTACATGCAGTACCGTGCTGCTGAACAAATCAGCAACCGCGTTCTTTGCAACATGGAAGGAACAACCGACAAAACCAAAGGTCTCATTTGGCATTGGCAAGGCAGCGGTAAAACCTTAACCATGATATTCGCCGCAAACAAACTTTACCGCCACACTGAACTGCAAAACCCAACAGTCTTCTTTGTGGTAGACCGCGAAGAACTCGAAACCCAACTCAGCGACGAATTCAACGCCCTCGACATAACCAAACCTGAATTAATAGACTCAATTTATGCTTTAAGAAAAATCATCCAACATGATGAATATCGGGGCAAACGTGGCATATTCATCACCCTTATCCACAAATTCCGACCCGAAGAACTCGCTCAACTCCAGAAAGAACTCGGCAACTTGAGCAAGAATAGAGAAACAATTCACACACGCCGAAATGTCCTTCTGTTTATCGATGAAGCTCACAGAACACAATATGGTACATTAGCGGCTCAAATGAAAGAAATCCTCAAAAACGCTCAACCTTACGCTTTCACGGGAACTCCAGTAGCAAAACAAGGTCATGACACTTATGGCGAATTTAGTTACCCTCCAGACGAAAAATATCTTGATAAATACTTTATGACAGACTCCATCGAGGACGGGTTTACTCTAAAAATCGCCTATCAACCCAGATTGGAAGAGGATGTGCACCTCAAAAAAGATATGCTTGAAGCCTTCTTGGAAGTTAACATTGAAGAAATTCCTGAAAATATGCAGGAAATTGTTGAGGAGAGAGCTAAAAAGAAACTAAACATTGCCAAAGTGTACCTTGAAAATCCTGACCGTATACGAAAAGTAGCACAAGACATAGCCGCCCATTTCACAGAGAATGTGGATGGCAAATTCAAAGCCATGGTAGTCGCCGTCAATAGGCTCTCATGTGTGCGATACAAGCAGGAACTCGACAAACTATTACCTAAAGAATACTCAGAAGTCGTAATGACCTACAACCCACTTAAAGACACAAAAGAAATTCAAAATAACTATAAAGAAACAATCGAGCGCAATCATGGCAAGGACATAGAAGACATCCGCAAAGAAACCGTGACAAAATTCAAAGAAGAAACTAACCCTAAAATCTTAATTGTAACCGACATGCTCCTCACAGGTTTCGACGCTCCAATCCTGCAAACAATGTACCTTGATAAGCCCCTAAAAGAACACCGTCTCCTGCAAGCAATAGCACGCACAAACAGGCCATTTATGGACATTAAAGAAGCAGGCTTAATCCTTGACTACGTCGGCATTTTAAAACAGTTTACTAAAGCCTTTGAAAACTACACAAAAGAGGACATAACAGGCATACTAATCAACACTGACGAATTAGTTGCAGAGTTTATTCAAAAATTGGATGAAACAACCACACTCTTCGCAGACGTACCAAAAGACCAGTATAATCGGGAAACGATGAACAAAGCTTTCCAAACAATAACCAGCGACGAGGAAGACACCAAAAAATTCCAAACAAACTATAAACGTCTAAGAAAGCTGTTTGAGCTATTAGGTCCTCACCCGATTAAATTGGAAAAGCTAAAAGATTATACCTGGTTAACTCAAGTTTACAACTTCTATCTCCACGAAACTAGACAAGATGTCGCTAAAGAAAACGCTCTTGCTTACAAATACTTCCAAAAAACCCTCAAGTACGTCTATAAATCAACCGATGTTAAAGGCATAGACGAACAATACCCAACCATTGAATTCGACGCCAACTACCTTTTAAACCTCCAAGAAAAGATCAAAAGCAAAGAGGAAAAAGCCGCAAACATCCTATTCACACTAAACCGCTTCGTCATAATAGACAAACAACGCAACCCCATCTACGAAGACTTAGCAACAAAAGTAGAACGCCTCCTAAAACTCTGGAAAGAAAAAACCAAAGAATTCGAAAAAATCTATAATGAAAGCGCCGAAATCTTCCGGCAAATTCAAGCACGACAAGAAAGGCAAGAGCAACTAAAGTTCTCAAACCTACAATACGCTATCCTGCTTGACATAGAAAAAACCTTACCAACCAACGCAGATTTAACACATGACACAAAAGAACTCGTTAACCAACTACAACCTCACCTTTTCAAGGGTTGGCAATACCAGCAAACCGCTAAAAAAGCAGTTGAGCAAGCAACCCGAGGATACCTCAGAAGAAAATATGTTGGCCAGAAACTTCTTACTCTAAAAGAAATGGATGAGCTTTACGAGAAGATTATCAACAACGTGAAGACTTATGCCTGAAACTCCAAACTACACAGTCGAATACCGCAACATCAAACATCCACGATGCGAATTTAAAACTGGGTCCTTACTGCTTGTTCTACCAAAAAAAGGCTGGACACCAGAGCAGGTACTGGCAAAGTACGGCGAATGGATCAAACGTAAACAGGCAACAATAAGCACTGCTATTGAACACACAAATGGAACGGAGATAATCAAAAACAGAACAGAAAAAGAACTAAGAACCTTAGTGCAAAGGTACGCTGAAGCAGCCCAAAAAGAACTAAACACAAAAATCAAGAAAATCTATTTTCGAAAAATGACAACAAAATGGGCAAGCCACAGCCAAAACAACAATTTAACAATAAACACTCTTCTTCAATTTTTGCCTGAAGATCTAATCAGCTATATTGTATATCATGAAGCAGCTCATAACATCGAAAGAAAGCACAATGAACATTTTTGGAGAATTGTACAAAGAAAGCATCCCGATTATGAGCTTAAAGAGAAAGAGTTGCTAACTTTCTGGTTTTTAATCAAACAAAAACACGCTACAGCTAAATGATCAAGTAAGACCTTATCAAAAGGTAGATAGCTGATTTATGTGGCGTGCGATAGTTAAGTTTGATGTTAACTAGAGTTAACTTTACATTCATACTGACCCGCCTGCTTAACTAGGTTAACATCAACCTTAACCATCTTAAGCTTTAGCTTAGTTTAGTTAAGTTAAGGTGGAACATGGTTAAGTTTGACCTTAACTATGGTTAACAGCAGTTCATATTTGCGACCTTTTTTCATGCACTAAAACAACTCCTTAAGAATAGCAGAAGGGTTCACAGCCGATTACATCGTAAGGTTAAGCTTAGCTTACTATGTTGATTTAATGAATTTTTTATAAGTGCATAAAGGATACTGGATAAGTCTCCTTAAAAGTTGAACCTAAGAGTGGAAATAGTTATTCAGTGGCTTTCTCCCTTAGACTTTCGCTCCTGCCCCGTTCTTAAGTTCAAACCGGTCACTTTTACCCTTAAAATCAGTTTGCACTTCGAAAATTTTATGACGGCGCTCATGTAAAGTTAACCATAGTTAACATCAACCTTAACTATGCTACTTTTTGCTCAATTTTGTTTTCTGCAAGCATTAATTGAAAAAGCAATCAGTAACTCGCTTCGAAAAAAACTTATGTGTTGCAACTGTTATTGTTGAAGCCAACGGAGCACTCATTACGTAATGTCAGGCAACCAAACAGTCCCCACACAGCAATGCTCACATGATTCTTCCCATGATAAAGAATTTTACATACAATGGCACTTAACCGACAAATGCAACCTACGCTGTGAACACTGCTATCAAGACGACTATTCCCAAAGCTCAGAATTACCGCTTGCAGAACTTAAAGAAATAGCAGAAAAAATAGATTTTACACTTGGAAAATGGGGCAAAGAAGGCCGCATAGGAGTAACAGGCGGTGAACCCTTTATCCGAAAAGACCTGTTCGAGTTCCTTTATTTTCTGGAGCAGCAACCGCACATATCAAAGATAGGCATTCTTACTAACGGCACTATGATAAAAGAAAATCTTGAAGCCATTAAGAAGCTCAAGAAACTTCATTATATTCAGCTCTCGGTTGAAGGAACAAAGGCAACAAACGATGCCATTCGGGGCAAAGGGATTTTTGATAAGGTTATGGAAATTACCCGTTTGCTCAAGTCTAACGGTGTGCCGGTTAGATGGATGGTTACATTGCACAAGAAGAACGCTGCTGAGGTAGGCAAGGTTATTGATTTGGCGCTTGAGCATGGCGTTGATACTATCACTTTTGAGCGTTTAGTTCCTGAAGGCTCTGGCAAATCCTTTGCTGATTACGTGTTGGGTACTGAAGAGTTGGAGAAAGTTTTCGCTTACGTGGTTAAGCGTTCTGATGAGGAGTATGCTAAGGGTTCGCCTTTGGCTATTTTGAAGCTTCGTACGCTTTGGGTTTTATGTGACCCTAAACGGGCGGAAAATGACGGTTGTATGCCTTTGGAAAAAGAGGTTGGCGCGTCTTGTTCAATTGGTGTTGATAGCATTTCTATTCTTCCAGACGCAACAGTGTTGCCATGCCGAAGACTCCCTGTTCCCATTGGTAACCTAAAAACTGATAGCTTATTCAAAATATGGTATACTTCAAAAGTGCTCTGGGACATACGAAACAAGAAAAACCTAAAAGGCAAATGCAACAACTGCGAATACATCCCAAGATGCGGCGGCTGCAGAGCAACAGCCTACGCCCTAACAGGCGACTACCTAGCGGAGGATCCACAATGCTGGAAAAAAACCAATTAAACAACAAAATAATGCGGCTTGCCGACAACATGTTCCTATACAAACTAGACGAAGACCAAATGTGGCTATTCAACACAGACACAGGCGACCACTGGAACCTAAACGAAACATCCTACTTTACATTGTCACAGTTTGACGGAAAAAAGACACTGGACGAAATTAGTCGACTTTACCTTGAAACCTATGAGGAAACAGGGATTAACAAAGAGGAACTTATGAAAGATTTTAAAAGCTTAACAAAACAATTTATCGCAAGCAATATAATAGTCAACGAAACAATATGTAATAAAGAGGTAAGAAAAACAAATGGAAAACAACTCGACAACTAATCAAAAGAAAAATAGTTACCAAAAACCTCTATTCGAAAAACAAGAGCAAATGACTTTTCCAAGAGAAATTATGGAAAGACTCAACGGCGGACGATTCTGCCTCCAATGTTCAGGATGTCATGGTTGTCGATAATTTAACCTTTCTTTTATAATGTGGATGGAGCGCTTTGTCTACAGCTGAAACAGTTGCTAATAGTAAGTTGATTTCAGATGCAATTTGTGAAAGTATTGAATTCGAAAAATTAATGGATCAGATTGATTTTGAGTCTTGGATAGAAAAAGTTGACCCGCATGATAAATTTGAGGATACTACGGACAATCTTGAAAGCCAAGCGGACAAAGAAGCCTTAAATAATTATAAATTGTTAACTGATCGGGCTAAAGGTAAATGTCAAATTTTTATTGATCCATCATTGGATAAATTATCTGAAGAGGCTATAGTTAAAAGCGAAGAATTATTAATCAAATACTTAGTTCACTGTCTATTTAGCGCCAAATTAAATAGGTTAGATGCGAGGCGATCTTCATCTCCATACTTTGAGCAAAATAAGTATGTTGATGCCACCGCTGCTTTAAACAAAGCCTTTGCACGAATACCGCCTGAATGTCTTAAAAAACCTCGTGATGGTGATAGAAACAAGAAATTTGATTTACTGCTAGTTCTTTTATACAATGACCTAAGTATTTGTTATTCTGGTTTTAAAAATTCATCGATATCTCGAGGGTTTGCTGAGGAATCTATTAGAATTCTTTCCGAAGATAGTGATTTTATCTCTTTTAAAGTTAATAAAAATAAATTTGATGATGCTTTTTTATCAAAAGATAAGGAAAAGTTAAGGTCGTACGAACAAGCGCTCAAACAAGCCGCTTTTATATCAAGCAAAAAATACGAATTGTATACTTTTGCGCTTTTTTCAAAAGGAATAGCGGAATTTAGGTCATTTCTTAAAGATGAATCAGAAAGGACTTTTAACGAAATTCTTTTTTTGGTAGATAAATACAACTGCCCTGCAAATCCTGATTACTTTTCAGCTATAGTTCGTTTAGCAGCCTTACTAAATGATCTAAGTCGAAGCAAAGAAGCCATTTTAATAATAAAAAAAATGGAAGATACCTCATTAATTTCAAATAGTGATAGACGGTGGGCTGAAGGCATGCTTGAGAAGGCATCCGCCTACATAGACCAGGGTTATTTTGAAGACGCTAAAAACACCTTAGAAAAAATAGCTAAGTTTCGCAATTTCTCAGAAGAAGAAGCTCGCCATTCAGAACAATACCTTAATGGATTGATTTACTATGGGCGGTCCTTTTTAGAGGAAGAGAAGAACCATTATTCTAAAAGTGTTAACATAGACAAAAAAGATGGTTCAGAAGATTTTTTAGAAAAAGCAAAAAAATATTTTGAAGAAGCTCTGAAATTATCCGAAAAGCGAAAACAAAAAAGTTTGATACAAAAAGCCTCCAAGTATCTTGCTGAAGTTTACAAGATGCAGAAAAAGAAACCTGAAGAAGTGCTCGATTTTTATGCTGTAGCCCTTTCAAGAGGTGAAATTAAGACTTTTAACGGATTAATTAGCAATGATTATTTCATAAAAAACTGTGATGATATTGATATTTTAGAAAATCTTTCAGACCTTCTTTTTGAAGATATAATGAAAAACGAAGTCGAATGTAACCCAGCTGATCCTACGATTTCTCTGTGTCTCAAGTTGATTGATAAGTTGAAGGATGAATGCGTTAAGAAAGAAAAAATGAGTCTCTTGGAAAAATCCCAAAGAAGAAAAGAAGAGCTTGAGCGCCATAAAACTTGTGATATTCCTACGTCACTTTCGGATAAACCCTCTTTTGAGGAACAATATGGCTTGTTGACTGGCGCAAAAGAAAGCCCTGAAAGTGGGGGGCTGCTCAAAACAAAGCAGATTAAAGATAGATTAGAAAGCAATGAATTTTCCTTTGATAAGGTTTTATTTGGCAGAACTGACAAAGCAAACATTAACTCATTGGTTGAATTAGTGCTTTTAAGACGTTGGAATTCTTTTAGTCCAGGTTTATCAAAAAAATATGTTATGAGTCTTGGTGGCGGATATTTGCTTAGAATATTGGCACCGGAATTCCAAGAACTGAATAACAAAAAAACTGGAGAAAACCCCACAGAAAATTGGTTCAACTTAGTTATTGACCCTGGATATAATTTTCTCCTTAATTTTCATAATGAAGGTTTTCATATCGAAGATATTGATGCTGTTTTAGTAACGCATTCACATCCTGACCACTGTGCCGAACTTTCATCAATAATGGAACTTTTGATGCAAGTGAATAAACGAGTTAAAAGAAGCCCAAAAATAGAAGGGGAAAGAAAAAGAATATTTTTACTTCTGAGCAGAGGTGTATATAAAAAGTTTTCATCCTACATTCAAGATTGGAAAGGCCAACTAAAAGACGTATTAATTCTTGATAACGAAACAAATTGGCCAGAATCAGATCAAAAACGAGAGTTTGGGATTCGTTCATTAACTACTGCTCATTCGGACTTAGGCGGCGAACGGTCAGTCGGTGTAATAATTAATATTAAAAACGAGACAGAACTCTCTATTGGCTTCACAAGTGATACGCCTTGGAGAAATTATATATGTGACTCCTTTAGCGAATGCGATATTCTATGTCTGCACATGGGTGGCATAAAGGATTTTGAGATTGGGTATGACAAGAATAATATATTTCTAGAAAAACCTGATGATCGTTATAAGGAGATTAAAAGAAGAATCAAGGAAGTAAACCATTTACTTTTTTACGGTTCCATAGACATAATAAAAAATTATCGAAAACCTGGCTCATTAATAATCGTAGGGGAATTTGGGGAAGAGCTAAAATATGGTTTAAGGACTGACCTTGTAAAAAAGTTAAACCTTCATCAAAATTCAAAAAAGCCTCTTTGTATTCCGGGTGATACAGGTCTTTATATTATATTGACGAAGAATGAAAAAATGATAAAATGTGATTTTTGTAGCAGTTTTATTTCACCTGAAAGTATAACAACTTTTTCTTACGGCCTTGTCGATTCTTTACATTACATTTGTCAAGCCTGTAATTGTACACTAACTGAATCTCAAAAAAGAACAATAGTTGAATATAAACTAACAAAACTATAACACTTGATTTCCAATGAATAGCCATAACTCGACGATTTACACGTCTATCCAAAGAGGTTTGACAGGTCTATGTATCACTCTTGAGGATTTTTTCAAAAGAGAAATAGAATTAGCTCGAATTGCAAAAATTGTTGTCATTTTATATAAAGATGGATTAAACCTTAACAATGTATTGATTGAGAAGATTGAGGAACAATGCTTGAAAACTCAAAAAAGTGATGGTGGCTGGATTAGCGTTGAGGATAGTTTTTGGATTACGGCTTTTTTGAAAACACGGAATGATTTAAGAGAATACGAAAACGGTTTAAAATGGTTAAAGAGCTGGCAACTTACGAACGGTTCTTGGGGAAAAACCAATAGAGATATTGGCAGAATCCCGACAACAGGCCTTTTACTTTATCTTTTACCTGAATTATCAAACGACAAAAGTTTTTCATGGCTAGAGCAAGAATGGCACAAAGATTGCGCCATAAATCCAAAGTTAACGTACAAAGGTGCATTTTGTCTTATGGCGCTTAACAGCACAAACAGACAATTTACTGACAAAAATCTTTTCGAGAATACTTTGAAATGGTTGGCTTCTGAGCAGAATGATGATTTTGGTTGGGGTCCTTGGCGGGGTCATCCTGTTGGTAGTTCTCCTTTTTGTACGGGTGTTGCTTTGGTTGGGCTTTTGCAGTTTCCTGATTTGGTTGATAGGCAGGTTATTGTTAATGGTTTAGAGTGGATAAGAAAGAAGCAGTTGCCGAATGGTTTGTGGCCTGATCATTATATTGAGGAGGGTAGTGCTTGGTGTTTGTATGCTTTAACGGAGGGGTACCGATTTCTAAAGAGCCATCCTTGATTGAAGAGTTAGAGCAACAAATCCTGAGCAATGTAAAAGCTATTCCTGAAAAACCCCTTTGTATGCTGCTGTCCGGCGGAATTGACTCTTCTCTCGTCTTAGCCTTAGTCAGGAAAACATACCCACAAGTTCCAATTCACACATTCACATTAGCCATGAACCCAGACTACCCCGATATCATTCACGCTCGCAAAGTAGCGAAACTCTTCAACACTTTCCACCACGAAAAAATCTTAATACCATTGGAGCTTGAAAGGTACACAGCCGAATACGATAAGGTTCGTAAGCACGATTTTAGAGGGGACATAAACGCTTACATCCTTTGTTCAATCGCTCATGATTACTCGGACATCATAGTCACAGGCGACGGCGGAGACGAATGTTTCGGTGGTTACTTTCTCCATCGTTACCCATTGGGACATAAAGAAACGGGGCAAATTCACAGTTTTGAAGAAATACATCCAGATTCCCAGAAACACCTCAAAGAAATGGTTCGTTTAGGCTTTAGAGACTTCTATTATAAACCAAATTCTGCTTCGGAGGATTATGCGGCTGTTTGGGAATACTTTGTCAAGATTCTCCTGCCAAACCACATGGAACCTTTACTGGGCACCTCTAAAATCTTTAACCTGAATGTTTACACTCCTTTGTTCTCTAAAGACTTAATAGAATTCCTAAGAAGCGTTCCTTTTGAAGAAAAAATCAACAGAAAAATCGAAAAAACTCTCGCAGCCACATACCTTCCAGCATCAATCATTGAGCGTAAAAGTATGGGTTTCGATGTGGCATTGGAAAAGGAATTGATTTACAAGTAACTTAGCACTAAGATACCTCTGGAAAAATCGCTATGAAAATCTGCATGATAACCAAGTATCCACCAATCGAAGGCGGCGTATCTTCAAAGGCGTATTGGACCGCTAAAGCGTTAGGTGAACTTGGGCACGAGGTTCATGTAGTAACAAACGCGCTTGAAGTAGAAGATGAATACCGCGAAGTATTCGATTTAAGCGACCCTAATTATCAGCCCAAAAACGTTTACGTCCACAGCACAGACCCAGCGCCGACAATTGAAGCAAATCCAAGTCACATCCCCTTCTCAAAGATGTACTGTGAAAAGCTTGCAAGTTTAGCAATTAAAGTAATTGAAGAAAATGACATAGACGTTATTGATTCAAGATTTTTAGTGCCTTATAGTGTGGCAGGGTTTATAGCTAAAACTGTAACTGGTGTTCCTCAAGTTATCAGTCATGCTGGAAGTGACTTGCAACGGCTTTTGCCTTCACCATATCTTAACACTTTGCTGAAAAAGACTTTGAAAAGTGCTAATAGGATAATATCGAACGCTGAAACAGTTGATTCCTTAAATAAACTTGGAGTTCCTTCTGGCAATATTTCTGTTTTGCCTCAAATTTACGTTGACACAAAAGCTTTCAATCCACAGGTCCAGCCATTTGATTTAAAGCCATTTCTTACAAATCAAAAATACGTACAGGATATGCCCGTCATAGCCTTCATTGGCAAAGTTACGTATCACTTTGAAACTAAAGGATTGCACAAGTTGATTGAAGCCTGCAGCAAAATTAATGAAGACTTCCTCCTCTTGTTTGTAGCGAACGGAAATAAACTCGAAGAATTAAAAACTTTAATAGCGAAAGCGCAGTTATCCGAAAAAACGCTTTTTCTGCCTTTTATGCCACCCTGGAAAATGCCGTCAATTTTGAAAACTTGTTCATGTGTTGTTACGTTAGAGACTTCTGATTCTCCAGTTCTCAGCTATCATACGACTCTAATTCCTGCTGAAGCCATGGCTACTGGTCGATGTTCTCTATTGAGTGACGAAGTTTACAGCAAAGAGTTTTATTCAAAATTTGTCCGTGAAAAAGAGGTTTTAGTCGCTAATCCAACTGATTCAGGTTCCTTAGAGAAAAACCTTGTTACAGCATTAGAAAGCCAAACTATTGGTGCCCAAGCGCAGAAAGCTATAAGGCAACTCCAAGCAAAAGACGAGTATCTTAACCACATTATTCAAACATACGAATTGGCTATTCAATAAAACAGAACAAAAAAAGAGTTTAAAGGATGTAAAGTTAACCATAGTTAAGGTCAAACTTAACTTTGTGGCATATCACAAATTAAATTAACCTTATCCAATTCTTCTAAACCTTTAAGCACTCGACTCCTGAGCTCGGCTATCGCTGGACTAAAATAATGACGTGTAAAAATTGATGCGCTTACCCGTCCCTGCAGTAAATCTATTTCCTCACGGATAACACCATGCCTAATTAGGAAGGTTCCAAAGTTGTCTCGTAGCTGGTTGATTCTGCAAGGTAACTTACGTCTATGTAACCGTTTAACCAGCATCGTGTAAGTTACCGGTTCACTATTGATAATTTGAGGAATCAAACCTTCAGGCACAATGCTGACGTAAACGTTCTTGGTGCCACGCAGAAAAAGTTGCTTGAACCGGAAATGCTCAAGAACTCCAAGTTCACTGTTCAAGTAACTGTTCAGCTTATTTTCTTGTGCAAGTTTAATGATTAAGTTGAAGCTGTTTATCGCCTCCTGCTTGCGTAGCCCTGTGAGTTTAGCGAATTTTAGCAGTAAATTCTGGGATTCAGTAAAAATAGGTTTAACTTGGTATAGCCAATCGTTTAATTCTGAGTTATTGTTGGTGTAGATTCTAACAAAGGCATCAATTACGCTGGGTCTGGTTAACCTGATTCCGTATGCTTTT
The DNA here is from genome assembly GCA_040268405.1 of Thermoproteota archaeon. GTDB lineage: Archaea > Thermoproteota > Bathyarchaeia > Bathyarchaeales > Bathycorpusculaceae > Bathycorpusculum. The sequence continues at coordinate 5,520 of JAWRIR010000159.1, read as the reverse complement.
AAACCTACTTTGAAGTGTTCATAAAATCCGTAATATTTGCTTAAGATGATTAGGCTCTTGATTACATCGTTGCGTCGGGTTGCTGGAACCTGTTCTATTTCGCCTAATTTCCATGTTTGCAAGATATGATGGTACCTTTTAGCGTAACTTATCACTTTAGGCGCGGTGCTTGCTGCATATTTACCACGTACGAAACGTTCAAATTCAGCTAAATCAAACGTTTGTTGGCCTATTCGGGGTTTGGTAAGGTAATGGTCGCGGGTCCAAATCCCGCCGAAGGCTCCACAACACTTCAAAATCATATTGTTTTTGAAAAACTTACGGCGGATTCTGTTTTGGTGTAGCGGGTTTTGGTTCTGCTTCTCTTACGGCTCTCACTAAAGCAACAACCGCGTAGACCGCGCCGGCTAAGCCGATTGTAAAGAACAATATTGTGCCGATGATTTGAAGTAGGTTCCAGTAAATCAGGTATTCAAGGGGGATGGCTATCCATGGCAGGATTGCGCCGAAAAATATTGCAATATAGATTGCCAAATAAAGTGCAGATAACGTAATTGTGCCTATTCTTATCATTCACCTTCACCTTTTTCTTAGTGAATGGTTGATAGAACATTGATACTTGCAGTAACTTCAAAGAATTGACGTTATAAAAAAATTTTGACAAGACACAAATTGACAAAACCAACCCTCATCAGCTAATGATTTTAAGGACTAACGCTTCAAGTTGGCTGAGATTAATGAAAACCAAAATCGACATCCAAACCTGGTCAAGGCGCGAATATTACGAATATTTTGGACATTGCGATGACCCATTCTTTGGCATAGTAACAAATGTTGACTGCACCACTGCTTACCAGACATGCAAAAGGCTTGGATACTCCTTTTTCGTGTATTACATGTTTGAATCAATCAAGGCAATTAACAAGGTAGAAAACTTCCGTTACAGAATTATCGACGGCGACATCTGGCTCTTTGACCTTGTACACGCAAGCACCACCGTTGGAAGACCAGACAACACTTTCGGGTTTGCCCTTTTCGAATACACTGACGACTTTGACGTTTTCCAAAAACAAGCAGCCGCCGAAATCGCTGAAGTCCAAAAAAGCCAAGGCTTGCGGGCAAACGATGGCGCCAGAATGCTTGACGTTATTCATTACACGACTGTTCCATGGATTAGCTTTACTGGGGTTAAGCATGAAAAGAATATCAGGTGCAATGAAAGCATCCCAAAAATTGCTTTTGGAAAATTCTTTGAGCACGAAGGCAAAAAGTGGTTGCCAGTGTCTGTTAACGCTAACCATGGCTTAGTGGATGGGTACCATGTTGCCCGGTACTTGGAGCTTTTCCAGGAAGGTTTAAACAAAAAACTCTAGTTTATGGCTGATAATGGTATTACGTAGGGTATGTTGTTGCTGTAGTTTATTTCTACTTTGACGTCGTAAACTGCTTTGATGTTTTCAATGTTTAGGACAGTTTTTGCTTCTCCCGCAGCGTAAATTTCTCCACGTTTTAGCATGACGATTTTGTCGCAGAATCTGGCGGCAAGGTTGAGGTCGTGTATGGCCATCATGGCTGAAAGGTTCTCGTTTTTGACCAGTTGCCGCGTGAGTTCCATGACTTCTAGTTGGTGTTTGATGTCAAGGCTGCTTGTGGGTTCATCTAAGAGCAAAACTTTTGCTTCTTGCGCCAAGGCTCTTGCCATTAGGATTCTTTGTTGTTCGCCGCCGCTTAACTCGTAGAAATTGCGTAAGGCAAGGTGTTCTATGCCGAGTGTTTTTAGTGTTGACCAGACTTTTTCGTTGTCTTTTTCGCTGCTTTGCCATGTGATGTGTGGTCTTCTGCCCATCATTACAACTTCAAAGACTGTTATTGTGTCTTGGCTGTAGGTGCTGCTTTGGGGTACGTATCCTATTTGGCTGGCGATTTGGGTTCGGCTGAGTGTTTTTATTTCTTTTTCGCCGAGGAGGATTTTGCCTTGTTTGGGTTCTAAGATTTTGTTTATGCATTTGATTAGGGTGGTTTTTCCTGAACCGTTGGGGCCTATTAAGCCTAATACTTCTGATTTTTTGAGTTCGAGGGATACGGCGTTGAGGTTTGGGGTGCTTTTGTAGCTGAAGGTTAGGTCTTGTACTGCTATGTTCATCTTGGTTCCTGTTATTTGGTGCTTGTTTGATGTATAAAGGTGTTACGTTTTGATAGTTTAGTAACACAATGTATAAGTATCACTTTTCTAGAAAAAGGTAACACGTTTAGTGATTTGCAATGAAAAAACCAATCATATTAGGAATAACCCTCATAATCATATTAATCGCATCATTAGCAGTAGGTTACAGCCAAAACTGGTTCCAACCAACAGAAGGCACACCTCAGACAACCCCAACACCAACAGCAACCACCACCGCCACCCCCCAAGCAACAACAACCCCGCAAGCCACAGAATCCCCAGAACCAACAACAACCGCCCAGCCAACAGCAACCCCAACTCCAACACCGACACCCTCAACCATTGCTTCAATGAACTTGGTCCTTGAAGTATACGGAAACGCCAACATGGACGACAAAGTAGACCAACAAGACGTAGAATACGTAAACCAAATAATCGCTGGAACAAAAACAGCCACAACTTATGCTGACGCAAACAACGACGGCAAAGTCGACTCAAACGATTTAACCCAAATAAACGCCATAATAAACGGCGATGCATCCCAAATTGTGCTGCTTGACGGTAACGGAAACCTAATCACAGTTCATCTTCCAGTTAACCGCATAATTGTTGAATACATCCAGCAAGCCGAGTTGGCACGTATTCTCAAACTTGAAGACAAAGTAGTAGGCGTCGACTTCTGCGTTGATAAACTTAAGTCAATTTACTTCCCAGAAAACGCTGCCAACATAGTCTGTGTTGGTCAAATGTACAACCCTGATTATGAAGCAGTTCTCGAATTAGACCCAGACGTACTCTTAACATTCTCTAACACTCCAGCGTCTATAGAAGAAAAAGCTTCTAAACTGCAAGGTGTTGACGTTGTTTTCTTAGGCTTATACTATCCAAACGTCACTAACCCTGAAGATTCAGCATTCCTGCAGGGCATTCTAAAAGCTGGCTACATCTTTGACCGCGTAGATGAAGCAACAGACTACGCAAACTGGCTACTCAACCTAACCAACACAATCCGCACCACCGCAAACTCCCTAACAGAAAGCCAAAAACAAACTGTACTATTGACAAACTATCCCTACAATCCATCTTCAACCATCAAAGCATACGCAACAATTGACACGTTAGGCCAAGTCTGCATTTTATCAGGCGGCGAAAACATTGCATCATCCCTGCCATCGTACCTTAACTCTTCTTCAGCAGCAATTGACGCAGAATGGATAATCGAGCAAGACCCTGACTACATCTTCCTACACACAGTACACTACACCTTCAGCGGAGTAACATATGCAGACCCAGCACAAGGACTAGATGTTGACGACATTACAAGCATTCGTCAATGCCTAGAAGAATACGTTTCACAGCCAATGTTTGCCGACTTAACAGCAGTCAAAAACAACCACGTCTACATCATCGCAGGCGACTTCAGAAACAACGCAATGGGCGGCGTCTTAGGCGCAGTCTACCTAGCAAAAACATTGTACCCTGACCAGTTCAGCACCTTAAACCCACAAGCAATACACCAAGAATACATAACCAACTACCTGCGCTTAGACTACAACCTCGACAACAACGGCGTCTTCCTATACCCCGCATTAAACATTAACAGCGACGTCGTCGGCATACCTAACGGAGCAACATAAGAATGCCAAAAAGCATTCCCTCTCTCCTTTTTGTTTTTTCTTTAGATTAAATGAACTAAAATTTAGTTGGTTCAAACATGGTTAACGTGATAAATTGGGTTGAACTTCGTAAACTGATGCTGTCAAGCACTCACAGGCTTGAATGTTGCAACTCAAGCTACTGGGATAAATGCGCATCCAACTACAACGAAAACGCCCCGCAAATGGCTGAATTAACACAAAACCAGTTAAGCCGCATACAGCTGCAACCAGACGACACAGTTTTGGAGGTCGGCGCAGGCAATGGACGCTTAACAATTCCTTTGGCTAAACGTGTAAGAACAGTTACAGCTTTAGAGCCATCAAAAAACATGCTGGGCTTCCTAAAATCGAACGCTCAAAACTCAGACGTCCAAAACATACAATGTATCAACAAGTCTTTAGAAGACTTAGACCTTGAAGAGTGTGCATGCTCTTTTGATGTTGTGATTGCTTCTTTCTCGCTTTTTATGCTTGACATGGAGAAAGCGTTGTCAAACATGAATTCTCTTGCTTCAAAACGTGTTTACCTTTTCTTGTCTGCTTCAAAATGGCTTGATGACGAGGAACTGCAGAAACTGGTTCATCATGAATCTGCCTCGCTCTGGGCAGACTACGTTTACGTTTACAATGTCCTGTACGATTTAGGTGTCACCGCTAACGTGGACATTTGGCCTCACATCTCAAAACAAGGCTATAATAGTTTGGAAGAAGCGGTTTCCCGATTTTCAGAAATCTACAGTATACCCTCCACCAAAGAAGACGCATTGAAAGCGTATTTGCAAAGAAATCTGGTGGAGGAAAACGGAAAATTCTGGATTGTTCGTAAAAGAAAGGCGGCTATGGTATGGTGGACAAAACCCCAATAAATCCCTCTTCAAATCAAACCGTTTTCGATGTTGCCACTGAAAAGCAAAAGTACCGAAAATTAATGGCGAAAAGAGGTTTATTTATCGGTTTTTGTGTTGTTTTGCTTACTGTACTTGTCGGCGTGTACATGACTTTAGGGTCTTCATCTGTTACATTCGTTGAAGCCTATGGCGCCATTTTTGCTAGGTTTTTCCCTGACTGGATTTCTGTTCGTTCGATAGCTGATAACGTAGTGTGGAACTTAAGACTGCCACGACTGTTGTTAGGTCTTTTAGCTGGTGCAGCATTTGCCATGTCTGGTTCTACAACCCAAGCAACTCTAAGAAACCCCCTAGCTACGCCTTTCACTTTGGGTGTTTCTGCCGCTGCAGGGTTTGGCGCTGGAATCGGCATTATTTTAGGTAAAGGTTTCCTTGGTGGACCATTCATGACAATTAGTAACGCGTTTGTCTTTTCTTTACTTCCAGTATTAGTCGTTCTGTTGTTTGTAAAACGTCGCGGCGCCGCGCCTTCGGTCATGATTTTGGTGGGCATAGCAATGACGTACTTTTTCTCGGCATGCACCACGATAATGCAATATTTTGCGGCAGACAACAATAGTGCAATTACCTCTACAGTGTTTTGGGCTATTGGTGATCTTTCACAGGCGGCTTGGTGGCAACTGCCCTACATACTGGGCGCCTTAATCATTGGTTTAGTGATTAACCTGCGTTTGTCTGGTGACCTTAACATAATGAAGATGGGCGATGACACAGCTAAAAGTTTAGGCGTGGAAGTAAACCGTGTTAGAATAATCAGTATGGTTACGGCTTGCTTGACGACAGCAGCAGT
>JAWRIR010000158.1:0-11234 GCA_040268405.1 Thermoproteota archaeon | reverse complement strand
CCAGAAATTCTACGGCAAAAACGGATACAAATACACACAATACCAAAAACAACTTGAGTTTATCAAGCAGAATGGCTACGAAGAGTTTTTGAAACGGGCAGAGAAATGGAACGGACCAAAAGGAAAACTCTAAAAAAGGCTCAAAGAGTTTGGCTAGCGTCTTAATGCATGGCATTGTTCACTGCTCTGCTTTATTTTTCATATCAACCTATTAGGATCCAAATAGAAACTCTATGCAGAAACCTATAGGGGGTCTACCTTTCAGAGTAGGGGTAGGCTCTACCTGACGCTTTCCATCCTGAAATCCCTTAGGGGGGTAGGTGCTATTGGCGTTTTTTTAAGCCATTAAATGTTGGGTTTTCGCGTCTTTTTGCAGCAGGGTTTTGAGGGTTTGGCAGTTTTTGGGTGCATAAGCGCCGACGTCATTGTTAAAGTAGCAATACACGGTTTGTGGGTTTGCTTTGCGGATTTTGTTTGCCCAAGCCTGCAGTTCCACATCCGGGTAATCTCCCATGTACCAGCCGTTTTTCCCATGAAACCGCACATAAACCCTGCCCCCAGTCTCCACCAAATCATCCGGCAACCCCTCCACCGACACACTGCAAAACACCAACCCCTTCTCCCGCAAGAAATCGTAAACTTCCCCGCTCCACCAGCTTTCATGCCTAAACTCCAACACGTTAACAACCCCCGCATCCATCTGGTCGCTGATGGTTTGGAGCAAAGCCATGTTTTTATGCAAGAACGGCGGAAGCTGGAACAGGATGCAAGCCAACTTTTCCTTTAGAACCTTCGCAAGCTCGTAGAAGCGGCGGGTGGCTGGTTGGGTTTGGTGGAATTTTTTTTGATGTGTTATTAGGCGGTTGGCTTTGAGGGTGAATTTGAAGTCTGCGGGGGTTTTGGTGTACCAGCCTTGCAGTAGCTGCGTCGTGGGGAACCTGTAAAATGTGCTGTTGACTTCTACGGTGCTGAATTGGGTTGTGTAAAAGTTTAGCCACTTTGTTTTCGAGAGTTTTTCTGGATAAAACAGTCCCCGCCAATGATTATAATAGAAGCCAGAGCAACCCAAAAAACAATCCATCACAACACAAAACATTAAGCCGTTTTACACCTAAAAAAGTTTACAAAAAAGGGGAAGGCGCGGTTAATGTTTCCGCACCAAATTCACTATGCCGATTAGGATGGCTATGATTACTGCCACGAGAATTGCGATTTCGAAAGTGCTGATTGGCGCTTGCTCCACCTGTGTTGACGCCGCGGGGGTCGCTGATTGTGCTGATTCGACTACGCCGACTCCGGTTGTCGCATAAGAACTGCCGTAAGACGCACTGCCCAAAAACGTCGCCATCACTTTGTATTGCCCTGCAAGTTCGGGTTGCCACATGAAACTGTACGTTCCGCTGATGTCACTGACTGCGTCACCGATGTGTATGTTGTTGCCGTTGGGGTCAACAGCGTCAAGCGATACGGGCACTCCAACTGCGTCAATCGGCATCGGGCGGTCCATGTGAATGTACTCCATCCATGCACCCATCCATTCATCCGCGATTGCCGGCGTATCCGGTGAACCAACAGATTGGTCTAACACTTTGCCCGTTAACATTACGCTTTGCCCAAGCGTTACCGCTGTTGTCGGCGCGTTGATGCTGGTTGAACTGGGACCTTTACCGTAAACGTACAGATTACCGTCGTAATCGTTAGTCAAAGCCAAGTAGCCGTCTGCGATTGCCCCTTGCCATTCACGTGAACCAGCGATGCCTTGAGCTAAAGAAATGTTCCATAATTCGGCGCCTGTGTGAGCGTTTAGGCAGTAGAGTTTCCAGCCTCGAGTTAAGGGTTGGCTTGGCGTATGTTCACAAGTAAACGTGTAATATTTCCCGTCCACTACTTTAGCTGAACTGTGAAAAGCTTGCTCACCATTGTAGGGTGTCTCAAAAGGCGGCGACGGCGCGCTAAAAGTCCATTCGATGTTGCCGTTTGTCCAGTTTATAGCGTGAACTCCAGCATAATCTTCAGTGTAATAGAGTCCGTAAGCTGATTGAACGTCGTATGCTCCAAAGACGCCCCATGGCCATTCACTTATTTCACTATTCCACACGACTTGACCACTGTGTAGATCCCAGCATCTGATAGGTCCATCCTGCATGCGGCAAGCAAACCTGCCGTGGTCAGCAACTGCATCCGAAGTGCTAAAGAAAGTTTCAAGACCAGTCGAGGGGTCGGTTGATGTATTCCATAGGATTTGACCCGTTAGAAGGCTTGCGGCTTGAAGTGTTTGACCGACTGCTACGCCTTGAGTGCCGTTTGCACTTATTGAGCCAACGCTTACTGCAATCATGGATTCAAAGTCTTGGGCTGTGCCAAGGCTGCTCCATGGCCAAGTAATATTGCCTTTTATGCGTTGGGTAAAGTTGTCAACTGTGGTTTGTCCGCCTCCACCGCCTGTAGTCCAGAAGCCCGCGTTGTTTTCAATTGTCCAGTTGATTAAACGGTATCTTCCACCGCCCTGATTTTGAATGCTCAGCACGTATGGGTAACCGTATAGTGTGTGTCCTGACATGTCACTGGAAGGACCAGTAATGTTAGTAACTATTGAACCGGTGAAAGGGTCCCACTTGTATATCCTGCCTGAAACGTTGCCCGACCCTGAAGTTATAGTGTCAAGCGTAACTGTTACTCCTGCTCGTGCTGTTGCGCCTGCAACCTCCGCGCCTTGTGCCTGATATTCAATAAATGATGGAACTAACGCCGAGGTCATTGGGAAAATGCCCCACATCAATGTTGTATAGGTGGTTGCGGGTTGTTCCCAGTAAAGTTCTCCAGTGCGTAAATCGTAGCATCGCCAGTAAGTTTGTGCTGTTGCGCCCGTGCCTGGTTTTGAGTATGATTCATAGCATCTGCCGTTATAGATTATGTTTGGGTAGCCGCTGCCTGTTAAGCCGCTGGTTACTGCTGTAACTTGTCCTGCTGTTCCGCCGACTAAGCCGCCGCTCGTGTAGGGTGCTTTCCACATTACGTGTGCGCTTTCAGGCCCCATAGTGTATGGAACGTATTCGTAGTTGCTCATGTAGACGTTGGTGTCTGCTGGCCAAATTGGGCCACCACCGATTATGCCTGTGGGTGGATAATTGCCAAGGTATGGCCACCATTCCCTGTTTTCAGATGAAACTGGTCGTGTCCAGTAATCTGAGGGTGTTCCTGCCGGCGGGAAAGACATGACTGGGTCTTCTTGCACTGTAAAGTTAATCCATGGCGTGCTAGACGGTTTGTAGTATGCTGATTCAAAGTAGCCTGAAGATGCAAACATGCCGCCTTGAACATAGGCTGGCGGGAAGTATGTTCCTATAAATTCAAATTTAACTTGCCATTCTCCTACTTGGTCAGGTTGGTACTCGAAGTAGGCTGATGCGTCACCTGCATAGGAGTCAAGTGGCGGCATTTGGTCTTGGGTTCCGTCGGGTTTCATGAAGGTTACAACGTATGCTTGGCTGAAGTTGCGGTTGACGCTTGTTGGCGGGTGAAGCCACATGTTAACTAGTAATGTTTGGTCTTTTCCGATTGGGTTGGGTGTTACAGCTAGATAGGCGTTTGTTGTTATTGTTACTCCAGGGGTTACGCCTTCAGGTAAGCTGCCTGTTACTTGAGTGTCACCTGCTGCCGCGTTTGCATGTTGTGTGTTTAATGTTAGAGCTGCCGAAACCGATAGTATTGTAATCATGATTGCTGTTGCAAGTTTTGTTTTTAAAAATTTGGTTAACTGCAATTTTTTCCTCTCTTCTAAATTTAGGATAGTGTCTCTAGGGCTTACGATTTGCATTTAAATTGTGTGTAGTTTTTCGAATACAAGTCAAAAAATGTAGTATTCATATCAAATAATGCACATTTTTTGCTAATTCAACGTGAAATCGTATGAATTACGTAAATGCTGAAAAAAAGCTGAGGTGGTTTTAATGGTTACAAAGGTTACCCTGAATAGAAACTATGCTTGGATCATCTTTTTATTTTTCTTTTGAGAGTTTTTCTGCCAAATCCACTCCCTTCTGAGTGAGAGTGTATTCCCGGTAAGCATTTCGGTGCGTGTATTTAGTCTGTCCAGTCAATAAGTGCGCTTTCTCTAACACCTTCAAATCGCCTGCCATCTTATTCTTATTATGATACTCTACACCTTCAAACAACGTTAAAACGTCCAATTTCTTTTCAACCGCAATTTTCAGCAAAAGCGATTTGTAACGGTTTAGCCCTTCTTCAAACTCTGCTTTTTCACGCTTATTATCTTCCAGAGCAACCTCGTTCAAAAATGACTTTAACTCCAAAGACATAACTAAAACACAAACCCGTTTTTCAAAAACAGTGTACAAATAAAAATGGTTAATCTAAGATTTTAAAATTTTGCAGTTTAACTGAAGATAAAAATCGTTTGTTGTCTACACAAAAAAGGGTAAAGGCGTTGTGCCTTTAGGTTCTTGATTTGTTTGCTGCTTCGCCAGTAGGCATTCCCGGAGGTAGGTCTGGGAAGTTCGCGCTAACCTTCTGTTCCGCGACTACTGCTGCTTCAGCAAGAATCTTTGAAGCATCCTCATTAACTGAGCCAAAGTTGAGGGACATTCCACTGCTTGTTCCGGCTTCAAACATTAAACCGCTAAGCATGTCACCGATTTGACCAAGCTCATTTTCTGCTGCTGGCAAGACGCCGCCCATTCCAGCGTTCACGCTGCGAAGTACGCCAATGCATGGACCAAGCATTGATACTACGTCACCTAATTCGGAAACGGTTTTGATTCTTAGGTTGACTTGGTCGAGTGCGAGCCGTGCGTTCATGATGAGTTTTGACATTTTTCTGATTTCTGCAAGTTCTGTGGCGTAAATGTTTGCGTGTGACATGTCGTGTTGTTGGTATGCGTCTACGAGTTTTGTGAATAGGGTTCGGTCTTTTTGTGTGAATCTTTCGTTTGCTTGATCTAAGCGTTGAATTTGTAGATCAAGTTTTTTGGTTGCCATGTCTAATCTTGGCTTTAATGGCTGTTGTGGCTTAACTGCCTGATTTATTGAATTTAGGAAGGAACCTTCATCTCTTTTTGGTTCCCATTTTTTTGCGAAATGTTCAGACATTGTTAACTTCCTCTAAACCCCAAATCGTCATGAGAGGTACTTAATGCTTGCTAACATGCAGGTATATACATCAAAAGCCCAAAACCGTTTTTGGCACATTTGAAATGAAAACCAGCCAAGCGGTAATGGATAACAAGAAATAAATTGCATACGCGAGTAATATTTCTGCAAGGTGTAGAGCAATAGACGATTTTCCTCCCTTGACATTCAAACTTGGAACTGGTCAAACAAAAAATGACCGTGCATGGTTAGCAAAGAAAAAAGAGTATTATGAAAAAACATGGAAAACCTCCGGTCAAAAAATACTGCGGAGAATCGAAGAAACCTGCGGCGACTCCTTTACTAACACCTCAAAACAACAGGGCATACTTGTTTTACTTCACAAGAAAACGCCGCAAAACCGTTATGGCAGCCTAAAAGAAGATAACCCTTTAGAAATCAGTCTTTATCTTTCAAAAACAGATAACACCAACACGGCAAAAGAAGTGCTAGTTCGTATGCTTGTTCACTCGTTCATCTGGCAACAGTACGAGTTTCATTTCCGCGACCGAGTGCAAACCCTTTTCGAAGACATTCTTGCAGACGAATATGTGACTTCGATGGTTACTTTCATGGTCTTGGGGCGTAAACCTGGACGCGCCAACTGCGCGAAAGCGTTGGAGGAAGCAGTTGAAGAGACAGTTTACCGGTTATCCCAGAAGCAGGCACAGGGTAAGCTTGTGGATTTAATGTACGGGTTCTTCCAAGAGGGCAATGGAAAGAACAGGAAAAAACAAGATATACTGGAAACTAGGGAAGAGCTTGTGGTAAAATTGTTGACTTTTTTGCCCAAGAATATTAATTTTGGGTTTGAGTGAAAATGTTCAAGTAGTGGGATTTAAAGTGTTGCATTGTGTGCAATTATTTTGGATTGTGCAATGTTTGGTTTTGAATTTTTTTTGGATTTTTTTTGCTTTTTAATAAGCTTGAATTGTTTGATGTTCTGAGTCGGAACAGGATAAATTTATTAATTATGCGTACCCATCTCAAGAATCAATATACAAGGCAATCATAGGCATGCACTTTTTGCCTGAACAGGGAAAAACAGTATGAATGAAAGGACTGAAAAAGTGCTAATCATAGATGATGATAAAGAAACACTCTTAGCCCTCTCACGAGTATTAGAATTAGACGGTTACGCCCCTAAAACTGCATCCAACGGTTCCGACGCCATCGTCATGGCCGAAAAAGAACATTTTGACGTTTTCCTGATTGACATTATACTTCCCGACATGGACGGCACTCAACTGTTAGCACAAATCCAATCAATCAACCCACGTGCAGTAAAAATCATGATAACTGGGTATCCATCAGTTGAAAACGCAACCGAGTCTATAAACAAGGGGGCAAACGCGTTTTTTGTAAAACCAATAAACGCTGAAACCCTGCTGCAGGACATACGAGAAAAACTGAAAGCCCGAGACCAAAAAATTGCTTCAGAAAGAAAAGATGACTGGGTTAAGCTAAGGATAAATAAAATTCAAATTAGTGAATACTCGCAGTTCGCGGATGAAACGGCAGAACTTTTTGGAGTTTTCGGGTTAAGTAGAACACAAGCAAAAATTTACATGGCACTTAATGCGTTAGGTGTTGCCACCGCCTCAGAAATCTCCACTTTATCAAAAATCCGGCGTGAAGAAGTATATCGTATAATGCCTGAGCTTGAAACCCGCGGAATTATCAGCAGCAGGCTTGAAGCGCCTAGAAAATTTGCGGCAACAGAGGCTAAACTGGCGCTTAATATTCTTTTTAAAATCAGGATTGAAGAGCTAGAAAATGAGATGCTCACGTTGCAGCGCAGAAAAGAAGAATTGATTTCAAGAATGTTAAGTTCATCTTTTGGGATTTATGAGGAAAATAGCGTTGAAGCCCTATCTAGGCAAGACAATGTTGAAATGCGGCTAAGCCAAATGACCAAGAAAGCCAAAAACCACATCATGATAGTAGGCTCAATTGATGAAATGAAAAAGATAATTAATGAAACAACAGCAGAAGATAGTGCAAACCCTATTAAAATGCGAACCATTGTTGGGACATGCGAATTCAAAGACGAAACAAGCGACGCAGCGGAATGGCGCGCCTTTAGGCACTTTATTATGTCTGCTTGCAGGTCTAACTGCTTGGTTGATTTGCGGCAAGTGGCTAAGAGAGCCTTTAATTTGGCTATTGTTGATGGGAAAGAAGCTATTTGGGGGGAATCCAAAACCGAAAAAGCGGAACGTAAAGTGTTTTGGACCAATGACCCTGTGCAGGTTGGGATTTTGAAGCGTGCATTTGAGCATCTTTGGCAGGAAGCGTTGCCTTGTGAGTGCCAAAATGAGCTTCGGACTACGACTTTGGTTTAGATACGTGTGTGGGTGTAATGTCACACACACATAATTATTATATCTTGAGTCGTAGTACAGTAATACATATCTCAAATTGCGAATCATAAATCGTATTAAAGGATAAGTCCTATGCAACAAACAAAACCATCAAAACTTGAACTATACCTAGAAATTCTCCGAGCAATAGAAACAAAAAAACCCACAAAACTCGAATCAATAAAAAGACGAACAAACCTGGACGAAAACTTCGTGAACCACGCAGTGTCATTTCTGGAAAAACAACACTTGGTCGAAAAAAGAGCCAGCAAAGACCAAGCCCCCAGTTTCAGAAGCACAATGCGCGGTGAACGCTTAAGCAGGTACTTCATGGAACTATCCCAAGGTAGCTTCTTTTGTGTGTTGCCCCCCGACACAACATACCAAAGCGAACGCTACCACCAATAACCCCTCTTAGTTTTTTACACCAATAAGTTATTATCAAACCAACACTTGCGTAGACAAGGTGCACTAATGACTAAATACGCAATCCTCACAACCACCATTTTAATGACTATTCTTTGCGCTTCACTCTTAGGAACTGCCTCTGCCCAAACTTACACGCCCGGCGTAAAAGTTGGCGATGTTTTCAAATATCAATATGAATTCTCTACAGAAGTAAACGGCACAAGTCAAATTTCATTGTCAACACCTTTTGATGCCCTTGCTGAACAGGCTAAAACTATTGATTGGATTCAAATGACTGTCACCAGCGTTTCCGGTAGCATCATTACCGCTCAAACGTTAACACAATACAAAACCGGCACTCAGCAATCTTTTACTGGAACCGTTAACGTGGCATCTGGCGTTGGTTTATTAGCAAAACCCATGTTTTTTACAGCTGCAAATTTAAGCGTTAGCAGTCCCCTGTACGAAGGCAGTAACGAAAAAATTAATGGCACAATAACAAAAACTTATGCTTCCGGCGTTACAAGAGAATTAACCTATGAAAACTTGACCAGTGAAGAAATTGTGCAGCCAAGCGAACTTGTCCGCTATAACATTACAGTGCCGCTCACACAAGTAAACACCCAAGAGTACTTCTGGGATAAACAAACAGGCGCCTTAACCGAAATGAATTTGAGGATGGATTCAACTTCTACCCAACTCAACGCAACATTTGCAGTAAGCCTGAAACTGGTTGAATCAAACGTGTTTGCCGTGCCAGAATACCCAGCCATCGGTGTGGTGTTGTTGGTTATGGTTATTCCAACGTTTGTGGTTTTGAAGAAACGCAAAAAGCTAATTTTTTAACTTATTTTTTCAAGCATTTGCACAGTCGCGTTTACTGTGGTTTGCTGCTGTTGTTCTCTGCTTATTTCTGCTGTGTTGTCGCCTGACTGTGGACCGTACCATCCAAACTGGGCATGATTACCGCCGTTGATTTCCACAACTTCCGTGTTTGGTGGCAGCTGATTTAGGGAATCAATGATTTGTTGACTGCTGACTAATCCATCGTTTGTGCCGTGAATGGTAACAACTTTGATGTCTGCTGCGGAAAGGTTTACTCCCGAAGGAGGATACGCTGCCCAAAATGCAAGCCCTTCAGTTTTGCCGGGGTTGTCGTTGATATATTGTGCCGCCATGCTTCCGCCTAAAGAGTGTCCTCCAACCGCCCAGCTTGTAACGTTTGGGTAAGCTTCCATGACGTCGTTGGCTGAGTTGGCGCCAAAAACTGCCAAATTCAAAGGCATGGGAACTATAACTACAAGGTAGCCTTCAGAAGCGATTTCATGCGCGAAAGGTGCATAGGAAACAGGGTTTATTCTTCCGCCTGGATAGAAAATGAATCCCGTAGAGTAATAATCCTTTGTAGGTTCGAAAACCAGCCATTGACCCTGTATAACAGTGACGTCCCCGTCAGACTCTAACGCGTCATAAGCTTGTTGCATAGGCGCCGGCGGAGTTTCAGCCCACACGACAAAGCCAACAAAAACCGCTGATATAACAATTAAAACTGCAATAAGTACCTTGTAGCGTCGACGCATCCAATCACCTACAAAACTTCATCTTTGTTTATGCTTGTTTAAGTAAATAAAAACTATCAAAAATAAAGCTGCGAGAAAAGGTCAGCTTTGCTTAAAATAGGATTTTTATTAGTTGTGCTGAACAGAAAATCGCTTTAGTTCCGCCAATCTGGTATGCAATCCGTAGCGCTTCAAGAATCTCCTCTTTTGATGCACCAGCTTTTTGGGCTCGTTTGCCAAGGATGATTGCTCCTTCAAGAGCGCCCTCCGCCACGTCTATTGACATCGCAATAAGCAGCTTAAACTTCAGCGATAACGCGCCTTCAGCATAAGCTAATCCTGCAAGGTTTTGATATTGTTCAATGAGTTTTGGGTCAAGTTCTTTGTATGCGTCAAGCGGGTTTGCAGACATAAAATTCACAAAAACAAGTTATGTGGGCTGGATTAAAAATATGTTGTAAACACAAAGGGCTGTAAACAAAAAAGGAGCGTGTTGAGTTAATTGCCTTCGATTGGCAGTTTAACCTTGAATTTTGTGCCTTCACCAACCTTGCTCTCGAAACTGATGCTTCCGCTTTGAGCCTCAACTAAACGTTTGACCACCGCCAAACCTAACCCTTGACCCTTAGCTTTAGTGGTGAACATAGGTGTGAAAAGTTTTTTTTTCATTTCATCCGGTATTCCAACACCTGTGTCGGTTACGACAATGGTGATGTTGTCTTTTTCTTGGTGAGCTGTGATTTCAAGTTTGCCGCCGTTTGGCATAGCTTGTATGGCGTTATTAATTAGGTTGGTTAATGCACGCCGAGTAAACGTGGGTTCCAAGCTAATCGGCCTAAGCGGTTTAATGTTTAGGACAAGTTTGACATTATCGGGAAAAGTAATTAACTTAATTACATCCGAAATTAGATTTGCCAATCCTACTTCTTGAAATTCAGGGTTAAGTGGTCTTGAGTAATCTTGCAAGTCCGCTACAATTTTGTTAATATACCCAATGCCCTCTTCTATGCTTTCTAAACAATCAACAATGTTTTTTGTTGATTCATTTTGGCGCAAGTTTTCCAATTCTGTTTTTATAAGGTAAACGTTACCTGTTATTGCTTGTAACGGGTTGCGGATGTCATGTCCAACCATGCCTGCGGTTTCTCCAATAGCCGCTAGGCGTTCTTTTTTCTGAAGTTGTCGCGTCCTTTTCTCCACTAATTCTTCAAGATGCTTGCTGTATTGTTGGATTTTTTCTTCAGCCAGCTTTTGTTCTGTCACATCCTGGTCAACGCCTACTACAACTTGGGCTTTCCCTTTAGCATCTACACTAACCACTTGACGTTGGGAACGAATAATGTGGATTGAACCGTCAAGGTGGATTATGCGGTAATCGAAATTTTCACGGTGATTCAAAGGTGAACTTATCATAAGCTGCGCGTTTACCAGGGCTGAATCTAAATCATCTGGGTGAATAAAACTCGTATATTCCTCCCAAGTAAAACTTTTAGTTTGAGGGTCAAGGCCAAAAACGCGAAACATGCCTGGCGACCAAATTGCTCCTTGGTTTGTTTTTGATACGTCAAGTGCCCAGCTGCCGAAATGTGCTACTTGCTCCGCTAATGCAAGAAGCTTTGTATGTTGATTTGAAAACTCTTGTTGCTTCTTTGAGGCGGCTTTTTTGTTTTTAGAAAAAATTAAGTCAGAATCAGATGTAGAGGCACACAACAATATTTGCCTCAATAATAAAGAACCATAAAACGGCTAATTAAGA
>JAWRIR010000157.1:0-20116 GCA_040268405.1 Thermoproteota archaeon | reverse complement strand
AGTGTTTTGTCGTGGGTGTAGATGGTTGGGGTTTTGTTTGCCAAATAGTTGGCAACTATTAGGGCGTCTCTGCCATCTAAGTTGTGTTTTACGGCAAGGTTAAGTGCTATTTGGCTGGTCTTTTGGGTTTGGTTGTAAAATTTTATGTAGGGGTGCTTTAGCATTAGCGATAGGCGGTTTGCTGCTTCTTGAGGTGTCCATTCTAAATAGTAAACAAGAGTGTGGTATGTTTCATGGAGCACGGTCGGGTTAATGGCAACAATGCTTTCCGGAGAAAGAGTAGTCAGTAAATTTTTGACGTGTATGTTTTCTGGGTAGGTTTTGTCAAGGGCGTAGCAGAGAATGTTTGTGTCTAAGCCGGTTATCACTTGACGGTTCTCCAAGCCGTTTTCATTTCTTCTGGAGTGGCAAGTTTAGGTTTGCCTTTACGTTTAGGCTCCGAAAGTATCGTTTTGTTGAATACTTCAATAAAATTTTCTTGTTTGCCCGGCACAATTAGAAAGCCTTGAGGGGTTTTTTTCATTATGGCGGCTTCTCCGATTTCTTCTCGGAACTCTGCTGGTATGCATATTCTGCCTTTTGCATCAATTTTTAATGTTACTCGCTCTTCCATAATTTTCCCACACATATTAAGTGGGACAATGACCTTTTAAGCTTTTCAAAACCAGAAAAACAATTTACCATAATTTTTATATCGTTCATTGACGCTGAACCATAGAGTGACTTTAAATGGGGTATTGCTTTATTCAACCGCTTCCCTAAGCGCATAAACTTTTTAGACACCACCCTGCGTGATGGTGAACAAACACCCGGAGTATCTCTTGTACCAGAAAACAAACTGCGCATAGCACAACGTCTTGACGAATTGGGCGTTGATGTGATTGAGGCTGGTTTTGCCGCGGTTTCTGAAGGCGAACTTGAAGCCGTAAGCCTAATCGCTAAGCAGGGTCTTCGGGCTGAAGTGGCAAGCGCCGGCAGAGGCACAATAGGCGACATAGACGCAGTCATCAAAAGCGGCGCCCAAACAATGTGCATGATTATACCCACCTCAGACCTGCACATCGAATGTAAACTGCGCAAAACACGTGACCAAGTC
Source organism: Thermoproteota archaeon (assembly GCA_040268405.1). Taxonomy (GTDB): domain Archaea; phylum Thermoproteota; class Bathyarchaeia; order Bathyarchaeales; family Bathycorpusculaceae; genus Bathycorpusculum. Next base: position 19,020 of record JAWRIR010000157.1, on the reverse strand, counting down.
CTAAAAATCACACAGGACTGTGTAACCTACGCGAAAGCACACGGATTAAAAGTTGACTTGCTCGCTGAAGACGCTACACGCTCAGACTTTGACTACCTTCTCAAAGTTTTCCAAGCTGCAGAAGCTTGCGGAGCAGACCGCGTAACCCCATGCGACACAGTAGGCATCCTTACGCCTGACCGTGCTTTCGAATTCTTCACCAACCTTACAGGCGCCCTTAAGGTTCCTGTTGGCGTACACTGCCACAACGACTTCGGCATGGCAGTAGCAAACACCATCGCCGCCCTCGGAGCAGGCGCTATGGAAGCCCACGGAACAATCAACGGACTCGGCGAACGCGCAGGCAACGCAGCAATAGAGGAAATCGTAATCAGCCTTAGAACGCTTTACCAGCAGCCACTAAGCATCAAAACAGAACTGCTCTACAGCACCAGCCAGCTGGTTTCACGATTAACAGGCGTTCACACCCAACCCAACAAAGCAGTGGTTGGCGAAAACGCGTTCAAGCACGAATCAGGCATCCACACTCAAGGCATGCTTGCAAACCCCTTAACCTACGAACCAATCGCGCCCGAACTCGTCGGCTGCACACGCCGCATCGCACCCGGCAAACACAGCGGCTCACACGCAATCAAAGCAGACCTTGACAACATGGGTCTAAAACCCACTGAGGAGCAGTTCAAGGAAATCTTCCAACGCATCAAAGAACTCGGCGACAAAGGTAAAACCGTCATGGACGCCGACGTCTTAGCAATAGCTGAAAACGTTATGGGATTAGGCGGAGGCAAACGCATTAAGCTGCAGGAAATGACGTTCGTTGGCGGCGACAAAGTAACTGCAACAGCATCCGTTCACCTGTGTGTCAACGGCAAGGACGTTTGGGGAACCGCAGTAGGTGTTGGACCAGTTGACGCAACAATAAACGCTGCTAAAAACGCAATAAAAGAAAGCGAACCAATTACACTGGAACAATATAACGTCAAAGCTATCACAGGCGGAACAGACGCGATGGTTGAAGTCGTCGTGCACATGCGTAAAGGTAACAGAACCGTAACAGCCATGGGCGTCCGCGAAGACATCGTCAAAGCCAGCATGGAAGCCGTCCTAAGCGGCATGAACGTGCTAATAACGGATTACCGCAACGGCGCAAAGAACCCCTAAAACTTTTCCTTTTCTTTGAACCTTTTTTATTGGTTTTTATGTTTCCGCTGCATTTTTTGGCTGATTTGGGCATTAGGTTTTTTAAATTAATCATCATATACTATTAAGTTGGGGGGAGGGAGACATCTTTAAATCTGCAATCGATAAAGCGAAAAATCAAGTGAACATTTATGCTTGGTTTAAATGTATAATCATTGCCTTCGCACTTATTATCGTGGCTTGGATTATTGAGGCTTCTAATCTTCTCTTTTCCAATTCCAGTTCCGCATGGGTCATTCTTGTTTACTATGTAGGTTTAACCTTCATTATCGGCTCAATAATTTGGCTAGCCCTTTTCGTTTTACCCCCACTCATTCAAAACACTCTGGGCACAAAAAACAGCCAAACCTCACCTGCCCAACCATCACAACAGCAAGCCTCGCCAGCTCCCGAGCCTAAAACACCAGTTATTTACGTTAAAAGAGAACCTGAATCACAGGCGCCAATTCAAGTGCAGTGGGTACCTGCCAAACAACAAGCCCCGGTAAATGCAGAAGAGACTGAATCTGAAAAGTTGCGGCGTGAATTCAGAAACCGCGGCTTCTAAAAAACGTGCCTAAAACCCTACGCGGGCTGTGTTGTGGTTATGTTGTTTATTCACAGTTTGCTGTAAAAACCTGCTTCACCGATAGGTTTTTATTTGAACAACGGCGTATTTTTAAATTAACGTGAACTTTAAAGAGGCAAGAACATGAGGGATTGTCACCTCAATAGCTGGGATCGTCGGGTACTTATTCTCTAAAAATCCTAGGTTAACCTCTAAACAAGCCACGCGTTTCTCAAACAATTTTTGCATAGACAACAGTCTAAACGCTAATTCAAAACATAGGAGACCGAATTGAACATGCCAAAAATGTCTGGTGCACAAGCACTTTTAGAATCCCTTGAACGTCAAAATGTTGACACAATCTTTGGAATCTTAGGAGGCGCCATCCTTCCAGTATACGATGCGCTCTGCGGCAACAAAAAAATCCGTCACATCCTAGCACGTCACGAACAATGCGCTGCCCACGAGGCGGAAGGTTACGCAAGAGCCAGCGGACGCGCCGGAGTATGCATGGCAACCAGCGGTCCAGGAGCCACAAACCTGGTAACAGGAATCGCCAACGCATACATGGATTCCTCTCCAGTCATTGCACTTACAGGACAAATCCCAACATACGCGCCCAACTCAAGCTACATGATTGGCAGAGACGCATTTCAAGAAGCAGACATCTTAGGCATCACCACAGCCATCACCAAATACAATTACCAGCCAAGGTTAGTTTCAGAAATTCCACAAATGGTCACAAACGCTTTCCACATTGCAACAACCGGAAGGCCTGGTCCAGTCCTGATTGACTTGCCCAAAAACGTGCAAGCCGGAGTCGCCGAAGTCGAATTCACAAACAAACCTGACATTCGCGGCTACAGACTGCCTCAACCGCCAGACCCAACAAAAATCAGCGAAGCCGCTGACCTGTTGGCAAAAGCCGAACGTCCAATCTTGCTGGTTGGAGGCGGAGTCATTTGGGCAGGCGCTTCAGACGAGATAGTTCAAATGTCTGACTTGTTAATGGCGCCGGTCGCAACCACTTTCATGGGCAAAGGCGCGTTCCCAGAAAATCATCCGTTATCTTTGGGAAGCATAGGCATGCATGGTAACCCAGCTGCTAACCGTTTAATTGGTGAAGCAGACGTCTTGTTGGCTGTTGGAACACGATTCTCTGATCGTGCCACTGCAAACTTGGACTCGTTTGCTGCTGACGCAAAGAAAATCCAGATTGATGTTGACGCAGCTGAAATTAACAAGAACATAGAGGTTGACTTAGCCATTGTTGCTGACGCTAAAGCTTCCCTAAAGATGCTGCTATCTGCCACTTCAAAGAAACTGAAAAAAGGCGAAGGCAAAGCTTGGAGTAAACGTGTCAAAGAAGCCAAAGAACAACTAAGCCCCTTAATGAAAGAGTTACCCCGTGACATGCTACCAAAAGCATTGCTCTCAGAATTACGCAAATTGTTGCCTGAAAGCGGCATAGTCACAACAGAAGTTGGCCAAAACCAAATGTGGTCAGCTCTGTACATGCAAGCATTGCAGCCACGCACTTTCATCAGTTCAGGCGGACTTGGAACAATGGGCTTTGGTTTCCCCGCAGCAATCGGAGCCAAAGTAGCCTGCCCAGACCGCATGGTCGTCGACATCGCAGGAGACGGCAGCTTCATAATGTCTGAGCAAGAATTAGCCTGCAGCGTCGCAGAAAACATTCCAGTCATCGTCATAGTCCTAAACAATAGTGTACTAGGCATGGTTGCTCAATGGCAAAGAACCCTATACGACAGACGTTACAACGCCGTCAACTTAGGCAAAACCCCTGATTTTGTCAAGTTGGCTGAAGCTTACGGTGCACAAGGTATCCGTGCAGCTTCAATTGACGAGTTCCGTAACGCCGTTAAAACAGCCATGTCAAGCAAGGTTACCACGGTAATCGATGTGCCTATAGGCTCTGAAACCGATGTGGTTCCATTTGTGCCTCCAGGCTGCGGATTACCACAACAAAGAGGTGACTATTAATGGAATCTGGAAAAACAAAAGTCATATCCGTCCTAGTCGAAAACAAGCCTGGTGTCCTCCACATAATCTCCAACTTGTTTAGACGCCGCAACTTTAACATCGAAAGCATAACCGTAGGAGCTACACAACAAAAAGACATAGCCAGAATGACCATCACCGTAAACGAAGACGAAAAAACCATCGAGCAAGTAACCAAGCAGGTTGCCAAACAGATTGATGTCTTAAAAGTTGAGGAACTAGAGCAAGGCAACTTTGTCATGCGTGAACTGGCACTGATTAAAGTTAAAATCATGGATTCCAAAGAACGTTCCGACGTAATCAACTTCGTCAATGTCTTCCGTGGCAGAATCATCGACGTATCAACTGATAGTTTGACAGTGGAAATTACAGGTGGACCAGACAAAATTGATGCCTTCCTAAACTTGATGAAAACCTTTGGTGTCCTTGAACTTGCAAGAACAGGCATAACTGCATTGGCACGAGGCGCTAAATCCATCAGAATCGACGAGTAAAAGTGTTTACTGAATGGAAAGGCTTAATTTTCCCTTTTTAAAATTTTAGTGACGTCTCTTAGAGGATTAATCTTAGACGTATTTGCTTAGTGGAAAATAGAAAATAAGAGAAGAAAAAACATGAATATTACAGAAAAAATCTTAGCTAAAGCATCAGGCAAAAAATCTGTCGCCCCAGGAGAAATTGTGGACGCAAACGTTGACGTATTGATGATTCACGATTTAACTGGACCTTTAGCTGTAGAATCATTCAAAAAAATTGGCGCAGAAAAAGTTTGGAACAACGAAAAAGTAGTAATCATTCTAGACCACCAGATTCCCGCTGAATCTGTCAAAGCAGCCGAACTTCACAAAACAATGCGCCAATTCGCTAAAGATCAAAAACTACGCATCTACGACGTAGGACGCGGAGGCATCTGCCACCAAGTCATGCCTGAACAAGGCCACGTAGTACCCGGCTCAGTAATAGTCGGCGCAGACTCACACACATGCACTTACGGCGCCTTCGGCGCTTTCGCCACAGGAATCGGCTCAACAGAAGCCGCAGCCGTAATGACAACCGGAAAAATCTGGTTTAAAGTACCATCAGCAATCAAAATCAACGTAAACGGCGAATTCCCCAAATACTTAACCCCAAAAGACCTAGTCCTAAACGTTATAGGCAAATTGGGTGTTGACGGCGCAATTTACAAGAGTGCAGAATTCACTGGTCCAACAATGAAAGCCATGAGCATCGCAGGAAGAATGACTGTGTGCAACATGGCAGTTGAAATGGGCGCCAAAAACGGCATAATCGAACCAGACCAAACAACCAAAGAGTTCCTGCAAAACCGCGTCAAGAAAATGCCAGACTTTGATGCTCTAAAAAGCGACAAAGACGCAAAATACGAGTGTACACTGGAAGTTGACGTTTCCAATATGGAACCACAAATCGCTTGCCCATCCTCAGTGGACAATGTTAAACCAATCTCTGAAGTTGGCGACGTAATAGTTGACCAAGCATTCATCGGTTCATGCACAAACGGCAGATTAGAAGACCTGCGTTTAGCTGCACAAATCATGAAGGGCAAAAAAGTCAAAGACGGCGTCCGCGCTTTGGTAATTCCAGCTTCACAAGAAGTTTACAAGCAAGCATTAGCTGAAGGCTTAACAGAAATCTTTACAGAAGCAGGCGCAATGGTTTGCGGCTCAGCCTGTGGTCCATGCTTAGGCGGACACATTGGTTTGTTAGCAGCAGGCGAAACATGCGTTAGCACCAGCAACCGCAACTTCATCGGCAGAATGGGCAGCACTCAAGCTAACGTTTACTTAGCTTCACCAGCAGTAGTCGCGGCTTCAGCGTTAACAGGCAAAATCACCAACCCATCAGCAGTGGAGGCAAAACAATAATGGAATCAAAAATTAAAGCCCCAGCAATCAAATTCGGAAACAACATCGACACCGACGTTATACTGCCAGGAAAATACTTGATCTTAGTAGACCCATACGAGTTAGGCAAACACGCACTGGAAAGCTTAGACACTGACTTTGTTAACAAAGCAAAAGACGGTGTGGTCCTGATTGGCGGCAAAAACTTTGGCTGCGGTTCAAGCAGAGAACAAGCACCCTTAGCCCTGAAGTATTCAGGCGTAAAATGCGTCATAGCCGAAACATTTGCGCGCATCTTCTACCGCAACGCAATCAACATTGGTCTACCAGTCATTGAATGTAAAGGAATTTCTGAAGCAGTAAAAACTGGCGACGAGGTTGCCGTTGATTTAACAACAGGCAAAATCGAAAACCTGACAAGCAAAAAGAGTCTGCAGGGAACCAATTTGCCACCATTCATCATGGAAATCCTGACCGATGGCGGCTTAATTGAGAATTTACGTAAAAGGATGAACAAGAAATGACAGAATACAAAATCGCTTTGATGCCGGGAGACGGCATCGGACCAGAGTTAACTGAAGCAACCCTGAAAATCTTAGATGTAGTTCAAGAAAACTTTGGCGTGAACCTCAACATGGTTCCAGCCGAAGCGGGTGATGCAGTACTCAAAAAGCGTGGCGCAGCACTTCCAGAAGACAGCCTAAGGGTAATCCGTGAATCCCACGCTTGCCTAAAAGGTCCAGTAGGCGAAACCGCAGCAGACGTCATCGTCCGATTGCGCCTGTTATTCGACTTGTACGCTAACGTTCGCCCACTAAAAGCGTTCCCAAACGTTCCAGTAGCCCGACCAGACATAGACATGATCTTCGTACGTGAAAACACTGAAGACGTCTACAAAGGCTTAGAATACACTATCGGCAACGACGTAACCGTATGCTTACGTGTAATTTCACGGAAAAACTGTGAACGCATCGCCAAACGCGCCTTTGAAACCGCACGATTACGCCCTAAAAAGAAAGTTACAGCCATCCACAAAGCAAACGTCATGCGCGTAACCGACGGCTTATTCAAAAGCGTCTGTCAAGAAACAGCCAAACAATATCCAGACATTAAATACAACGAAATGTACGTTGACGCAGCAACAATGCACCTAATCCGCACACCACAAGACTTCGACGTCTTATGCACATGCAACATGTTCGGCGACATCCTAAGCGATGAAGCAGCCCAACTAATCGGCGGCTTAGGCATGGCTCCAGGCGCAAACATCGGCGACAACTACGCATTGTTTGAACCAATTCACGGTTCAGCTCCAGACATTGCAGGCAAACACATTGCAAACCCAATATCAATGATATTGTCTGGAAAGATGATGCTTGATTGGCTGGGTGAACGGTTTAATGATTCTAAATGCTTAAAGGCAGCTGCGGCAATAGAAAAAGCTACAGTCCAAACATTGGTTAACGGCGTTACTGTTCCAGATTTAGGCGGTAAAGCCTCCACGATGCAGATGGCAGAAGCCATTGCTGCAGCGCTAAAAGCGTAAGCCCGTGAAAACCATGACCCAAAACCCCAGATTTATCAAAATCTTAGACACAACACTACGTGACGGGGAACAAACCCCCGGAGTTTCTTTAACCCTGGAAGACAAAATCGAAATCGCCCAGCAACTAGGCAAACTCGGTGTCGACATTATTGAGGCAGGCTTCCCAAGCAGCAGCGAAGGCGAACGCAAAGTCGTTAAAGAAATCAAAAAATTAGGCTTAACCTCAGAAATTTGCGGTTTATCCAGATGCACAAAAAAAGACATTGACGCAGCCTTAGAATGTGACGTTGACATAATCCACGTTTTCATCCCAACTTCTCCAGTGCAGATGAAACACGCCGTAAACATGACTCCTGAACAGGTCTTAGCAGCGGCAGTTGACTCAATCCAGTACGTCAAGAAGCATGGCGTAAAATGTGAATTCTCACCCATGGACGCCACACGCACTGAAACACCTTTCTTGCATCAGATTTGCAAGGCAGCTCAAGATGCAGGAATGGACAGCCTAAACGTTCCAGACACAGTAGGCTGCATGATACCCCGAACAACGTTTGAGTTATTCAAAGACCTAAAATCCTTCATTAAAGTTCCAATCAGTGCTCACTGCCACAACGACTTCGGCTTAGCAGTCGCAAACAGCCTCGCCGCAGTAGAAGCAGGCGCAGACCAAGTTCACACAGCCATCAACGGCTTAGGTGAACGTGCAGGCAACGCGGCTCTGGAAGAAGTAGTCACAACATTGCATGTGGTTTACGGTTACAAGACAAACATCAACACACGCTTGCTATACAGTACAAGCCGTATGGTTTCATCATTAAGCGGCGTCTCCGTACAAGTAAACAAAGCAATCGTCGGCGAAAACGCTTTTGCCCACGAATCAGGCATCCACACACGCGGCGTCACCGAACAACCCTTAACCTTTGAGCCAATCAGCCCGGAAATAGTCGGCAGAACCCGCAAGCTAGTCGCAGGCAAACTGGCAGGCACCCGCGGCATCCAAGCAGAACTAAACGAAATCGGCATCCACCCAACCGACCAACAGTTAACCGAAATTGTGCAGCGCGTCAAAGAGTTGGGCGACAAAGGCAAAATGGTAACCGACGCAGACCTAATCGCTTTAACCTCAGCCGTTATGGGCGAAGTTGTTGGCGAAGAAAAAATCGTTGACCTATGCGACATGGCAGTCGTAACAGGCATCAAAGTCATCCCAACCGCTTCAGTACGCTTAACCTTAGACGGAAAAGAATACGTAGCAGCAGAAACAGGCGTAGGCCCAGTTGACGCAGTGCTAAAAGCAATTGAGAAGTTAACCAGCAACATGGAAAAAATCCGTCTCAGCGAATATCGTCTCGAAGCAATCACTGGCGGGTCTAACGCAGTCGCTGAAGTTGTCATCAAAGTGGAAGACGAAAAAGGCAACATTGTCTCAGCTCGAGCCGCACGTGAAGACATCGTAATGGCCAGCGTTGAAGCTATGATAAACGGTATAAACAAGTGTCTACTAAAGAATCGTAACCAAGGCAAGAAACAATGAAGGTAACCTATCAGGGAGAAACTGGCGCTTACAGTGAAATGGCTGTCTACAAATTCTTCGGCAGCAAAGTAGAGCCCGTGCCCTGCAAGGACTTCCGCGACGTCTTCGAAACCGTCAAGACAGGTCAAGTTCCTAATGGCGTTGTCCCAATCGAAAACTCGATTGAAGGCAGCGTCAACCAAAACTACGACCTTTTTCTGAATTATGACCTTAAAGTCTGCGGAGAAGTCGCAGTCAAACTCGCCCACGTCCTAATCGCAAACCCTCAAACAAAGTTTGAAGAAATCGAATCCGTCTACTCCCATCCCCAAGCGCTTGGTCAATGCCGCAGTTACCTTGAAAAGCACAAATGGGAAATCATCCCAGCCTACGACACAGCCGGCAGCGTCAAAATCATAAAAGAAAAACAACTTTTCAACGCCGCAGCAATCGCCAGCGAAAAAGCAGCAGACCTTTACAACATGAAAATCATCGCCCGCGACATCGCCGACAACCCATCCAACTACACCCGCTTCCTCGTCCTTTCCCACGAAGACGCAGCCCCAACAGGAGACGACAAAACCAGCATCATCTTCTCAGCTAAACACGCTCCCGGAACACTCTACCACGCCCTAGGCGAGTTCGCGTCCAGAAACATTAACCTAACACGCATCGAATCTCGTCCAACAAAAACCACTGCTTGGCAATACAATTTTTACCTTGACTTCGAAGGACACAGAACAGAAAAACGCTGCACCGAAGCACTAGAAGCACTGGAAAAGTATGCGACGTTTGTTAAGATTCTAGGGTCTTACCCAAGAATCATCTAAAAACCCTTTATTTTGTTAATTCTTTTATCTTTTCGTAAATGTCTTTTGGCTTAATCGGTGTTCCGCAGTGTTTGCAGATTAGGATTTTACCTTTTTCTGGGATGTCATTCATTTTGTCGCATTTGGGGCAATTAAACGATGACACTACGATGCCGCTTTCTTCGAGGCTTTTTTTGAGGTCAGCAAAGTCTTCGCCTTTTACTTGCATGGTGGGGGTTTGGGACATGGCTTCTTCGAAAACGTCTATGGCGCAGTCTTGGCACAACTTTTTGCCTTCGTACTGTGGGAACTCTCTTTGTTTGCCAAAGTAGGGTGAACCCATAACCATCCATCGAATGTAGCCTTTTCGTAGTTGCATGTTCCAGAAAACAAGTTTCTTCTCGTTCCAGAGGAGTTCTTTTCCGCATTTAGCACAGTTTTCCATAGACGTCACGTTTGCTAATGGTTGGGATTGCGAGTAAATAGATTTTTTGTTACTTTTTGATCTTAAAAATTGTTTTTCCATCATTCAGAGTTTATTTGAATTTCAGATCGATTCTTATGTTCGTGAAAAACGTTAAATAACTCTGTAGCTACGCTTGCGTCTTGGCGAAAGACACAAACCACTTTGTCACGAGGGGTCCTAAACTGTATGCCAAAACTGTTATCGCTAATTAGTATTCTTCCTGGAAATTCTTGGATTGAAGCTAATTCAAATCTTCCGCTAGTCCTTTCTTCAATTTCTCGGTATTTTACTAAGTTCTTTTCCCAAATATTCTGCAAATTGAACTGTTTTATCTCTTTTCGAGTATGTTCCTCAGAATAAAGAAATAGGAATTCACGCCTTTCGTCTATTATCATTTCATCAATCCACTTACATACAGCATTGTAAAGAGCCTCTTCTAAGTAATTCTTATTTTTAGAATCATATGGCCTGAGCCCCAACAAGATTTGGGGCGTTCTTACAACTAATAATAGGCGTCTCTTCGCATTTTGAATCATATTTAATGCCCTTTTTGATGTAACTTCATTGCTTGTAGCGGTCAGAGCAGGTTCGGTAAATCTGTCTGAAACGAGATTCATTAGTCCTTCTTTCAACTCTTCATGAAGTTCGTGCAATGTTCGGAACTTTTTACGAAAAGGTACAACTTGGAAAACTTGGTTTGAGTTGTTTTCTATATTTCCATTTAATAGTCTTTCTAATTTTTGTGTTCTAGATTCTCGGTAGGTTATCATTTTTACGAGAAGTAGCATTGGTATTCCAAGTTCAAAAGCCGTAGTGTACTCTTTTTCAACTGGTTCTGACAAATCTTTCCACAGAATAGCGACAAAAATGTGAGACTTCTTTATTTCGTCTATGTATGCATTTTCCAGTGGTTTATCCATTGCTGGAAAACCTTCAAACATTACTGGCTCCATATTCAATTCGTTTATGGTTTCTTGAGCAATTTCTCTTTCACTTTCAAGTTCATTTAGTGAAGAACTTATGAATACTCGAATTTTATTCATTTGCCATCATCACATTTGTAAATTTAAATCATAAATATCGAATAAGAAAAATTGTGCCGCGTAAGCGGCATCAGTGGAACTCACTTTATGGTTGCCCCTTTTATCTGCAATGATGATTCTTGGCTGCAAAGTTTTTCGCCTAAATTCTGAGCCCACTCGTTGATTTTAGTTAGGTCACGGTTGTCAGCTGTTACTCTGCCTAAGAACTTCATTCGTCCTCCAAAAACTTCCATAGCGATGGGCTTAACATTTAGGTGTTCTTTTACGACTGCTTCAAGGTAGCGCTCAACTGCAGTTGGGTAATTCTCTGGGGTTCCCCCCTGATACATGGCTGAAACGAAAATGGCGATTTTTTTGCCCTCAAAATTGTTTTTTAGGAATTGCAGTGCTTCTTTATACCATTTTCCCATCCTAACTCCACTAGCAACCACTATGCTGTTGTACTCAGAGAGGTCTGGATGTGAATCTCGTTGCAAATCAACGAGGTCCACTTTCAAATGGTATTTGTTTCGAAGTGTCTGTGCGATTTTTTCCGCTGTGTCTTCTGTTGCCCCGTTTTTTGTTGCAAACGCAATCAACACATTGTTGGTCATTTTTGCTTCGCCTTCAGTTTATTGCTTTTTGTTTTGGTGTGCCATGAGGGCGATTGTTCCAAAGCCTGCAAGAAGCGTTATGGCAGCGAAACCCATGTGAAATTGTATGCTACTTGGTTCGATTGTAGCTGCTTGTGAGATGCTGACACCGCAGATAACTGTGGACAAAGCAAAGAGCACGCTTATGGCGATTCCTAAATTTCTTAACATATTCATTGTTTTTTCACCTCTGTTTTTTGGTTTTTGATCTGGTCAGGGGATAAATCGATTCTTAAAATTCCCTTTTTACCGACTATTTCGAGCATTATGCCTTCTGCAAATTCTGCATTGAGCAATTGCCCTATTGTGCCTTCCACGACTACGCTTTCAGAGACGCCGTTGGCGAGATTGATGGTTTTGATGTATTCCTTTGCTTTCAATTCAATTGAGAAGGACTTTTCGTCGTTTTTTTGCAATTTCTTACCTCCAATTATTGTTTGATATAAAAAGCCATTAATCTTAGTCGACGAAAATACTTACAAGAAAACATCTCTGTTTACGCGTAAACATCGGTGATAATGCTTGGATGGCAACGGAATAAAAAATTTGTTTTTTAGTCTTGCCAGCGAGAGCAGGCTAGATATCGTAAATGAACTTAGTTCGAATGAACTTAAAATGAATGAAATCGCTCGAAAAATCAATATAACTCCAACAGAAGCTTCCCGCCAGATTCAACGGTTGATAGACGAGTTAATCATTCAGAAGAATATTAACGGTGCTTATACTATCACGAATTATGGAAAACTTGTTATACACTTTTTTCCTCCACTTGATTTTATCTTGAAGCACCGACAGTATTTTCTTGAACATAATGTTTGGCAACTGCCATCTCAGTTTATCTGCCGCCTTGGCGAATTGTCTCAAGCGATCCTATTTACTGAAATGGCTGATACAGTAAACAAGATTGAGGAAATGATGCAATCATCGAATGACCATGTATGGACAATAACCGACCAAATAATGGCTGTTCATGAAAATACAATGAAGGAAAAACTATCAAAGGGGATAAAATTAAAGTCTATAGTTCATGAACGATTAATTCGGTCGTCTCAAGTGCAAGCTTTTGGTAAAAACGTCGAAAGAAGAGTCATAGCAACGGTTCCTGGTTTGTTTTCAATAACTGAAAAAGAAGCCTTTTTCGCCTTATTATCAATGGATGGAAAACTGAGCAGTTCTGGCTTTTTTGGTAATGACCCCCAATTTATGAGATGGGTAAATGATGTTTTTCTTCATTATTGGGAGAGCGCTAATACAAACTATCCAAGAATGAACAGCATATGAACAGTCACAAAATCTTCAACTGAGCAAGAATTATGTTATGAATTAGACACTTATTCTTCGGTTGATTGAAGCATCCGGTACATTGTTTCGTAGCTTTTGCCGTAGTCTCTGTCCACTTTGGCGAGTTTTACACGTAGCCGATCCATTCTCGCCATGATTTCTGTTGAGTTCTTGTTTTTCATTAAATCAAGCCATGCCTGCGCGTTTGCTATGAAGAGTTCCTCCATTTTGCCTAAACCTTCAACTTTGGTTTGCACGTTAGCGTAAAGGTCTGGGGTTTCTTGTGCAGTGGCTTCAGCTAAAGTGAGTAGCATACGGTAAGTGGTGCCCGCGAGTTTTTTAGATTCAATAAAACTTGGCTGCTCCAGAAGTGTTTCGCAGGCAACTAGCCCTACAAAGTGCGGTAGCCCCAAAATGATTGACATCAACTCGTCATGTTTCTGGGGAGTCATGAGAAAGACGTTGGCGCCTTCTTTTTCAAGCCACTGTTTGTACTGTTCCGCAAACGCTTCTTCTTGTGGGTTGGTTGGGGTTAGCACGTATGCTTTGTGTGCGACGCCGTTGCTTCCTGGACCAAAAACTGGATGCGTGCCCAGCACGGTTGCGTCTTTAATGTATTGGTGCATTATGTTAACGGGGTACTCCTTAACGGAGCAAATATCCATAACTGCCTGTCCCTTGTGGGTGGCGGATGCGATTTTTTTGATAATTTCTTCAAAAGAAGAGATGGAAGTGCAGATTAGGACGTTATCGGCGCCCTTTACTGCTTCTTGGAAATCTGTGGTTGTTTCAACCTCGAGCTCAAGTTTGAGTTTAGCCACTTTCTCAGCTTTACGGTCAGCAAGGATTACAGTGTCGCCTTTCTGTTTACAGAACCGCGCGAACCATACGCCCATTTTTCCCGCGCCGAGAATGGCTGTCCTCATATTATTGAGCTGCCTCACAGATTTTGTCTAATGCTGTTTCTATTTCTTTGTCTGGTGCAGTTAAGCTTATTCGGAAATGCTCTGGGTAGTCACCGAAGCTTGCGCCTGGTGCAACTGCTACGCCGCTGTCAAGTAGATCGAGGGTGAATTTGGTGCCGTCTAAGCCGTCGCGTTTGGGGAACACGTAGAAGGGTGCGTCTGGCTGGGTAAATTTGAAGCCTGCTGCGCCGAGTTTTTTGCTTGCAAGGTCTGCACGTTGTTTGTATTTGGCTTTGATGTTTTCTGCGATTTGTTGGCGGAGTTCTAAGCCTTTCATTGCTGCTTCTTGGATGAAGACTGGTACGTTATTGAATGTAATTTGGTTTAGTTTGGTTACTTGGTCAACTAACATTTTGTTTGCAACTATGTAGCCGATACGCCAACCTGTCATTGTGAATGTTTTGCTAAACCCGTTACTGAGAATGTGTTTAGAGTCTACGCCGTAGTCAAGGATGCTCTTGGTCTTGTTAAACGCGATTGCGCCGTAAACCTCGTCAGATAGGACGATTATGCCTTTTTTGTTGGCGATTTCTACTATGCCGTCAAGGGTTTCGTCATCCATCACTTTACTTGTTGGATTGTTTGGATTGTTAAGTATAATCATTTTTGTTTCGCTGTCAATTAGGCTTTCAAGCTTGTCTAAGTCAACTTTCCAGCCTGTTTCCATTTCTGTTTTAAGTAGTTTGGTTTTGGCGCCGATGGTTTTAGTGATTAAATCGTAAGCTGTCCAGTATGGTGTTGGAATGATTACGTTGCCGCCGTTCTTCATGGTTAAGAACATGGTGCTGAAAATTGCCCATTTAGAGCCGGGGGTGATGACAACGTTTTCTGCTTTAACGCCGTGTATCTCAGCGATTTTTTGACGCAGTTTAAGCTCGCCGTAAGATGATGAATACTTGGTTTTGCCTGCTTTCATTGAAGCGTATGCTGCTTCCACGATTTCAGGAGGCGTAGCCATGTCTGGGTCGCCGAGGTTTAATCGGATTATCTTTTTTCCTTCACTTTCCAGTTTGAGTGCTTTCTCATTTATTTCATACAACAAGGTGAGATGACTCTCCGTCAAGAGTTCTTTCTATTTTTGAACGTCACTGCACATATTAACTATTTCGCGGTAAAGCGCCTCAATTCGGGCGGGTTCCAGCTGAAATTTCGCAGCTTTATCTTTAACTTTAGTGTACACGTGGTTTTCGCGGGACTGGTCACGAACTGGCAAGCCCTGCTGCTTTTTTGCTTCACCGATTTTTCGGCAGACTGCTACGCGTTCGCTTAGGGCTTTTAGGATTTGGTCGTCAATTTCGTCGACATGTTTACGTAATGTCTGAATATCTTCCAATGTTTATTACTCCTTGAGGCTCTTTGAGCGTTTTTGGGATGTATGCTGCACGGATTAAATGGTCAACTAACGTTAATGCGACCACGGCTTCAATTGCAGGCACTGCTTTAGGTACTACACATGGGTCGTGTCTGCCTTTCACGCTTAAAGTGGCGTTTTCCATTGTACAGAGGTTAACGGTTTTCTGTTCTTTACTGATGGACGGTGTAGGTTTTATGGCTACCCGCATAGTGATTGGCATGCCGCTGCTTAAGCCGCCCAAGATGCCGCCTGCATTCTCGGATGCTGACTCAACTTTACCGTTTTTCATTACAAACTCGTCGTTGTTTTGGGAACCTAACATTTCAGCTGCTGCAAATCCAGCGCCAAACTCGACGCCTTTCACTGCAGAAACACCAAACAATGCCTTAGCCAAGTCGGCGTCTAACGCGTCAAACAGTGGTTCCCCAATCCCAACAGGCATGTTAAGCACAACGCACTCAACAATTCCGCCGAGACTGTCACCCGCGTTTTTGGCTGCAACAATGGCTTCCTCCATTTTCTCTGTACACGCCAAATCAGGGCATCGTGTGGCTGCAGCGTTACGGTTTTTGCGCATTTCAGTTGCACTGCCTCGCATTTGGGATTTGATTTTGCCAATAGCGGTAGTGTAAGCTAAAACGTCAATGTCGTAGCGTCCAAGGAGTTTTTTGGCTATGACTCCTGCAAGTATGAGGGCTACGGTTACTCTTCCAGAGAATCTTCCGCCGCCTCTGTAATCGTTAAATCCGCCGTAACGGATTCGGGCTGGATAATCAGAGTGTCCCGGTCGAGGGAGGTCTTTTATGGCGTCGTAATCGCTGGACTTTGTTTCTTTATTATCAACTGTTATTGCTATGGGGGCGCCTGTGGTTTTGCCGTTAAACACGCCGCTTAGAATCTTGGCTGTGTCTTTTTCAACGCGGGCTGAAACAATTTTAGGTTCCGCTGGGATTCTGCGGTCAAGTTCTTCCTGAAAATCCTCTTCAGATAACGCTAAGCCTGCTGGGCAACCGTCAATTAGTACGCCGACGATTTTGCCGTGGCTTTCCCCAAACGTTGTTACTATGAATTCTTTACCTAACGAGTTTCCCGCCAACGATTTCCGCTCCTATACCTGCTAAATCATTGTAGAATGCTGGATAAGACTTTCTGACGCACTCAGCGTTTTCAACTGTAGTATCACCTGTAGCTCGTAAGGCGGCGACTGTGCAAGACATGGCTATTCGATGGTCATTGTGCGGGTTGATGGTTGCGCCGTGAAGTTTGCAGGGACCTTTAATGGTTAAGCCGTCTTCTTTTAGGCTGATTTTAGCTCCCATCTTTGAAAGTTCCTCGTGGACTGTGGCTAAACGGTCAGACTCCTTAAACCGCAAGCGTTGAGCATTAAAAATCTTGGTTTCACCATCCGCACAGGACGCTAATGCTGCACAGATTGGGACAAGGTCAGGAATGTTCTTTGCGTCAATATCAACAGCTTTAAGCAAACCGCCCGTGCCCTGGATTTCTACGCTGTCCTCACAAACTGTTCCCTCAACACCCATCTGTTTAAGCACGCCCAAAATTGCTCTGTCACCTTGGGCTGTTTCGTAGGTGAGGTTGTCTATTTTCACGTTTGAGTTTGTGATTGCTGCCGCTGCTAAAAGGAACGCTGCGGAGGAGAAGTCGCCGGGCACTTTGCAATCTGTCTGCCTGAAAATCTGTCTTCCCGGAATGTGAATATGCCTAAAGTCATCGCTGATTTCCACTTTAACATGGTGTTGAGCGAGGACTTCTTGTGTCATTTTAACGTAATCTTTTGATTCCATTGGTGTTGTAACGGTTATTTGCGTGTCAGCCTTGGCCATTGGGCAGGCAAACATTAAACCGCTGATGAATTGGCTGCTTACGTCTCCTGGGATGCTGGTTTTTCCGCCAGTTAAGCCTGTGCCTTCAACTACGATGACTGGGAATTCACCGATTTGTTTGGGGTAAGCGTTAACTCCCAACTGTTTAAGGCTTGATAGGAGCGGGTCGATTGGTCTTCGTTCAAGTGAACTTGACAACAGAAAAGCTGAACGCCCAGACGCGAGAGCCGCGATGGGAATCATGAAACGCAGGGTTGCGCCGGATTCGCCGACATCAATTAGGTCGCTTGCAGCCTTCAACTCGCCAGCGCCTTGAACTGTCCAGCAGCCTTCAGCCTTTTGAACTTGGGCACCTAAAGCCGTAATAGCCCTAAAAGTCGCCTCGGTATCCTCAGATAAAAGCGGGTTTGTTACTTTGCCTATGCCTTCCGAAAGCGCGGCGGCTATAAGCATTCGTTGCGTGTAAGATTTGGATGCTGGCGCACAAACATCGCCTTGAAGCTTGTTTGTTGGTTTAACGGTTACAGTGACCATTATGCGAGTACCTTAGCTTTCTCATGGTTCAAACTTGCTTGTAAAATTTCCCCTTCATAAACCTGCCAAGCAGCCTGAACCTGCTCCACATAATCTTTAGAAACCACTGCTGTGGTCGTTGGACCTTTGCCACAGAGTCCAGCTGCACGTGCACCCGCAGCTAACGCATCAACTGCAATTTTTGCGTTAAACCCAAGAGCAGCCGAATAATTCAAACCATTAAGCGTTAAAGCTTCCCAATGCAGCCCTTTTAATGCCATGTTGTAGGTTGCTTCAATCTGCGGTTTAAGCGCTGCAAGCTTGCTGGTGTCCGTGTTTACGGTGTAAGCCTTTTTCGGGGGAACTTGGAACAAAACAACGTAATCCTCAGTTAATGCTTCTTGTTTTACAAGTTTGCAGTTTAGGTTGTCGGTGACTACTAAACCACCAAAGAATGAAGCGCAAGCATCATCAAACGCGCCCGTAACTGTAACTTTAGCGTCAAAAGCCGCTTTTACACCCAGCTTTACAGTCTCCAAATCATCCAGAGTCTCGCCGAGAGCCCCTAATGTTGCGAGTGCTACTGCGTTGGCTGCTGTGCTACTGCTTTTAAGTCCTCTTGCGATGGGAATGGTGCTCCATGTTTTGACTTTTGCGCCAAACTCTTTCTCTTTACCGAAATGTTTGAGGATTGCCTGAACAGTTTTTTGAATCAAAACTGGATTCTCTTTCTGGTCAGAAGTAATTTCAGCTTCAACAATTGCTGGTTCGTTTGTAAGTTTTACTTGTGCTTTAGTGTAGAGGTTAACGCCGAATGCTGCCCCTTTACCTGTGGCTATGGCGTTAACGATTGTTGCTGCACCATGAGCTAATGCAAAAGCTTCTCCTTTCACTACAATTTACATCCTGTTTAACTGTTCCAAAGCGGCTTTTCTCATAACTTGCACTGGAGCTTGCTGTCCAGTCCAGATTTCAAACGATGCAGCGCCTTGATAAATTAACATTTCTACTCCACTTATTACCTTGGCACCAGCGGCTTTGGCGTCGCTGGCAAGTTTAGTTTCAACCGGGTTGTAGACTATGTCCATAACGGTCAATTCTGGCTTTAAGCTGCTTGGAACAATTAAACTTTGGCTTAAATTGGGTTTCATGCCAACAGAAGTTGTATTGAGCAGAATGTCAGAATCGCAGATTTTTTCTTTAATTATTTCTGGTGATAGTGAGTCTGCAACGACTTTTTTGTTAAACTTCTGTTTCAGTGCATCTGATAATTTTTTAGCTTCTGAAACCGTGCGGTTAAGCACAACAAGCTCATCAGTTTTCTGAACAAGCGTATAAGCAATAGCTCTTGCTGCTGCACCTGAACCCAGTATCAGCACTCGTTTGCCTTTTGGGTCAGAACCGTTTTCTTTAAGCGCATTAA
>JAWRIR010000156.1:0-7257 GCA_040268405.1 Thermoproteota archaeon | reverse complement strand
GACGCAGTTTTCGTGCAGGTTGGAGAAGCACCCAACAGCGCGGTTGCGAAAGCTTCAGGGTTAGAAACCACTGAGGCAGGCTACATCAAAATCAACATTAAACAGGAAACCAACATTCCCGGCGTTTACGCTGCAGGCGACGTAACCACGCACCCGGTCAAGCAGGTTGGCACAGCAGTGGGTCAAGGAATCACAGCAGCACTTGAAGCGTACGGTTACATCCGCAGACCATACTACAAAAAATAATTTAGAAAACAGGTTAACTATCCGAATAGAAAGCCGCAATAGTTTTAGTTTCCTTTTTTAACTTGATGGTAAATTTAGGGCTACCTAGTTTACTTTCATTTTTTCGTTTGTGGACACAAGTAACCGCAACAGTTACTATGATTAATAGCAAGGGAACTAACGAAATTGGAAATTCAGGTATTGCAACTGTTTGCATTAAGGGATAATTGTCGGTGTTGTTGAAGTATTGACTCACTATGTAGGGTGTGTCTCCAATGCCATCGTTATTTTCGTCTTTTCCAGTATAATCGCTCCAGTAGTTTCCGCCACTTGGATAACCATTATCCCAGACGTATTCGCCGTTATTGGGACGAACATAAATGGGTAGCGAGGTGAACTCTTGAGCGTTAACATGCTTCTGGTTATCGATGAAATTGTTGTGATAAATTAATTGTGCAGAACCTTCAAGGAAGATGCCGCATTCATTATTTTCGAAGGTGTTAGTGGTGATTGTGTTAGCTGTTTCAGTGATTATTTCAAGTCCGGTTTTGCAGTTTCTTATCAAGTTTTGGCTCACAATATTATTGTAAGACCCATACAGGTAGAGGCCTCTGAAGTTGTTCTCTAAAATGTTCTGAGTTATCTCTGAGTTTGTTGTGTTAACCAGTATGATTCCCATGGCGGCGTTTTGTCGATTAAGATTTTTTACAGTTACATGTTGGCAATCAACAAAGGCAAGATAGCCTATCGATGGGTAATCATTTGGAGCGATTAGGAGGTCTTTTTCATTCATAAAAAAGTAAACGGGTTTGCCATCAATCATGTTCGAAGACTCAATTGTGTTGGTCCAGTAGCCTTCAAACCAAAGTGGTTGCGTGTTATTATCTAAACGGTTGTTGGTCAAAACGTTTGCCTCTGCATACAAGAAATGAACGCCGAAATTGTTGTTAGATAAAGTGTTTGCCCGAATAGTGTTTCGGGCACCTTGGAGTGTTATGCCATAATTACAATCGGTAACTTCGCAGTCATGCACGTCGTTGTCTTCTCCTGAAAGAGCGATACCACTAGCAAAGCCTGTTAACTTTAGGTTTTTTACTTCAATGCCGCCGTAACCAATCATGTCAGTCTTCATGGATGTTATGATTCCGCTACTACCGCCATCGCCGCTAAGTGTGAAGCCTGCCCCGTCTATTATCACGCCGTCTTTTTCTATGACTATTGTGCCTTTCACATTATTCTTTAAGGTGTAAACGTTACCTTCTCTAAGGATATCTTGCGTGCCTTCTGTTCCTCTGATTGAACCGTCTGGATTTATGTGAACACTAAGTTGAGATTGGGCTTTTACAGGCTGAATGTTCACGAGAAGCAAAGCTGTGAAAAGAATCAGTACAGCCCAAAAGGCTAACCGTTTCTTTAGTTGATTCATACAAGAAAGGTTTAGATAGCAATCGTTATTACTTTTTCCTAAAATGGTTGTTCGGCACTAAAATTGGTCCTTGAGCAAAAAATTTAGAAATCTTCATTTACCTATAACTCTGCGGTATACTTGGTTATAGTAACTGAGCTTCAAAGCAGGCGTTTTTAACAGTTATTTTTAAATATCTCCGTACTGTGGATGTAAGGTGCAGAATTAAGGTGTACAGATGCCAAAGCAAGAAAAAGGAAAATCCCATTCGATACGGCCTGTAAGCAGAAGGCCCCCAAGCTGGTGCAAATATCAGCCTGAAGAAGTAGAAGCCTTCGTTATCAAACTCGCAAAAGAAGGCCACTCACTAAGCGCAATAGGCACAATTCTTAGAGACCAATACGCAATTCCACTGGTTAAACCAATCACCGGTAAAAGCGTAAGCGACATACTCAAAGGTGCCAACCTAAATCCATCAACACCAGAAGACTTAGCCAACCTGATGAAGAAGGCACAAGCTCTTGCAGTTCACATGGAGAAAAACAAGAAAGACCTGCACAACAAACGCAACATGCAGGTTATCGAGGCACGAATCCACAAACTTTCACGCTACTATAAACGTGAAGGAAAAGTCGCTAAGAACTTTAAGTACGTAGCAAAAATCGCTTCAGTATCTTAAAGCCTCCTATCTTTCAATTTTGTACTTTAATTTTTTGTTTGCCTTTTTGGTGCGCCAGCTTTAAATCCAATCAGCCTTCTTTTACTGCCATTAGAGGCAACCCTGCATGGTAGACCAAACTCAAATAGCCAATTTCCTATCGGCAGCTGATAAAGCAGCAAAAATGATACTAGAAACCGTTCAGCAAGACGGTTTTATTGATTGTTTCTCACACTTAGACGCAGACGGGGTTGCAGCAGCAGGAGTAATCTCAAAAGCACTTTACAGGCTTGACGCCCGCTACCGCGTACGCGTCATGCAGTGGGTAGACGACAAAATCATAAACGACATAATCGCCGACAAACCACAACTTGTCATATTAACCGATTTTGGAAGCGGTTACCTACAATTGTTAAACGAGAAAGTTCCCGGCGTCAAAGTTGCAATTATGGACCATCACCAAATCACAGCCAAAGTAGATAACCCAAACTTTGCCCAAGTTAACCCACACGAATACGGAGTTGACGGAGCAACGGAAATCAGCGGTTCAGGTGTAACCTACTTTGTAGCTAAAGCAATGAATCCAAAAAACGTTGATTTAGCACCAGTAGCGTTAGTTGGCGCACTTGGTGACATGCAAGACAAGTATGACCAACGCAGCTTCGGCGGCTTAAACGAGTTAATCCTCAAAGACGCCGTACAAGCAGGCTTAATGAAAGTAGAAAAAGACCTAACCTTCTTTGGCAGAGAAACCCGACCAATCCACCGCACCTTAGCCACCACGACTAACCCATTCATTCCAGGCATAAGCGGTGAAGAAGACAAAGCCTTAGCATTCCTTGCAACCTTAAACATTAACCTCAAACAAGGCGAAAGACTTCGCGCCCTAAGCGACCTTAACGAAGAAGAAAAGAAAAAACTATGCTCAGCCCTCGCCGACTACATGCTTTCAAGAGGCTTACACGTAGAAGTTTCAAACCTAATCGGCAACAATTACGTGCTGGTAAACGAGGAACCAAACACCGCCCTCCGCGACGCACGAGAATATTCAGTACTACTGAACTCTACTGGACGCATGGACCGCCCAAGCCTCGGCATCGCCATTTGCATGGGTGACCGTGGAGCAGCCCTTGAAGAATCAAACAACATCCTTGAAGATTACCGTAAAAACATCAACAAATACTTGGGCTGGGTCATGGAAAAACCTGAACGCATGAAAGAACTAACAAGCATCTACGTCGTCAACGGAGAAGACTACATTAACGAAAAAATCATCGGCACCGTCTCATCCATCATCGTTGCAGGGGTACCTAACAACCAAAAACCAATCATAGCCTACGCAAAAGTAGACGGCGAAGACTCCGTAAAAATCTCTTCACGCACAACCGAAGCTGCACTACAAAAAGGCGTAAACCTCGGCGACGTCATGCGTCTCGCATCAGAGAAACACGGTGGAAAAGGCGGCGGACACAACATCGCTGCAGGCGCACAAGTCCCATTGAACCAAGTTGAAGGATTCGTGAAAACTGCTGATGAATTGGTTGGGCGACAGTTAAAGGGTGAAAAGCTTGCAGGCAACAATAACGCTTGAATACGTTGACCATAAAACGGCTGATGCAGTAGCTAAAGCTGTTTCCCCAGACAATTTTAAAACGCCCGCAGGGTTAAGTGTTAACACAGTTAGGGAAAACTGTAAAGTCGTAACAGAAATTGTCTGCGAAGGCAAACTGGCTACTTTCACTGCAACTATTGATGACTTACTTTTTAGCGCTTCAACGGCAGAAAAAACCCTTGGAGTACTAAAACAGACAAAATAAACACAGACAATACAGCGTTTGTATGTATGATTCTTGTTTTAGCTGAAAAATCTTAAAAACAAACTGTAGCATACAGCACTCTTCAAGAAGGGAGAAGGGTGCAAAATTCACAAAAGATAGTTACCAGCCTGCTTTGTGCCTTAATAGTTTTACTAATCATAGCGGCTTTATCGCCGATTGTCAAAGGGCAAACCAACGATGAATGGTCATCTTTTGGGCATGACCTATCTGGCTCAAGATACGCCACATCTACAGCACCCAAAAATAGTCAAATATTCTGGCAAACCCGTCTTGGCAGTCAAGTCCGGTCAGCAGTAACCATTTCCGGCAACATGGCTTATACTGGCTCTTTTGACTCAAAGGTTTACGCTTTAGACGCAACTACTGGCAACACCGTCTGGGAGTACAAAACAAAAGGGTATATTTGGTCTACACCCGCGGTTGCAAACGGCATCGTCTATGTAGGCTCAAACGATAACAGTGTTTACGCCTTAAATGCTGTAACAGGTAGTTTGGTTTGGAGTTTTCCAACAGGTGAAGCTGTTTGGTCTTCTCCCGCAGTAGTTAAAGGAATAGTCTATATCGGTTCATGCGACAACAACATGTATGCTTTAGACGCAAATACAGGCACCCAAATTTGGAAATACCCTACAAGTGGAGATATTCGAAGCTCACCCGCAGTTGTTAACGGAGTAATTTATTTTGGTTCACAAGATGGCTACTTTTATGCTTTAGAAGCCGCGTCAGGCACAAAAATTTGGAGTTCAAAAACAAACGACGGCGACACATACACAAATTCTTCTCCAGCTGTAGTTGACGGCGTCGTCTACATTGGCTCAACAGACCACAACCTGTACGCTTTCCGTGCCTCTGACGGGGCAACACTTTGGACTTTTCCAACCCCAGCTAAAGTTTCTTCTTCACCAGCCGTTTACAATGGGCGAGTTTATGTTGGGTCAGAATCAGGCGATTTCTACGCAATTAACGCTGCAACTGGAACACAAGTCTGGACTTACTCAACCAGTGGCCCACTCTATTCTTCTCCTGCAATCGCAGATGGAGTTGTTTACGTTGGCTCATACGTACCTGACGATTCTGTTTATGCATTTGATGCTTCATCAGGCAATCTGCTGTGGAATTACCAGACCAACGGCGGAGTATTTTCTGCACCAACAATTTCAGGGGGAATAATGTTTGTGGGTTCCTATGATAGCAATGTTTACGCTTTCGGCACAGAATTCACCCCCGGAGCCACAAGCGGGCCCAACCAAAACTCAACAAGCATTGACTCGGGAACTGTTTGGGCGCCTGCTCCAGTAAATGGGGTGGTGTCAAGCGTTGTCACTGTCAGCGCAATAGCAGCTACTTCAATTCTTGCGGCTGCAATGTCAAACGTCCCAGCAGCAACAACCGCGTCCTCATTTTTAGGTAAAATGGGCGAAAAAATTGCGGACAAGCTTCGAAGCATTTTACCTGCTACGGTTAAGGATTGGTTTGAAAGTCTTGTTTTATCTAAACACAGGATGGGACTTGATGAAAAGCAGGGTTCAATATATCGTCCAACAAAAGGCGAACTTGTAGTCTATGTGGCGTCAATTGTTGTTTTTACGTTCTCTTTTGCGTACGTTCAAGTGAGTTCACTTCCCGAGTTCTTTGCAGTTTTACCAATATTTATCGGCACAAGCCTGTTTGTCGGTTTAGTCAGAACTTACCTGCTTACAGTCTACGCAAGACGACAAGGTGTCTGGACTGAATACAAAATTTGGTATTTAGGAATAATCTTGTTTTTGATTTCAACTGTTGCTTTCCGAGCGCCATTCTCTTCGCCAACAAGAAGAGTAAGCACATCAAACAAACCTGAAAACTTCATTGGCGTAGTAATGAGTGTTAGCATATTACTCAATCTGTGTTTTGCAGGCATCTTCTTTGCACTTGTAATGGCAGGATACTCATTGATTGGCGGAGCAGGCTTAGCAATGTGTTTAGTGGCAGCATTTATTGATACAATACCAATTAAACCCATGTTCGGAGCAGATGTCTTCCAATACAGTAAACGTGTCTGGGCAATCCTGTTTGTCTTAAGCCTATCGCTTTACGCAATTTGGCTATCCCATGCTCTGTAAACGGAAAACCCCATTTTTTCTTTTTACAAATCGCCCCGTATTATGTGAGCTAACTCGTGCGGTATAATTTCATCAATTTTATGAAACGGATTCTCCCGAATCAAAATGACATAATCCTTTTTTTCTTCACAGTCACCGTTAAACACGCAAGCATCAGTACCTTTAGTTGACAGGATACGTCCCCATTCTTCAATTTCACGCAGCATATCTTCGTGGCATTGACGTTTCTCAAGGACACGGTTGAAGTCTTTGTCGCTTAGGATTAACGCTTTAATTTTTGGGAAGGGCTTGTCAGTCAATGATTCCCAGACTGGAAGTAACTGGGTTTTGGGTATGCGTTTTGCTTTAATGTTTAATCCTTCAACTAAAACCATAAAGGAGCGCCCCAGAGGCTTAAGAATTGACTTGGCAGGTCAAGTTTCAAGCCTTAACCATTTCTACAAGAACCTGTTTTGTTTGTAAAAGCTTTTGCAGTAGCTACAACACAACCACAAACCCGCATCATGTACATCGTGAACAGGCAAGACAGATAAAAGGGCTTATTACAGGGAAAAAACTTCTTGTAAACTGTGAATTATTATGTGTGAATTTAATGTTATTTTAGATGGAACCAAAGTTTTCAGCGACGTAATTTACGCTAAAGTTGAAGACAGCAAAGTGACAGTTAAAAGTATTGTTGGTGAAGCAAAAGAGTTTAACAACGTCAAAATCGTTGAAGTTAACGTAACAACAACAAGACTTGTTTTAGAAACAATCAAAGCCTAAACTTTTTCAATTTTTCACCAACCTATTAGGATCCAAATAGAAACTCTATGCAGAAACCTATAGGGGGTAGGGTAAAACCAGCCATCTTAAGCTACACAAAAAATAGTGCACTCTAACAAAAAGTGAAATAAAAGAAAGAACGGGAAATTTATTGAACTAGTTCGATGCGTCGTTTGCCGCGTGACATTCCAGAGGTGCGGACTTTTCCGCTGACTTCCAAGCCAAGCAGCAAATCGTTAAAGTCTTTGAAGCCTAAGTCTTCAA
>JAWRIR010000155.1:0-5630 GCA_040268405.1 Thermoproteota archaeon | reverse complement strand
GAGGTGTAATGTTTGGATAAGAAGTGCCCAATTTGCAAGCAGAAGTTTATGACTTTTGACGCTAAAAAGAAGTATTGCAGTGACGCCTGCGCTAAAAAAGCAAACAAAGCAAAATAACCATTTTTCTTTTTAATGTATGGTTGAATCGTGCCGTTTTTTTGATATTCTGCCAAACAAGAAAGTTAACACTATTGCCCCGACAAGTAAGCCTACCAATACAATGTAGTATACTATGTCGCTTATGACGCCGGTTAAGTTTAAGTAAAAAAAGGCGCCTGCGACTACTATGAAAACGATTAAAGCTATTGACGAAAGCTTCATCCTATAACCGGTAGCTAAACTGTATGAGCCACCGCTTAAACGTTTGGACATACCTAGTTTTCCCCTTTAAACAACTGTTTTTGTGTTAGAGAGTATTTTAAGGGATATTCTGTTTTTGCCATTCCACCATTAGGCGCAATGCACAAAAAACGGATAGTATCAGTTTTTGGACAGCTGTCTGCGGTAGAAATAGTACTGTTTTTAAAAATAAAAAGGTAGGAAGTTTAGAAGGTGACTTGGGCAATAAAGCCAAGGTCATCTAAACTGTTGAGTTGCACTATGGCGTTTGAAATAGTGTATAGTGTATTGCCGATGTATAGTGAACGGCTGATTGCGTCATCGTTGTACCACCAGTATTGGTTGCTGTCAGTGGATTGGTGTGAAACTTGTCCTTGTAATGTGAAACCGTTTGCTGGTGAAAGCTTAAAGACGTATGCGCCTTGCCAGAAACTACTTTCTTGGGGAGCCAATGAAGTTGTTGAATTACCAGGAGTAATAACGTCTGTCTTGCTGTTTTGGCTGTCTGTACCGTTGCGTGTGATTGTCTCAGGCAATAGTTTCTCTGGTTCTGTGATACCGTAGTTAGTGATTGATACTGGGATGACTAAGAGTTGCTTTTGCTCATCAAACAGGAAAGCTTTAGGTTCATACAACGCGGTTGATTCAGCGTAGTCAGCGTTTTCGCCGATAATGTATTTGGCAACTTCGGTTGGGTTGCTCATGTCAGTAACGTCAAAGAGTGACAGCTTAACAGTGTTGTTTTCTTTGCCAATGCCTATTACGTAGTTTTCGTTGTAGGGGTGTAGGTAGCTGGAGTAACCTGGGATTTTGAGTTCGCCTGCAACTTTGGGTGCTGTCGGGTTTTTAAGGTCTAACACAAAGAATGGGTCTACCTGTTTGAAAGTGACAAGGTAAGCTTTGTCTCCTGCGAAACGTGCAGAATAGATTCTTTCGCCTTGTGCGAGGTTTTCAATTTGCCCAACAACGTTTAGGTCCATGTTGAGGACGTAGAGGTTGTTGTGTTGGTCTCTGTTTACCCAGCTGCCAGTGGATACTGTGGTTGCAACGCGGAAGTAATTGTTGTATTCGTCCATGCTGTACTGGTTTAGCACGTAGCCGGGTACGATGCCTTTAGCGTCAAAGGTTAGGTTGGCTCCGTTGATTGCTACACGGTAGATTTCTGTGTTTTCGCCTGTGTTATCTGGGAAGGTAACGTACATGTTTTCTGTTGATACGTACATGCAGCTTGAGCCGCCCATGAGGATTGTCATGTCTGTTGGTTGCTCTGAGTCGTTGTTGATGTTTAAGCCTGCGAAAGTGTTGTATGAGAAGTAGCTGTCTTGCATGTCTGTGTAGTAGATGCTTGTTGGGGCGATTTCTTTTGTTACTGTGTCTTCGCTGACTTGTGGAAGAATTACGGTTTCGTTGCTTGCGTATGCTGGTTGGCTAACTACTGTGTAAACGTAGTTGCCTATCATGCGGGAGTTGAAGTAGCTGCCGCTTAAAGTCATGTTTCTTGTTAAAACTGGGTCAGCTTTGTCTGAAACGTCGTAAACGTAAATGAATGTTTTTACAACGTTAGAGTAATAACCGTAAGCTAAATCGACACTGGTTCGCTCAAGTAATACGGGGAAATAATAGTTGTATGTGCTGCCTAAAACTGCAAGTTTGTTTCCGTCTTGGCTAAGATACATACCGGCAACGGAAGTTGAACTATTAAAACTGATTTCGCCGACAACGGACGGGTTTTGTGAATTTGCATTAAGGATTTCGATTGTGTTTGAGGGTTCAGTGGCGTAGTTCACGTTTAGAGTGTAAATGTATTTGCCGTCTGTTTTTACTGTGTCTGCTTCGTCAACGCCTGTGACTTGCACGTTAGTTGTTGAGTGACCAGTTGCGCTTGGTGCTGGGGAAAAGCCGATTCCGGATGTTGTGCTTTCTGCTGCTTGGGGAGTTTTAATGCCTAAGGTAAAGTCACCATTTGTACGTTCGGCATCTAATGGTCCTCCCGCATAGTAAGCAGTTCCATCGCCTTGCGTGTTTACGGTCAAGTAATTCCTAAGTTCGTCTGTTGATGCAAAGTTTTTCATTGGTGAAATGCCGCCTGTTAAAGTGTACATTACTGTTGGCGAGGTAGCGGTGTAGATTGCGCCTACTAGCACTATAGCTGAGAGCACTGCTGCGAAAGCGTAAAGTTTAGTCTTGCTTTTTAGTTCTTTTTGAACCATTTGTTTGTTTTCTCCTTGTGATGGGTTAATTGCATGTTTTTATTTTATCCTAAGCCTTGGACATGTTGTACTAACTGTTAGAATGGACGCATACCCCAAACTCGGTAAGCTTCATACCAAAAAATTCCACAAACAATAGCGCCAAACAGTATAATGAACAGGTTATCACGATTAAACGCGGTTACCAGAAACATCACATATGCTAAATAGAACACTGTGGAAAACAACGCGTAAAAGAAGAACCGTGGAAACAGCAATTTGCCAAGTTTCACGTAATGTTTGAGTACGCCAATTTTTACTTCACTGACCAAAACGTAGTGTCCGCCTACTTCCTGTTTGGCAACTAAGCCAAGTTCACGAAGCTGTTCAAGGTGGTGATTGGCTATGCTTGGGCTGCTAAAATGCAGTGAACGCTGGACTTCGCGTACGCTGACGGGTTCACCGTTTTTTAGTAGAAACCAATAAACTTTCCAGGCTTTGCCACGCAGGGCATACTCTAACTCGGTTGTATCAGTGTCCATATCTATCAGCTAAATGTCTTGTAAGCATAAGGTACAGACTCTTACAAATATAAGACCAATCATTAGAACAGAGCATTCTAACAATTTTCTGCAGGTTTCAAAGAAAAATTTACTTTAGACTTTTTACTAAGAGCATATCCATTACTTGAGAGTGCCGCTGAAGTTCAATTGCAGTTATACGGCTGATGAGAAAGTTTTTCCACTGATTTTCTTCTTTGAAAGTGTGAACAAAAATTACGTTATAACCGTTTTTCTTGTAAGCTTTTTCTCGGTATTCAGAACTTGCCTCTCCAGAATTCCAAACTTCTATATGCATGCCAAGTTTGGGAAGATAAAAATCAGGAGTCCAAACTCTTGGTCGATCTTCATTGTCATACAGAAAAACTGGAGCTTCATAAAACCATTGTATTTTCAATTCATTTAAGAATACTGCCACTTGTTTTTCGGTTTCAGTCATACCATCTAAATCAGTATTCTGCAATGCCACCAACTTACTTTATTCAGTTAAACCAATACTTTATAAAAATTATTAATTTTAAATATATAAAAAAATAACAAGCATATTTAACATAATTTATTATTCAAAAAGCAATTTTTGATAAAAAAAAATAACAAAAAACCAAACAAGGTCACCAACACCAATACAGCAAACACCAATTTAATCAACAACCAAAAACAAAACGCCACGAAAGCAAATTTTTCTGCAGCAACTGTTTTTGTCTGCCATACTTTTTAATATTTATTTTTGTATTTGATACATGCGTTTTCTATCAAAATTTTGAAAGGATGGGTTTCGCCTGATTAATCATTTTAAGCGATTCTCAGGCAAAAGCAAAAACAAGATTTTCAAAGCCGCAACTTTAGCCGCAACAATATCACTACTAATGCTTGCCTGCTGCAGTTACCTTGTTCACCCCGCCAAAGCCGCTTCAGTAACTCTACTCCATAGTCATGGTTTTACGACTATTAGCGGTGCTTACATAATACAGGGAGAATTTCAAAACCAAGAAAATACACCAATAATGTGCGACCACTTCACCATCACATATTATGACATAAATAACAACATACTTACGATTCAAAATTATTCGTCTTCATTTCTAGACATTATCCTTCCGAATCAAAAGTCGCCGTTTAGCATACTGTTAACGTCCCCTGAAGTAGAGAACCTAAGTGCAACCATTGACCATTATTCATTAGAAATGTCATGCAAACCCACCACACTTAAACCATTAGACCTAAGAATAGTATCAAGCACAGCAGACATTGATGATCCAGAGAACATTCGTTTCACAGGTGAAGTAGAAAATGCAGGAACAGACACGGCAAATATAACAACTGTTTTGGTTACCTGCTATGACGCGAACGGCAATTTCATTTGCACAGATTGGACAGTGGCTAACCCAAGCACAATACCGCCAGGGCAAAAAGCGAATTTTGAGATTTGGGCAGTCTATTATGACCAAAATCTACCGCCAACAGCCAACTACACTTTAATTGCATCATCATACATCTACGAATATTCAACAGGCTTGGATATTGGAACTGAAGAATTCGTTTTTCCCCCATACGTCAACACCGCATGGACACCTCCACCCCAAAATGTAGTTGAATCCACTGTTGTTTCCACGGCTGCAATCGGAGTGGTTGCTGTTGCTATTGCCGCTGGAACACGGTCTGCTGGTGCAACTGCGGGAAAAGCTGCTGAAAAAGCACAAAGCCTCGCTTCTGATAGCGTAAAGAAATGGCTTGAAGAGTTAATGTGTTCAAAAAAACCCGATGGAACATGTGCCAAGGCTGAAAAATCGACGCGATCGCCGTTTTTGCCAACTAAAATGGAAGCTGTGGCCTATGGTGTTTCGCTGGTGGTTTTGAGCATTTCATTTTCATACGCTAAGGTGCTTGATTTCGCGTTGATTTGGCAGGTTTTACCTTTGATTTTGCTGACTGCCGTAATTGTTGAAGTCTTAAAAACATATCTTTTAGAAGTGTTTGCCAGAAGCCGTGGCGTGTGGACGGAACATAAGCTTTGGTACTTTGGATTGGTGCTGTTTCTTGTTACGACTTTTGCGTTTGGGGTACCTTTTTCTTCGCCTAGCCGTAATGTGTACCGTTCAGAAAAATTGGATAAACGTTTAAGCGGAATGATTGGGGCTACCTCAATTCTTATCACTTTGGCGTTTGCAGGAGTTTTCTTTGGCATAACATTAGCGGGGTTTGCGTTAGTTGGCAGCACTGGGTTAGCAATGTGCATTATAATAGCTTTAATCGACACTTTTCCGATGACGCCTATGAACGGCAAATCAGTCTTTGACCACAGCAAAGCGTTATGGGCAACATTGTTCATTATTGTGGCTTTAAGTTACGTAGCTTGGCTGCTTTTGCTTTAGAATCAAAAAATAAAGAGGATTATTGGTTCGCAGGAGCCCGATAAATTGGGAATCTTAGCAACGCCGCTAATCCACCGAGAGACAAAAGTTTTGAACCTGCCTCATGCTCAGTGCTGATAACGGTTACTTTGGCGTTTTGTCTTTCAACGTCCCGCAGTAGAGTTTCAAGT
>JAWRIR010000154.1:0-3922 GCA_040268405.1 Thermoproteota archaeon | reverse complement strand
AAATATGACAAGTTCGGCGAATCAGTCATCATCGCTAAAACCCGTGACGAAGCCGACTACCTAATGGAAGGCTACGTTTTGGCTAAAACCGAGCGTATTTGGTCAAGAATGGCAGTCGAAAAAATTATCCGTGGACACGTGCTGGCGACAGTTGCGTCTGATTATGCTCATTCGGAAGAGGGAATCTTCGAGTTTTTCGGCAAAACCTTCTACGCTTACCAATACGACGTTAAAGCTATCAAGAGCATAATCGCAAAAATCCTTGCATATCTCTTCCATGAACAAATGATATCTTACGACCGCCGAGACATTATCGCCACCAAATTCGGCAAACGCGTAAGCGAACTCTACATTGACCCACTCTCAGCCGTAATCATCCGTGAAGCCCTTCTCAAAAAACCCGACTACTTAACAGACTTCAGCCTACTGCACATGATTTCCCACACTCCAGACATGGGACCAGTCATGCGTCCCTACGCCCGCGAAATCGACGTGCTAAGCCTCCAGATGGAACAGCACCGAGAAGAACTGCTAATTGACCCACCAAACGAGTGGCAAGACCACGTTGGCTACGAAGAATTTCTTGGAGAAATCAAAACCGCAATGGTCATGAAAAACTGGATAGAAGAAACCACCGAAGACCAGTTAATCACGAAATTCAACGTGCAACCGGGAGACTTGTACCGCACGATTGAAAACGCTAAGTGGCTGCTACATTCAACTCACGAACTGGCCCCGCTGGTAGGCGCAGACAAAGAAATCAAGCCCCTCTCCAACGAGCTTGAAGAACGCGTTTCCAAAGGCATCAAACGCGAATTGCTGCCCATCGTACGGTTGGAAGGCATCGGCAGGGTACGTGGCAGAATAATCTATAACGCTGGCTACAAAACAGTTGAAGACCTCAAATTGGCTTCCCTTGAAGACCTGACCATATTGCCGTCGGTTGGTCCCCGTTTGGCTAAGAAAATCAAGGAACAAGTCGGCGGTTTCATTAAAAAAGATGAGTTTGAAAAGTGGGATAAAACGCAGGAGTTTAAGCAGAAAACCCTGTTCTAAGCAGAATTGGCAAAGCGTTCTGCTTGTTTAACTGCTGTGCCCAAATAATTCTTTGGATTTAGCGCGTCTTCGATTTCTTGTTTGCTGAGTTTGCTGCTTACTAACGGGTCTGCTTGGAGTGTTTCTTTGAATTCTTGTTTGGCTACTGCGCTTTGGATGGTTAGTTTGCGGAGCATTTCGTGCGCTTCTTGTCGGTTGACGCCTTTGTGTACAAGAGCCATCATGACCGATTCAGACATTGCCCTGCCTTGGGTGAATGAAAGGTTTGCTATCATTCGTTGCTCGTCTACACGCAGGTTCTCAACAATGTTTACTGTAAGGTTAAGGATGTAGTCAAGCAGTATGTTTGATTCTGGAAGCACAAACCGTTCGGTTGATGACTGGGTTAAGTCGCGTTCATGCCAAGTAACCATATCCTCCAGTGCAGGCAGTGCAAGGCTGCGTACGATTCGAGCTAAGCCACAGACGCGTTCACAGGTTTCAGGATTCTGCTTGTGCGGCATGGTTGAGCTGCCGACCTGTTTTTTGGCTTCGAATGATTCGAAGACTTCGGCGATTTCTGGTCTCTGCAACTCGCGGATTTCGGTTGCGAAGTTTTCTAGTGATGAGGCGATTTCTGCGTAGATGCAGATGAGTTCGGCGTAGCGGTCGCGTTGGACGATTTGGGTTGAGATTTCTGCGGTTTTCAGGTTTAGGCGTTTCATGACGAGTTCTTGGATTTTTTCGGCATGTTCCCCTAAGCCTGCTTGTGTACCGACTGCACCGCTGATTTTGCCTGCTAAAACACGTTTCTTGCAGTCGTTTAAGCGGTCAATGTGACGGTTAACTTCGTAACCCCAAACGGCAAACTTGAAACCCAAAGTAATGGGTAGGGCGTGTTGTCCGTGGGTTCTGCCAATCATGACAGTTGCTGCGTATTTGCCTGCTTGGGTTTGAAGGATTTTTTTGAATTTGAAGAGTTTTTGTTCGAGGATTTCTACTGCGTCTTTAAGTTGGAGCGCGTTTGCTGTGTCGACGATGTCGTAGCTTGTTGAGCCTAAATGTACGTAAGCGCCGCTTGTGCCACACTGTTCTGACAGGGCGCGAACGAGCGAGGCAATGTCGTGTTTGATTTCTTTCTCTATTGCTTTCACACGTTCAACTTTGACGAATTTGGTGGAAGCCATAGTGGCGATTTTTTCTGCGTCCTCTTTAGGAATGTTGCCTACATCTGCATGCGCCAAAGCTAAGGCGGCTTCAACGTCAAGCAGTTTTTGCAGGCGGTTTTCTTCATCGTAAACTTTAAGCATTTCCGGTGTACCATAGCGACCGGTGTCAATGGGTAAGATAGGCAAATCTTGTTCCTCACGTTGAAGGATACACAGATTAAACATTAATGTTTTACCGAAGCATATGCCATTATGGAACATTCCTGTTAAAGGCGAGAGAGTAATGAGGACAACTATTGCAGTGTTAAACAAGAAAGGCCATTCCGCACTACCCACAGTAATTGATGTTTTGAAAAGTAGCTGGGTTGACCAGCCGCTGAACTTTACGGTTACCAGCCCCGAAAAAGTGGTTTCACACAAAAGCCCCGACGTACTAGCCAAACAAGGCATCGACTCCAACACCGTTTTCGGATGCTCCTACACTAAAGAAGCAAAAAAAGCCTACAGTTACTTAGAGTTGGATGATGCTGCGTTAGCTTTTGAGGGCAAAATCTACAATCCAGTTAGCAAAGAGGACCTGGCACAGGAAGCAGCAAAAAACCCTGCACACTGCGAAGCACAACTGCAAACCCTCATCGAAAAAGCCGAAGGCGACTACGCTTTTTTCATGCTTAAAAACGGGTGGATTGCCGCTGCAAGAGACCCAATAGGTGTTCAACCACTCTATTACGGGGAAAACACTGAACTTGCCGCTTTTGCTTCAAACCGCAAAGCCCTCTGGCAACTCGGCATAGAAAAACCAATATCATTCCCGCCAGGTAACTTGGGCTTGCTTACCAAGGAAGGGTTCCAGTTTAAACAGGTAAAAACCTTCACTTACGCTGAACCCAAACAGGTTTCGATGGATGAAGCAGCGGCTGAACTGCAAAAGCTTCTGGAGGAGGCGGTTAAGGTTCGAGTTGCTGGGCTGAAAAAGGTTGCCGTCGCGTTTTCCGGCGGCTTAGACAGCAGCATTGTCGCGTATTTGGCAAGCAAATGTGGCGTTAATGTTGATTTGATTCATGTTAGCCTTGAAAATGAACCTGAAACAGAAGCAGCAATTGAAGCTTCTGAAAAACTGGATTTGCCCATGCAAGTGCACTTGTTCAAGGAGTCAGATGTGGAAACTACTCTGCCTCAAGTTGTCGATTTAATTGAAGAGGCTGACCCAGTCAAAGCAGCAATTGGGGTACCGTTTTATTGGACTGCCCAAAAAACCCAAGAAGCAGGCTACGACGTTTTGCTTGCAGGACAAGGCGCAGACGAACTGTTCGGCGGCTATCAACGGTACGTTAACGAATGTTGTACTGATGGAAGCGAGAAAGCTCGAAAAACCATGTTCAACGATGTTGTTAAAATTCATGAGAGTAATTTGGAGCGGGACGAGAAAATCTGCCTCAGTTTTGATGTTGAGTTGCGGGTGCCTTTTGGCGGTTTTGACTTGGTGGAGTTTGGGTTGGGTTTGCCGGTGGACTTGAAGTTTGAACAAAAACAGGATACCCTACGGAAACTTGTGCTTCGTAAGGTTGCTTTGAATTTGGGTTTGCCAGCGTCAGTTGTTGATAAACCCAAAAAGGCAGTGCAGTATTCTACAGGCATCAACGACGCTGTTAAGAAAATCGCTAAAAAGCATGACCAAACCGTTAACGAGTACATAACGGGGCTCTATGAAAGAAGCA
>JAWRIR010000153.1:0-25950 GCA_040268405.1 Thermoproteota archaeon | reverse complement strand
GGCGGTTTCTACCAAACTGTTGAAGTTGCAGGTATGCCTAAACTCAAACAACTCTATGACGGCGCCATTCCTTCTGGCAACTCGGCAGCGTTCTGGGTGTTGCTGTGGCTTAGCCGATTAACCGACCAACCCCGCTACGATGAGATGGCAGAACAAATGACCCGAACCTTCGCAGACGAAATCGCGGATGGACCGCAAGCCTTCACGTTCTTCCTCAGCGCTATGTACATGTTAACTGGACAATCAGGCAGCATAGTTCTTGTAGGCGAACCAAACGACGCTGGCACAGTGCAAATGCTTGAAGCCCTCCAGCAGCGGTATTTGCCAAACACTGCAGTTCAGCTTAGAACGCTTGACGGTTCCTACAAGCAGCTTGAAGGTAAAGCAACAGCCTATGTATGCCACAGACAAACCTGCCTGCCACCAACAACCAACGTAGAATCCATGCTAAAACAGTTACAAGAAAAATAAAGTAAAAACGAGAAAAGATTTGGTGAGCTTGTTATGCCTTGTCGAGGTTGAAATCCTCGTGAATTGCCTTGACAACTTCAATGCCGTCTTTTTCTTTAACGACAAAACTGATGTTGAGTTCACTGCTGCCTTGGGCAATCATGCGGATGTTTATGCCTTTCTTGGCGACTGTAGCGAAGATTCTTGATGCTAAGCCCAGTGTGCCTTTCATGTAAGCGCCCATAACTGCAATTACTGCAACGTCGTCTTCAGCTGAGACTTCGGTGACTAATCCTCCGCGTTCAAGCAGGGCGATTTCAAGGTTGCTGATTGCTCTGCCAAGCATGCCGCGTTTGATTACCATTGAAATATTAGCTTCGGAAACGGCGGTGGATATCATCATGACGTTAATGTTGTTTTTGCCCAGAACATCGAAGACTTTTGCGTAGCTGCCGGGTGCGCCAACCATTGCGGCTCCGTTAACGTTAAGCATGGCAACGTCTTTTATCATGGCTACTGCTTTGACGACTTGTTTTGCGTCTGCAACTGGTTCTTTGGTGATTAGTGTGCCTGGGTTTTCTGGGTGGAATGCGTTGCGGATTCTGACTGGAATGTTTTCTTTGCTTACTGGACCTAATGCGCGTGGGTGCATGGCTTTTGCGCCGAAAATTGCCATTTCTGCGGCTTCTTGATAGCTGAGTTGTGGCAACAGTTTTGCGGTTGGGACAAGTTTGGGGTCGGTGGTCATGATTCCGTCGACGTCTGTCCAAATCCACACTTCGTCTGCTTCTAATGCGACGCCAAGGATGGTTGCGGTGTAATCGCTGCCTCCGCGTCCAACCGTGGTTACGATGCCGTCTTGGTTTGCAGCAATAAAGCCCGTCACTACTGGAATTACGCCTTTTTCGAGTAGTGGTCCAAGTCTTTCGCGTGCAAGGTGAGCTGTGAAGTTCATTAAGGGGTCTGCTTCGCCAAAGTTTGAGTCGGTTACGATACCCGCTTCTTTGCCTGTGAAGCATTGGGTTTCAAGTTTGCGGTCTTGAACTGCGCCCCAAACGATTGGTGCTGAAAGGCGTTCGCCGAAAGAGACCACGTAATCTTTAGATTTAGGAGTCAATTCGCCCACGTAGCATATGCCTGTTAAGACTTTTTCAAGCTCTGCAATAATTTCCTCTATAATTTGATTAACTTCTTTCTGCAGGGGTTTGCTTGTGATTGCGGCTGCAACTGCTTCATTGTGTTTCTGCAGTAGCTCGTCAGTGAAGTTCTTAACCAGTTTTTCGTCGCTCTTTTTAGCTTGACAGGCAACTTCAAGCAGCTTGTTTGTGACTCCTGCCAAAGCTGAAACCACAACAGCGACTCTGTACTCTTTAGAGTATTGTGAAACTATGTCGGCTACTCGACGTATGTTTTCGCCTGTGCCAACGCTGGTTCCGCCGAACTTCATTATTACTTTTTTCATCTTTCTTTTCAGCTCTTTTTTAGGATAGTAGTTTTGAGGCTAACTTATGTCTTATGTCTAAGAGGTCTCTTAAAACTGCACTGGCTGTCTCGATTCCACCTGCTCCACGACCGATTAAGGTTTGATCTGCGGCGTACTCAGTCTGGAAAGTGACTGCGTTTAGGACTCCGCTAACGCATAAGGGGTTTGCCCATGGAATCTCAACTGGCTTAACGGAGATTTCGTTGTCGTTTACTGTGCCGATAAGTTTGAGGGTGCTGTTTCTTTTCGCAGCGTCCTGAAGCATCTCTAACGTTACGTCGCGGATGCCTGTTCGGTCAACATCTTTAAGTGTGACTTTCTTGCCCATAATCCAGTTAGACAAGATAACAACTTTGCATGCAGTATCAAAACCGTCAATATCCATTGAAGGCTCTCTTTCCGCATACCCAAGTTTTTGGGCTGTAGCTAAGGCTTCTTGGAATGTGATATGGTTTTGTCCCATTTCGCTTAAGATGTAGTTGGTTGTGCCGTTTAAGATGCCTCTGATTGCAAGGATTCTGTCGCCTGCAAGGCATCTTTTTGCGAATTCAAGCATGGGTGTTCCGCCGCCGACTGTGCCGCTGAACCGCAAAAACACGTTGTTGTATTCTGCAAGTTCTGTAAGGGCTGGCATTGCTAGCGCGAGTGGTCCCTTGTTTGTTGTGACTACGTGTTTGCCTGTTTTGAAGGCTTTTGTGATGTGTGAAAGTGCTGGCTCCGCGTTTTTGATGTTAACTGGGGTTACTTCTACGACAACTTCTGCTTCCACGTTCTCAATCACGTCAAGTGCGGTCATTCCTTGGTGACCAAAATCTGAGTCAGCAGACAGTGGGTAACCTTTTTGTTTGAATGCCTCCAGTTTTTCAGGGCTAAAACCACGTGGGTTAATTACTGCCCCGTCAACGTCAGCGATGGCAACAACTTTTGGGTTAAACCCGTAACTTGCAATCTTCTCCGAGTATCGTTTGGCAAGTATCGTTGTTACGCCTTTACCGACGACGCCGTAGCCGACTAAAATAATTCTCATGCCCAATTCACCTTTGTGTTACAGCTACTTGGGATTTAATGCCTAAAGCGTTTTCGATAGCTGACATTTCCGCGTCAACCTCAACAGGCTTCTCACTCATCTTAATCGCAGTATCTGGGTCTTTCAAGCCGTGACCAGTTGTTACGCAGACGATGCGTTCGTCCTTGTTGATTATGCCGTTGCGGACAAGCTTCTTGAGGCCAGCAATTGATGAGGCGCTTGCGGGTTCCACAAAGATGCCCTCAATCTGTGCAAGCAGTTTTTGTGCGTCAAGGATTTCTTCGTCTGTGACGGTTTCTGCTGTGCCATGTGACTCGTTAATGGCGTTGATGGCTTTCTTCCAGCTGACTGGTGCACCAATGCGGATTGCTGTTGCAACGGTTTCTGGTTCTGCGACGGGTACGATTTTATTGCTGTGGCTTTTGATTGCTTTGGCAATTGGGGCTGAACCTGCCGCTTGGATACCGGTCATTTTGGGTATGTGTTTGATTAGGCCGAGTTTGTAGAATTCGCTAAAGCCCTTGTAAATGGCGCTGATGTTTCCCGCGTTTCCTACGGGTACGATTAGGCGGTCTGGAGCATCATAGTTTAGTTGCTCACAGATTTCGTAGCCCAACGATTTTTGTCCTTCGATACGGAAGGGGTTGATTGAGTTAAGTAGGTAAATGCTGCTGTGTTTCTCTGCAAGTTTAAGCACGAATTCTAATGCTTCGTCAAAGTTGCCTTTGACTTGCAGGACTTTTGCGCCGTGAATCATGGCTTGTGAGAGTTTGCCGTAAGCAATTTTGCCCGACGGAATTAGCACTGTGCATTTTATGCCTGCTCTTGCAGCGTATGCTGCTAGGCTGGCGCTTGTGTTGCCCGTAGATGCGCAAATTACGTGTCTCGCGCCCAGTTCGACGGCTTTGGTTACGCCGACGGTCATGCCTCTGTCTTTGAAGCTGCCTGTTGGGTTTTCGCCCTCATTCTTTATCCACAAGTTTGTTAAGCCTAAAGCTTCACCGAGGCGTTCGGAGCGGTGTAAGCCTGTTCCGCCTTCATTTAAAGTGACCAAGCGTGTTGCTTCATGGATTGGCATAAAGTCGCGGTAACGCCAAACAGACAACGGAGTTTTCTTAAAGTCTCCAGTTTTTACAGTCTCCGCTGCTCTTTCCATGTCAATTTTTATTTCAAGGATGTCTCCGCATTTTTTGCAGAAATAAACTATTTCGTCTATGTCGTATTTTGTGTGACAGTTTATGCATTCTTGGTAACTCATGGTTTCATCTCCACTAAATAGGCGCCTCTGCCGGGTTTTGTTGCAAAAGCGTGAGAGTCATAACCAGCCGAATGGAAGCCTTCATGCATTGCAGCTGCAACTTTAGCTGCATCGCCTTTGTTCTTGTTTACGATGGCTATCATGGTTGGTCCAGCGCCGCTTATCGTCACGCCTAATGCACCTGCATTTAACGCGTTTTCTTTAACTTTACTGTAACCTGGAACCAGCGATGCCCTTGCTGGTTCAACAATATCATCAATCATGGATTGACCTATAATGTCAACGTTGCCGATGGCAAACCCTGCTGCCATAGCAGCTGCCTTGCCTAAATTATGAACATGCTTTTCCAGAGGTATCATTCTTGGGATGACTGCGCGGGCCTTTTCGGTTTTGTTTGGCGGCGTGATTATTTTGGGCATGGCTACGGCGAGTTCCATGTCTTTTGGACATTCCAAATTGATAATTTCTAATGGGCGGTATGAACGGATAAGTACAAAGTTTCCGCATATCGCTGCAGACACATTATCTGCGTGTTCGGAGCCAGCGGAGGCTACTTCGCCTTTTGCTGCGTACTCGATTAATTGTTTGTTGTTTAAGCCTAAATTGAACATGCTGTTGATGCCGAAAGCTACTGCGGCTGCTGAAGCTGCGCTGCTTCCTAAGCCTTTTCCAGGGAAGACGCCTTTTTCTACGTGAATTTGCAGGCCAGTGTTTAGTTTGAAATCGTTAATCATTGTTTTTGCTACTAAGCCTGCAGTGTTTTTGTCTGGTGTGAGCGAGATTGTTCTTGCGCCCATGCCGCTGATTTGGATTTTTACTCCATGCATGGTTGCTGTTAAGGTTACTTTGTCGCTTGGCTCTTCAAGGGCTATGCCGAACACGTCAAAGCCTGGACCAAGATTGGCGCTTGTTGCTGGCGCTCTTACTGTTACTTGTTTTGCTGGCATCTTTATTTTCACTCTGGGTTAGAAACTTTATCGATTGTGAATATTATTAATTTTATTGCTCACTGCTTCGGGTTAGCCTACCATGTTTGAGAGAACTTCATAGGTTTTTAGGCTATCCTTCTTTTCAACGACAATGACTGTTTCAGTCCAGCATGAAATGAACTCAATCATGTTGACGTTCTGTTCCGCAAGCAAGGTTGCAAGGAAAGCAACAACACCCGGCGTGGCTTCCAACTCTTCCGGTGAATGAATAACAATCATTGTACAGTTTTCATGCTTAACCAGCGTGCTTATGCGTTCAGGTAAATCTGAGCGGTCAAGAAGGTAAACGTATTTTCCGGGCAGGTCAACTTTCATTCCGTTTTTGGATTGTATTTCTCTTGAGGTTATCATGACGGATTTTCTGTCGAAAACTGCGATGCTGCTGCGTTTAAGCAGGGCAAGGACTTTTTCTTCTCTTTTCTGCTTGTGTTTTTGCAGTTCTTCTGAGTAGCGTCGTAGTGCAGCTTTTACGGCGCTTGTGTTATCTGTTTTTAGTTCATCTTGGATTTGGCGTGATAGCTCACTTAGGTTAACTATGTTTTTTTCTAATGCTTCAAGAAGGTAGGGCTTGTTTCGCAGGTAGTTGCGAACGTTTTGAGCTATCGTCATAGAAAAACCAGTGTATCAAATAGTACATTTAAAGCTTCTTATGTAACAAAAAAGTCACAAGGTTTAAAAATACAGTCCGCAAGGTTAGGAAAACAAATTTAGCCTATAAAACGGGGGAGCAAACAATAACCGAGAAAATTGTACTTGCATATAGTGGCGGATTAGACACATCCGTGTTAATTAAATACCTCCAAGAAAAATACGACGCACAAGTAATCACCGTCACAGTTGATGTAGGTCAAGGCGAAGACCTGCCCGGCGCA
Organism: Thermoproteota archaeon; assembly: GCA_040268405.1. Lineage (GTDB taxonomy): Archaea > Thermoproteota > Bathyarchaeia > Bathyarchaeales > Bathycorpusculaceae > Bathycorpusculum. The sequence continues at coordinate 19,871 of JAWRIR010000153.1, read as the reverse complement.
GAAGAAAAAGCCCACAAACTCGGCGTTCTAAAACACTTCTCAATAGACGCCAAAGACGAATTCGCACGAGACTACATTTTCCCAGCAATCAAAGCCAACGCGCTTTACGAAGACAAATACCCAATCAGCACCAGCCTATCCCGACCATTAATCGCGAAAAAGATGGTTGAAATCGGAAAACAAGAAGGCGCTACAGGCTTAGCTCACGGCTGCACAGGACGCGGAAACGACCAAGTTCGCTTCGACATAACCCTAAGCAGCCTCGCACCAGAAATGAAAGTTTACGCTCCAGTACGTGAATGGGGCATGACACGCGAAGAAGAAATGGAATACGCCAAAGCCAAAGGCATCCCAATCTCAGTAAATGCAACAAAATACAGCATCGACGCCAGCGTTTGGGGACGCGCCATCGAATGCGGCTTACTTGAAGACGCCAGCGTGGAACCACCAGCTGACGCTTATGAATGGACAGTTGCACCAGAAAAAGCTCCAGACAAACCAGAATACGTAACAATCACCTTCGAGAAAGGCGTACCCGTCGCAGTTAACGGCAAAAAAATGCTGCCACTCGAACTAATCCAAGAAGTAAACGTAATCGCTGGACGAAACGGTGTAGGCAGAATCGACCACATCGAAGACCGTATAGTTGGCCTGAAATCCCGCGAAGTATACGAGTGCCCAGCAGCGCTTGTCATTCTTGAAGCTCACCGAGACCTTGAAAAAATGGTCATGACACGCCACGAAAACTTGTTCAAACAAACTATTGATGACCAATGGGTTTTCCTTGCCTATGCAGGTTTGTGGGTTGACCCATTAAAGGACGATTTAGACGCATTTATCAACCGGTCACAAGAAAACGTCAACGGCGAAGTCAAACTAAAACTTTACAAGGGTAGCATGCAGGTAGTTGGACGCAGTTCACCAAACTCACTATACGACAAGAACTTGGCAAACTATAACATCAAAACAAGCTTCAACCAGTCATACTCAAAGGGCTTCATTGAACTCTGGGGTATGCAAACAAAGATGTACAATGCATTAAAAGCGTCAAAGGAACCGAAAGCCTCAAAGACTACCAAGTAAAACAAATTAAAAAAAAATCTGAGGAGGACATGAAAACGTCTAAAATGTTGCATGGAGGGCGCCTCGGCAATGTTCGAGAAGACGTTGCTCATTTCACTTCCTCACGAAACGATGATGTGCGTTTAGCTGACGCTGTCATAGCCATCAACAAAGCACATGTTGCCATGATTATGGAACAAAAAATCATCCAATGGCAAAGTGGCGCAAAAATTCTAAAAGCACTCTCAAAACAGGTTGGCAGCGAACTTGACCCTTTTGCTGAAGACGTGCACATGGCAGTTGAAGAAGCTGTTCTCGCAGATACAGGACCTGAAGTCGGCGGCAACATGCACGTAGCAAAAAGCCGAAACGACCAAGTCACAACCGCCATCCGCATGACCCTGCGCAATGAGCTTCAAGTTATCATGCAGGAAATCTTGGAAATGCAAAAGAACCTTCTTGACGCTGCAGCTAAACATTTAGACACAATCATTTTAGAATACACTCACCTGCAGGCGGCTCAACCAGTAACTTACGCCCATTACCTGCTTTCACAGTATGACGCTTTAGGACGCGACCTGCAACGCCTACAGGGCACTTATGAACGCGTCAACCTTTCACCTTTGGGTGCAGGTGCTTTGGCAACCACAAGTTTCCCGCTCAACCGTAAACGCACCGCCGAACTCTTAGGCTTTGGCAGTGTTTTGGAAAATTCTATTGACGCGGTTGGCAGTCGAGACTTTATTGTTGAAACAATCGCTGCTTTAACTCTGACAGCGGTAAATTTGAGTCGTTTTGCTGAAGACCTAATCATTTGGAGCAGTGCAGAGTTTGGCACAGTTGAGTTGCCCGACGAATTCACATCCACCAGCAGTATTATGCCGCAGAAAAAGAATCCTGAATGCCTTGAAGTCATTCGGGCACGAGCCAGCTACGCGCTTGGTGATTACGTAGCGGCGGCAGCGGCAGTAAAAAGTTTACCAACAACTTACAATCTTGACTTCCAAGAGGTAACCCCTAAACTTTGGGCAGCAACAGACAACCTTAAAGCATCCCTGAACATTTTCGCCCAGCTGGTTCCAAACATCAAAGTTTCCAGTAACGTGGAAGAAAAAGCTGCATCAGGCTTCGTGGGCGCGACGGAGTTGGCAAACATGCTTGTACGCAAATACAATGTAGCCTTCCGTACGGCACACAAGATTGCAGGTGCGCTTGTAAAGGCTTTAATTGAATCTAAAAAGACCCTGCTGGACGCTACACCTCAACTTCTTCAGGCGGTCGCTAAAGACAGTGCCGGGTTAGAGTTAACTGTTAAAATGGAAGACATTGTTGAATGCACTAATCCACGTAAACTAGTAGAAACCTATAAAGTTCAAGGTGGACCTTCACCCGTTGAGGTTGAAAGAGCCTTAAAAGAACGAGTGAAAAGTCATGCTCAAGCTGAAAAGGCAGTTTTAAGCCTTAAAACGGCACTTTTAAACGCGTCAAAAACGTTAGATGCCCTCGTGGATTCGTACTCTTCACAGTCATTTAATGATAAAAGTTAAAGTTATAGGTAGATCGAACTTTGGAGTCACAACACAGTATGCCGGATAAGAGTAAAAAAGCGGTTCTGCTTCTTGAAGACGGGACGTCATTTATCGGGAAAGGTTTTGGTGCCACCGGAAAAATCAGCGGCGAAGTAGTTTTTTCAACTTCAATGGTTGGGTACCCTGAATCTTTAACCGACCCCTCATACAAAGGACAAATTTTAACCTTAACTTACCCTATGGTGGGCAATTATGGTGTTCCCTCAAACGAGCTTAACCTTGGCTTACCCCTCTATTTTGAATCTGACCACATTCAAGTTCAAGGCTTAGTCATCCATGAACTCTGTCTTGAACCATACCATTGGGCTTCAACCCGCACCCTTGACAAATGGTTATCCGACGAAGGCGTCCCCGGCATCTACGGCGTAGACACCAGACGATTAACCAAAAAACTACGAACCCACGGTGTAATGCTTGGACTGCTGCAAGTTTTTGACGCAAACGAAGAACCAAACCTTGAAGCACTCCTAAAGAATGGCCACAACATTGCAGACCCAAACCAAACCGACCTAGTCAAGGAAGTTTCTGTCCAAAAACCCTGCAAATACAATGTTGACGGCAAACTCACAGTTGTCCTAATCGACTGCGGAGTAAAATTCAGTATCATCCGCAACCTCCTCAGACGCGGAATAAACGTTATCCGAGTACCCTACGACACCTCAGCCGCAGAAATCCTATCTTACAATCCTGACGGCATCTTTGTCAGCAACGGCCCAGGCGACCCCAAACGCAACGTAAAAACCATAGAAGCCGTCCGTGAACTGGTTGAAAAGCTTCCAGTCATGGGTATCTGTTTGGGTGCTCAAATATTGGCTTTAGCAATGGGCGCTGACACTTACAAACTCAAGTTTGGCCACAGAGCTCAAAACCAGCCTGCTCTTGACCTGACCAGTAAACGTTGTTATATTACTACTCAAAATCACGGTTACGCTATAAACATGGAAACTCTAAAGCAGACGCCGCTTGAACCCTGGTTCCTTAACCCAAACGACAAAACCACTGAAGGCATAAAACACAAAACTAAACCGGTCTTTGCTGTTCAATGGCACCCTGAAGCGTCCCCTGGACCATACGACACTGAAATGCTGTTTGATAAATTCAAAAAAACTTTGGAGGCAAAGTAAATGCCGAAATTCGATTGGATACATAAAGTTCTTGTTCTTGGAAGCGGCGCAATCAAAATTGGTGAAGCAGCCGAATTCGATTACAGTGGAAGCCAATGCCTAAAAGCCCTGCATGAGGAAGGCATAGAAACCGTTCTCATTAACCCCAACATTGCAACAATTCAAACTGACCCAAGGCTTTCAGGCAAAGTGTACCTTCTCCCAGTTACCCCTGAATTTGTAGAAAAAGTAATAGCAAAAGAACGCCCCGACGGCATCCTGCTGGGTTTCGGCGGACAAACCGCATTAAACTGCGGAATCGAACTAGCAAAAACCGGCGTTCTTGACAAGTACAACGTTAAAGTTCTCGGCACACCCATCTCAGCCATTGAAGACACTGGCGACCGGGAACGTTTCCGTCAATCAATGCTTGAAGCCGACGTACCACCACTGAAAAGCAAGTCAGCTACAAGCCTCAAATCTGCCATGGAAACCGCAGAAGAAATCGGTTACCCAGTTATTGTTCGTGTCGCTTACACGCTGGGCGGCAAAGGCTCTGGTGTAGCCCACAACGTTACTGAACTGAAAGAAATCGTCACCCGTGGCATCGCGCAAAGCCGTATCGGTCAAGTCCTTATTGAGGAGTATGTTGGTCACTGGAAAGAAGTCGAATACGAAGTCATGCGCGACTACGCAGACAACTGCTTAACCGTGTGCAACATGGAAAACTTTGACCCCATGGGCGTCCACACAGGCGACAGCATCGTAGTTGCTCCCTCACAAACCATGACCAACCGTGAATACCACAAAATCCGTTCAATCAGCATAAACGCAATCCGTCACCTCGGCATCGTCGGCGAATGCAACATCCAATGGGCACTTCACACTAAATCAGAAGAATGCCGCGTAATTGAAGTAAACTCAAGAATGTCCAGAAGCAGCGCTCTTGCCAGCAAAGTTACAGGTTACCCACTTGCATACATCGCAACCAAACTAACCATTGGGTACCTGCTACCTGAATTAATTAACAAAGTAACCGAAGTCACAACCGCCTGCTTCGAACCAGCCCTTGACTACATCACCGTCAAGATTCCACGTTGGGACCTTCAGAAATTCAAGAACGCCGACCGCCACGTTGGACCACAAATGCGCAGCGTAGGCGAAGTCATGGCTATCGGCAGATGCTTTGAAGAAGCCCTTCAAAAAGCCGTCCGAATGCTGGACATCGGCAAAATCGGTTTAGTCTGCAACCCCGAAGATTATGAACCTGAATCTGAGGAACGCATCCGCGACGAACTTGCAAACCCAACTGACGAGCGTCTTTACAAAATCAGCAAAGCTCTCCGTATGGGCTTAAGTGTCGCAGAAATTTATCGCCTTAGCGGTATTGACCCATTCTTCCTTAACAAAATCAAGAACATGCTTGAGATGGAAGACAAACTGCGCAATCTAAACCTCGGCGAATCCAACGCTGTTGAAATTATCCGTGAAGCTAAACGCATCGGCTTCTCTGACGAGCAAATCGCGGTTTGCCAAACCACTGATGAGAATACGATTCGCAAGTTCCGAAAAAACAACTGCATCATTCCCTCAGTAAAACAAATCGACACCCTAGCAGCCGAGTACCCAGCCAAAACCAACTATCTCTACATGACTTACGGCGGAGACGAAGACGATATTGAACTCTCAACCACTTCAAGCAAAGTCATCGTCTTGGGCGCTGGCGTCTTCCGTATCGGTTCAAGCGTAGAATTCGACTGGTGCGGTGTTAACACGGTTTGGGCGCTAAAGAAAAACGGCATACAAGAAGCCATCATGGTAAACTATAACCCTGAAACCGTCAGCACAGACTACGACGTGTCGGATAAACTGTACTTTGAAGAACTCACAACCGAACGTATCATGGATATTTACGACAAAGAAAACCCCTTGGGCGTTATCACAAGTGTCGGCGGACAAATTCCCAACAACTTATCTATGAAACTGACGGAGTTAGGTGCCAAAATCCTTGGTACAACCGCACACGATGTCGATTTAGCCGAAGACCGCTCTAAATTCAGCGCTCTCCTTGACCAACTTGGCATCAGCCAGCCACCATGGAGCAAACTCGTATCAATCGCCGACGCCAAACGCAGCGCAGAAAAAATCGGTTACCCAGTCATCGTACGCCCCAGCTACGTACTCTCAGGCAGCGCTATGCGTGTAGCCTACAACGAAGCCTCACTTGAAAACTTCCTAAACTTGGCAGCCAAAGTTTCACATGACCACCCAGTCGTCATCAGCAAATTCATCAGCCGCGCCAAAGAAGTCGAAGTTGACGGCGTCAGCGACGGCGAAAACGTGCTAATCGGCGCAATCATGGAACACGTAGAAAACGCAGGCGTCCACAGCGGCGACGCAACCATGACCATCCCACCACAAGCTCTCAAACTTGAGGTTCAAAAGAAAATCGAAGACTGCACCCAACGCATCGTAAAAGCACTTAAAATCCGTGGACCATACAACATCCAGTACCTAGTAAAAGACGACGTCGTAAACGTAATCGAATGCAACTTGCGTGCTTCACGGTCTATGCCGTTTGTCAGCAAATGCCGCGGCGTAAACCTGATTGAACAAGCAACTTTAGCGATGCTTGGCAAAAAACTCACAATTCAGCTTTCACCCATGCAGGTTGCTCCACATGTGGGCGTTAAGGTTCCACAATTCAGTTTCATGCGTCTCAGCGGAGCAGACCCAGTTCTCGGCGTGGAAATGCTAAGCACTGGCGAAGTCGCATGTATCGGAGAAAACTTTGCAGACGCGTTTAGCAAAGCCTTGCAAGCCGCAGAAGTTCACATTCCACCCAAAGACGGCGCAATTCTAATCAGTGTCGGCGGCGACCAAGAACGCAAAAAACGTGTCGTTCCAATCGCCAAAGCCTTTGCTGACATGAACTTCCGCATTTACGCAACAGCCCACACAGCAGACGTCCTAAACGCTTCAGGCGTAAACACAACAATACTCTACAAAGTCAAAGACGCACAAGCAAACCCCAACATCCTCGACTACCTACAAGAACACAAAATCGACTTAGTCATAAACGTGCCAGTCGCAAACCGCCAAAGAACCTACTCAGACATCCTAACCGACGGCTACATCATCCGACGCCAAGCAGTAGAATTCAACGTACCAGTCATAACCAACCTACAACTCGCAGAAGCCCTCGTCGACGTACTAAAGAAGAACAACGAAAAATCAATTCGCAGCCTCAACGAGTACATGGACGAAATCCCCTGGAAACAATGGTAAACCCGCCAGGGTTCCTAACAATTTCTACCATTTTTCAACATACTAATAGCTTGCTTTTCAGCCAATAGCACCTACCCCCTTAGTGATTCTGCCTCCCCCTATAGGTTTCTGCATAGATATCCTATTAGGCTCCAAATAGGTGGGCGTCAGGTTGATTTTTGATGCTTCTTCTTGGTTTTGCTCGTTTTATTGGCGGCTTTTTGCGTAAATATTATATTGTTTGGGTTACTTTCGATTGGCATCAAGGTAAGGCTGCTTGTCTAAGAAAACACGGACAATCGAGGAAATTAACCAAAAAATCCAGAAAGGCGACGCCCAAGTCTTAACCGCTGAAGAAATGAAAAAACTTGTTGAAAGCAGCGGTGTAGAGGTTGCCTTCAAAGAAGTTGACGTTGTAACCACAGGCACTTTTGGAGCCATGTGCTCTTCAGGCGCCGTTGTTAACCTTGGCCATTCTGACCCGCCAATCAAAATCACGAGGGCATGGCTAAATGACGTGGAAGTCTGCCACCCTGGCGCCGCAGTAGACCTTTTCATTGGAGCTGCGAACTCTTCAGAAAAACAACCCTTCGAGTATGGCGGCGGTCACGTCATCCAAGATTTAGTCGCTGGCAACGAGGTTGAACTCCGCGCCACCGCTTATGGCACTGACTGTTACCCACGCACGTCAGTAAAAACAACCATAACAAAAGATGACTTAAACCAGTTTTACCTGCTAAACTTCCGAAACTGCTACCAACGCTACAACTGCGCAATCAACGGTAGCGACGAAACAATTTACACTTACATGAACAAGCTCCTGCCCCGCATGCGGAACGCCACATTCTCAGGCGCAGGCGAATTAAACCCGCTTATGAACGACCCAGACTATGAAACCATTGGGTTTGGCACCAAAATTTTCCTCGGCGGAGGTCAAGGCTACATCATTGGCGAAGGCACACAACATAGCCCCAAAAACCTCAACGGCACATTAATGGTTAAAGGGGACGCCAAAAAAATGAGCCCAGAATTCTTGCAAGGCGCCGCGTTCACACGTTACGGCACAACCATGTACATCGGTTTAGGCATTCCCATCCCACTCCTAAACGAGGGCTTAGCCCAAAAAACTGCAATCCGAGACAGCGAAATCTTCACCGACGTAATCGACTACAGCGTCATGCGTCGAGACAAACCTAAACTCGCCAAAGTCTCTTACGCTGAACTCAAATCCGGTTCAATCAATGTTAACGGCAAAAGAGTCCGCGTTAGCTCACTTTCAAGCCTGAAAATGGCCAAGAAAGTTTCCCGCACACTAAAAAGCTGGATTCAAGAAGGTCAATTCACTCTTACATCGCCAATTGAGCGGCTTCCTCTTGACACAATCGTTAAGCCGATGCGTCAAACACAAGAAATCCCATTCGTATCCAATGTTATGCATCCAGCAGTAACCTGCATGGAAAACGAGGAAATCCGCGCAATCGCCGAACGCATAGTAACAAAATCAGTAAACCACATCGTCGTAATAGATGACCACGGCAAACTACTCGGCATCGTCACGTCATGGGACATTACCCGTGCTATGGCTGAAGGCAAACACGCCCTTGCTGACATAGAATCCCATAAAGTTATTACTGCCAAGCCGGATGAACCATTAGAAATCGCTTCAAAACGCATGGCACAACACAACATTTCCGCTTTGCCCGTGATTGATTCTGAACATAAAGTCTTAGGTATAGTAACTTCAGAAGATGTTTCCAAACTGTTAGGACGGTAAAGTTATGGCACGTATCCTTCTACGGTTAAACGAGAACTTGGTTTCCGAACCCGTAGTTTCCCAAGTTATTCTAGAAAACAAAGTGATGCTAGCAATTTTGGCAGCTCACATTAACTCTAAGGGCGGCGAAATAGTTCTTGAAGTTCCTGATGAAGGCGTTGAAAAAATTGTGGCAGCTTTTAGAGCTAAAGGCGCAATAGTAACCGTGCCCAAACTCATAGAAGTAGATAACAACAAATGTTTCAACTGTGGCTCCTGTGTCGCCCTGTGTCCCGTAGAAGCAATCAGTGTCGCTGAGGATTTGTCGATTCAGTTTAACAAAGAAAAATGTGTTGGTAGCGCGTGCAGTATTTGTGTTGATGCTTGTCCAGCGAGGGCAATAAAATCGATTAGGTACTCTAACTCTGATATCATGCACAACGGCAACCGGGTAAAATAAGTTGCCAGAAAAACTGTTCAAAGAAAACTACACCTACAAAGACAGCGTATGCCACTTAGTCAGCGACACCCCCCAAGGCTTAGAAGTCGCCAAAGAATCCATCACACGCAACAACAAAGACCTCGAACTCTACATCAAAACACATCAAAAATTCTTTTACACCTACGACCCAATCCCCGCCCCCAACGAGCCAGTCGTAGCGAATCTAATGGCTTTAGTCGCACAGAAAGCTGACGTTGGACCCATGGCAGCAGTCGCAGGAGTCATCGCGGATTTAGCTGTGGCTGAAATGCAAAAAGCTGGCTGCAAAGTCGCAGTTGTGGAAGACGGCGGTGAAATCGCAGCGGTTTCTGATAGGCCAATTGATGTGGCTTTGGCTGCAGGAAATGAGCCGTTGTCGAAACGTTTTGGTTTTAGGCTTAGTGAGTTTCCAATTGGTGTAGCGACAAGTTCCGGCAGGTTTAGTCACGCCTTTAGCTTCGGTGACGCTGAGGCCGCAACTGTTTTTTGTAGAGATGCTGGATTGGCGGATGCGGCTGCTACGGCTGTTGGCAACGTTGTGAGGGGTCCAGTTGATGAGGGTATTGCAGCTGGGATTAAGCGGGGTCTTAGTATTCCGGGGGTTTTGGGTGTGCTTGTTTTGTATCAGGGTAAAGTGGGTACTGCCGGGAGGATTCCGCAGATAATCAAAGTTGAACCCTAAAACGTCCTTTAACGTGACGGTTGTTTTGTGGTGTTTTGCTTAAATTATTTAAACAAGAAACAATGATATGGGTAACCATCTATACAATTGAAATTGGCAATTAGGGGTGTCTCCGTTTAAGATAACTGCAACTGATTTGAAAATCATTAAAGCTTTGCAGGTTGATGCACGAACAAGTTTCACTGATTTAGCTGAAGAGTTACGTGTCTCAAAAAACACCATAAGCAACCGCGTACGCCTGCTTAAAGAAAACGGCGTAATCACTGGTTCACTTCTGCTAGTAAACTTGAACATGTTCGGTTACGGCTGCATCGCCACTTTAGGCGTCAAAGCAGTTCCCTCAAAACTTGACGACGTTCTAAAATACATTAAAAGCATTCCCGGCGCAGACTTCTGCTCAGGAGGCGTAGGAAGCTACAACCTCATCGTGTTTCTATTCTTAGAAAACACTGAAGCGCTAAAACGGGTTATTGAAGCCATAAAGAAGGAACCCGCAGTTTTGCAAGTTAACACGAGCATCTGGACAAGCGTAGAAAAAGCTGTAGCTCGACCTCAAAACATTGATTTAAACGGGCTTCTGGAGGCTAACAAGTAATGGACCGGTTGGACCTGAAAATTATTGGTTTGCTCATGCAGGATGCTCAGATGCCCTTTAGCAGTATTGCTAAAACTTTGGGTTTAGGTGTTGACACTGTTATCAGGCGATATAACCGGTTGAAAAGTGAAGGCGTAATTCACAGTGCCGCTGTTACTGTTGACCTTAAAAAATGCGGTTTTAAGGGGCACGTCTTCTTTTTGGTTACCACTCTTGCAGGGGCTGACCCTCAAAAAATGTATGACTCTTTTTCTAAAATGACTAACGTGTTAACGGTGATTCACACAATCGGCGACTATGATATGCTGCTTCACTGTATCTACTCCGACGTGGACAATTTACTGAAACTACAAAAAGAGCTCTCGGAAGTTTCTGGAATTCAATACCTCTCAATAATTGGTCTTTCAGCCACAGATTTCGTCCCAAGTTTTCCATCTGTTGACTACTATGCAAAAGCAATATCAAGCCATTTAGCCAACTCCCAATAAAACCCCTGCCTTTCTTACTCTTCAATGTGAATAATTGTTCATTTTGCCCGTTAGAAGTCAATTGTCTAAACGATATGCTGATAAATGAAAACATTAACAATTAATCTTCAAGGTAGAAATCAGATGGGAAAAACTTACAATATTGCAGTCCTTAAAGGCGACGGCATCGGTCCAGAAGTAACCGACGCAACAGTCAAGGTTCTTGACGCCGTCCAAAAGACTTCAAACTTTAAACTTAACTATCTCTACGGAGAAGCAGGCGCACACTGCATTCCAGAACACGGAACAAACCTTCCGCAAGTAACCGTTGATATGATTAAAAAAACTGATGCGTGCCTAAAAGGTCCAATGACCACCCCCGAAGAACCAGGAGCACCCGTCAGCGTTGCAGTTACCCTGCGCAGAATGTTCGATTTATACGCTAACGTTCGTCCATGTAAAAGCTTTCCAAGTGTAGAATCCCTCAAACCAGACATTGATTTAGTCGTGGTAAGAGAAAACACTGAAGGCATGTACTCAGGCAAAGAAGCCCTGATAGCGCCAGGCGTAAGTGTCGCTTTTAGAATAATCACAACAGAAGCTTCAACCAAAGTTGCCGAGTACGCATTCAAGATGGCAATGCAACGCAAAAAGCACCTAACATACATCCACAAAGGCAACATCCTACGCGTAACCGACGGCATATTCAAAGATGCAGTCAAAGAAGTAGCCAAAAAATACCCTGAAGTCACCGTTGACGACTTACACATTGACGCAGCAACAATGCAACTAATCAAACAACCAACCACTTACGACGTCATGGTCACCACAAACCTGTTCGGCGACATAATCAGCGACGAAGCCGCACAAGTAACCGGCAGCCTCGGCTTAGCAGCAGGCGCAAACATCGGAAACACTTACGGCATGTTCGAGCCAGTCCACGGTAGCGCACCAAAATACACAGGCATGAACCGCGTAAACCCAATCGCCACTATACTTGCAGGTGCAATGATGCTTGACTACCTTGGCGAGAAAGAAGCAGCTAAAAAGATTGAAAAAGCAGTTATCGACGTGCTTGTTGAAGGCAAAGTCCGAACAGCCGATTTAGGCGGAAAAGCAACAACAAGCGACATGGCAGACGCTATCGTCGAGAAACTCAAATAGACTTAACTGTAAATTGGGTTCCACTGCGAGTGGATAACTCCAATTTATTTCCATACCCTTTCTTAACAAACGCGTTTTCTATAGTAACATCATCACAAAGCTTCAAATCGCTGAGTTCTTCGGCTTGGTTACGCCAAACAGAAACCCTTACCGCGCCAGTTTCATCTTTTATCTCAAAAGTGAGGAGTTTGATTTGTTCGCCTTTGCCGGTTGTTACTTCTTTTATTGGGTCAACGTTTGAAACGTCGCCTTCAACGTTAACAATTTCGCCTTCTTTTAGGTCTGATATTTTTGTCATTTGAATGGTGACGGGTTTAACATGTACAAAACTTGTTGAGTCAATGTGGATTTCGAAGCCGCCGCTTTCTTTCTCTTTGACTTTGCCGTTGATTATGCTTAGGCAGGCTGTGGGTTTAAGTTGCCGTTCGAGTTCGTTTACTTTGTCGTTCCAGACTACAACATTGGTTTCTGCTGAACCGTCGGATAATGTGAACCGTAAAAGTTTGCCTTCTGTGCCGTCGCCTTTAGTGAAGGTTTTTGAACCAAACACTTCTTTCACCATGCCCGCCAAATGCACGTTGCTAAAGGTGTTGGTGATTTCACCTATTTTTGAAGCAAACTTTTCCACGCCAGGATACTCTGTTTGGGGATTATCGTTGACTTCTATTCTGCTTTTATTGCCCAAATGAAGCTCAACTTTGCCGTACTGGTCATCCCGCGTGTACCCGTGCAGAAGCTTAACAATTTGACCAGCTTTCAATTCGCCGTTCTCAACAACTTCTGCTTTCTCGTTCCACAAAACCACGCGTAAGATGCTGTCGTCATCAACAATCATTAAGTTAGCGAATTTGCCACTTTTTTCGCCACCGTTAAAGCTGCGGGCTGGAAAAACAGCGACCAATCTGCCTTCAACCGAAACATCATTCAAACCTGCAAACAGGCGTCCTGACGACAAAATCCTGCTGAACTCAGTTTTCTGTTGGACAACCTCAACGCCCAGTTTCGCTGCTATTAACCGTAGAAGTGTTTCGTCACCTAACAATCCGCCTGAACGCGTCCTTTCCTGCGTTAGGGTTTCTTGAATTTGCTGTTCAGACATTTCAGGATGTTTAGCGAGAATGGCTTGAATAATGTCTTGGGTTGTCATTTGCGTTGCACAAGATAGGTGTTCTGCTTGTTTATAGTTTACCATTCAAAAAAGTTGTTTTGGCTAAGTTTATTAAAACCCAAAAAGCAAGATATCCTGACGCAAAATGGATTTCTCAACGCTTTACACAGCTGGATTCATCCTAATCGCAGTCGGAGTCGTAATAGTGGTAGTGTCCATTTTGGTTTCAGCAGGCAAATCACGCGGAACCGAAGGCGAAGGTGGAAGCAAAGTTCGTGGTGCAGGCGTTATCATGATTGGGCCAATCCCGATAATTTTTGGCACTGACAAAAAATCAGTAAAAACTGTTGTGATACTTGCGTTAGCTCTAACCATTGTGCTTGCAATATGGTATTATTTGATGTTGAGGTAAAAAGAGTCGTGTTTGAAAGTCAAGAACAGCCCGAGGGTCAATCGGATGGTATCACTGTTTCTAGCAGACTGTTTAACATTTTACTGTTGGGTTTCGCGCTGGTTTTCATTGGCATAATTGTTTTGGTTGTTGGTGCAGTTTTGAGTGGTGGTTCTGGCAGTGTAGGCGGAGTCGTTTTTATTGGTCCAATCCCGATTGTGTTTGGTGCGGGACCTGACTCAAATTGGCTAATAATAATTAGTATTATAATTGCGGTTGTGATGTTCGCGCTTTTCTTTATCTTTTCGCGGCGAACAAGAAGAATAATAGGCTAAAAAAGGCGGGTTTATTCTTCTTCTTTTTCTTCTTCCTTGTCTTTACCGTAGTAAACGTAAAGGAAGATTAACAGTAAAGCAACAGCGGTTGCACCCATCAAGAGATACTGCAAGATTGTGAAATATGCACTTAGATCCATCGAGATTCTCCTTGTGTTTACCTATTCTTGTAACATCTAAATATTTAAGGTGTAGCTTTTTTCCACTCATTCATGAGCATGTCATAGTTTTCGTCAACAGCATCAATAGTTTCAAACCAACCTAAATTCGCCGCGATTTTTTGAGCAAAAAGATGATAACACATGTGAACCTTCTTGTCAAGCACCCTGAAATAGAAGTCGTCGCAAGTGCAGTATTCAGCTTCAGGCATAATCAAGTAGTCACGTTCACGACCAATAACAATCCAGACAACACGCATGCTGGGCTTGAAAACGTACTTCTTAACCCTGTTATCCTTAAGCGTGTCTAAAGCTTTGGTGAAACGTTGCCCAAAAAGCTCGTACAACTCGTTAATGTTGTCGCCTGAAAGTTTGCCTGCTGCTTTAGCTTGCTTGCAAATAGCGTTTAACGTTTCTATTTCAGAGTTATCGGTCATTACTACACTGCAATATTCTATGAAAAGATGGAGAATTTAGGCTTTTAGTTTAGCTTATATTGATTGGCTCGCCTTTAGGATTACTTGACGGCTCAAGCTTTGGAATAACTACTTCTAAAACTCCGTTCTTGTAGGTTGACCTTGCCTCTTTGATACGTGTCTTAGTTGGCAAATCTACGTCCTTGTAATACTTGTACTGCGGTGTATCAACCGAAATTGTTAAGGAATCCTCAGTTCCATGCAGTTTAATGTCAGTTTTCTCAACGCCCGGCAACTCGACGACGACGCGGATTTCAGTTGCGTTATCAATTACGTCAACGAGGGGTTCACGTTCTTCTTTTACTTCGGGACCTTTAAGGCTTTTTTTTAGGTTGCCAAACTCTTGAATTTCTGGTTTGCCGTCGGGACCAATTTTCATGCTGTAACCGTACACGAATGGTCCAAGCTCTTTAACGGTGCTTCCATCCGGCAGTTTACGTTCTTTAATGTATTCTTTTGGGACCTTTTCTTGGAAGGTTTTGAATTCATCTTCCATCATTTTTTCCATTTCACGAAACATGTTATCGATGTCGCCGAAGAAGGGGTCTTTAGATTGTGCACGGCGTTTCTTGAACCATTCAGGAAAATCGTCATTGTTTTCTGAAGACAAAATAGGTCACCACAGACTGTTGGGTTTTCCGCCTCAATAAGTTTTGTGCCCTGCAAAAGCAGGCTTTTAATGGCTAAATCCTTCTTTGAACAGGCTACCTCTATTTCTCAGGAATGCCCGGCCTTTTTTCAAACAATGCGTTTTCTTGGTGGCATGTTAAACGCTTTTAAGCTGATTTAACGTGCCAAGATACGTGCCGTCAAGCAAGTAAAGCTCCGAACGCGCTACGTCAACCGCCTCGGAACGTAACACTGGACCAATCAAGCCTTCACTGCCTGTCTCTTTTCTCGGATGAGCCTCATTAATCGGTCTGCCGCCAAGAAAATCGTTAAAACTAGGCACAATTAACAACTCTGACGTATTTGCTTTGAACCCATAATGCTTCTTTAGCGTCTGCTC
Organism: Thermoproteota archaeon; assembly: GCA_040268405.1. Lineage (GTDB taxonomy): Archaea > Thermoproteota > Bathyarchaeia > Bathyarchaeales > Bathycorpusculaceae > Bathycorpusculum. The sequence continues at coordinate 4,231 of JAWRIR010000153.1, read as the reverse complement.
AACTGACCCTTCCAACTTGGTTCCGTGTTTCTCCAAAAAAACCTTCGCTAAAGCTTCCGTATCACAGTTTGCTTTCATCCACACCTGCCGTGTAATCTTAAAACCTGCAGGGTCACGAAACACCACAACAGGATGCAAGTGACCCATAACCAAAGTTTTACACTTCAAAAGTTCAGGTGAAGGCCACTTATGCCCATGAAAAACCCCCACGTCACCAACAACAGCGCCAGTTGCAGGAAGCATCTTGACGTTTTCAGGCAAAAGCGGCTCCAAGTTGGCGTCATGATTTCCCCGCACTATCGAGATGTCTTTGATTATGCTTGAGAGTTTTCCGAAAAACTCTGGGATGTCATGCCATTCGCCTCGTTGGGCGGTCATAACGGTGTACTTAACATCGCCTAGTATTATGAGGCTGTCGGGTTTGTATTGGGCGATTAAGATGGCGAGTTTGTCAAAAAGTTTGATTGTTTGGCTGGGTACGTGGATTCCTTTTCCTTGCAGCTCATTTTCCCAGCCGATGTGCGGGTCAGCGATAAGAAGAGTTTTGGTTTTTTGCGTTTTTATTAGGGCTGCGGGGTGTGGGAAAAGGAGTTTTAGCATTAGGGTTTGACCAATCCGAGAATTGTCTCGTGGATTTTGGTGTTACCTGACGCTACAAACTTTAAGGTCTGCTTGGGGTCTAATGGCACGTTAACTGGCTGATTATCCATGCCGGTTACTAAGCCGCCTGCTTCTTTAATTATCAAAAAGCCTGCTGCAACATCGGTTGTACGCAGTTTTCCACGGATATCCACAAACGCGTCAGTTAACCCGTTAGCAACATAGCAGAGTTCCAATGCGTTTGCGCCGTAGTGCCTGATGTGTTTTGTGTGCTGGATTAAATCAGTTAGTTTAGGTGCTACTTCAGCTACCTTGTAAGTGTTCAGGTCCATGCCGAGTACGGCTTCTTGAAGTGACGTTACGTTTGAAGTTTTGATTTTTTCGCCGTCACGGTAAGCGCCTTTGCCTTCCTGAGCTATGTACGTAATGTCATGGTACAGGTCAGTGACTAAGGCTGCGTAAACTTCTTTCATGACTGGTTTTCTTGAAATCGCAATAGATGACGCATAAAACGGTAGACCTCTAAGGAAGTTTGTTGTACCGTCGATTGGGTCAATTGTGACGTAGCAGTCTTCTGGATGGCTACCATAATTCACAAAGCCAGATTCTTCACTAATAAGCGAGAATGAGATTCCGTGGCTTTGTAGTGTGTCTACGATGGCTTTTTCCGCGGCTAAGTCTGCTGGTTTCATTGCGTCTCCGCCTGCGCCTTTGCCAAGGTCGGGCAGTGGTTCATGGATTGTTTCTAGGTGTGGTTTTATTGCTTTTTCAACGTTGTTTTTGCAATCGGTTAAGATTTTAAACCAGTCTGGTTGAGTGCTCATCTTTGGATTCTTCCTGTTTAGAAATGTAGTGTTATTGACTTGATAAAGGCTTTATCCTAAAACCTAAACTTGGCGTTAGTAAAAAAGTTTAGCCAGCCTATTTGGATCCTATTAGGATGCTATTAGTGGTTGTATGTTGAAACCTATAGGGGGTAGGTGCCAATGGCTAAAAAGCAGCCCAAAAGTATGTTGAAATCTTTCCTATTGGGTAGTTTGGGTTTGTGGTCGCATAATTAAGCCCGCTTTGAGTTCATTTTTCAGTTATCGTTCTTGGAACGTCTTTTTTTTAAGCCAGAAAAAACATCTTGCACCACAATGTATTTATGTCCGTAAAAAAAGCTACTTAAACCGCATCTTAAAATGCTAATTTAGGAGTAAGCTAAAGCCATGTCAGAAGCAAATGCAGTGTTGATCGGCAAAAAACCAATAATGAATTACGTGCTTGCTTGCATTACCTTCTTCCATGGTGGAGCTAAAGAAGTTAACATTAAAGCGCGAGGAAAAGCAATCAGCCGAGCCATCGACGTGGCTGAAGTTGTAAGACGCAAATTCCTTCCAGATGTTAAAGTCAAAGCAATCGCAATCGGAACCGATCAGGTTCAACCTCAAGATGAGGACGCCCAACTCAGCAACGTAAGCACAATCGAAATAGTCCTTCAACGCTGACTGCCCAATTTAGCCTCAAAAAGTTGCTCTAAAACTCCGTGCTCCTATTTACAATAAATGAAGGCGATTCAAAAATGAAAACCGAACTATGCAGTTTCTGCCTAAAAAGCGGCATGCTATGCCAGAAATGTTCAGCCAAAGTAAAGGCTGGAGAAATTACCGATTTAGACCTTAGAATCGCCAGACTCCTACTCAACATGGAAGATAAGTATCCTACGCTCCAAAACGTTTGCTTCTACAAAGCAGTTGAAGTAGAAAAAACATTAGCAATCCTTGTCGGACACGGTGACGTACCACGTTTACTGGGTTACGGCGGCAAAATCATCAAAGCACTCAGCGACGAAACCAACAAAAACGTACGCATACTCGAATACGGCGTTGACGACCGCAAATTCCTCGAAGACCTCTTCATACCCTTCAGCATCCTAACAATCAACACCATTTGGCTACCCGACGGAACAACCGAAACACGTGTCATCCTAAAACGCAAACGTGGACAACAACTGCCATTTGACCTATCCGCGCTCAAAGGCATCGCTCAAAGCGTAAGGAAAATGTCTATTCGCGTTGAATTCGCTGATTAACGGTTGAAGCAGCCATGAACATGGACTTCATTGGAGACTGGACAAGAACTCACAACATTAGCAAGGTTTCTCCAGACTTAGATACCCAAGAGGTTACCCTGTTTGGGTTTGTACAGGAAGTCCGAGACCTTGGCGGCATCCGTTTCATCATCATGCAAGACAGCACAGGCACTATCCAGATTACTATTCCCAAAAAACGCATAGCCCCTGAAGTCTTGCAAAAATCTGACCTTTTACAAAAACGATTCAGCATAGCCGTAAAGGGAACAGTTAAAAAAACCAACATGACCCCACGCGGCATCGAAATCATCCCAACCGAACTAAAACTTCTAAACACAGCAATCGAGCAATTGCCAATCGACATAACCGGCAAAACACCGGCAAACATTGAAGCACGCCTCGACGCAAGAGCGCTTGACCTGACAACAGAAACCACACTTGCAGTCTTCAAAATCCAACACACCGCAACACAAGCAATCCGCAGCTTCCTCTTCGAAAAAGGCTACCTTGAAGTTCACACTCCACGAATAATTGCTTCCGCAACAGAAGGCGGCGCAGAACTTTTCAGCGTAAAATATTTCGACCAAACAGCTTACCTTGCCCAGAGTCCACAACTCTACAAGGAACAGTTAACCATGAGTATGGAAAAGGTGTTTGAGGTTGGTCCATTCTTCCGTGCAGAAGAATCACACACCCGACGGCACCTAAGTGAATTCACAAGCGTAGACATTGAACAAGCATTCGCAAACGCTGATGACGTGATGGCGCTGCTTGAACAAGTAATACACCACGTTTTCGTCACAGTTAAAGAGAAATGTGCAAACGAATTGCACTTGCTCAAGTACAAGTTTGAAGTTCCAGAATTACCCTTTAAACGTTTAACTTACACTGAAGTGCTTGCAAGCCTCAAAGAACACGGAGTAGAAATCCCGTGGGGCGAAGACATCCCAACAGAAGCTTTCAGGGAACTGGGCAAACTTTACCCATTCTTCTACTTCGTAACTGATTGGCCATCAAAAGCCAAAACATTCTACATAAAGCCACGAAAAGACAACCCAGAAGTCTGCGAAGGCTTCGATTTGATGTGGCGTTACATCGAACTTGTTTCCGGCGGAACAAGAATCGAAAACAAAGAACAACTCATGGGCAGAATGCAAGAAAAAGGATTAAACCCCGCCTCCTTCAAGTTCCATCTCCAAGCATTCGATTGGGGTATGCCGCCACACGCTGGATGGGCAATCGGCCTTGAACGCTTAACCATGATTCTTTCCGGCAGAAAGAATATCCGCGAAGCAACCCTGTACCCACGCGACAGAGTAAGGCTAACACCATAAAAGTCTCCAATTTTTAATTGGCAAGCCCTATCTTTTTGGTTTTTTATGTTTATTTTTTCATTTACATTTTTTGATGCGGCACTATTTTTTGCTGGCTTTGCAGAGTCATGTTCTTAAGCAAGTAATGCTACTATTGTAAAGGTTTAACTTAACAAAACATGACTAAAGGGAAGACTTTGGAACCATTAACTAAACGTTCAATACAACTCCTAAAAACCCTGTA
>JAWRIR010000152.1:0-7706 GCA_040268405.1 Thermoproteota archaeon | reverse complement strand
ACAAGTCCTAAAATCAGTAAACTTGACCGTGAAACCAAACACCGTCACCGCAATAATTGGACCATCAGGATGCGGTAAATCCACTTTCCTACGTTGCTTCAACCGCATGCACGAACTCGTTCCCAACTCAAAAATGACTGGTCAAATACTGCTTGACGGCCAAAACATTTACGATCGACAAATGGACCCAGTGCAAATTCGAAGACGCGTCGGCATGGTTTTCCAGAAACCAAACCCGTTCCCAACAATGAGCATCTACGACAACGTTGCAGCAGGCTTAAAATTAACTGGAACAAAAAAAGGCAAAAACCTTGATGAAGTAGTGAAACGCAGTTTGGAACAAGCCACGCTTTGGGAAGAAGTCAAAGAAGACCTCAAAAAACCTGGCACAAGCATCTCAGGCGGTCAACAACAAAGACTTTGCATTGCAAGGGCTATCGCGTTACAGCCTGAAGTTATCTTGATGGATGAGCCCTGTTCAGCTCTTGACCCCATCGCTACCGCAAAAATTGAAAAACTCATAATTGAACTTAAACGAGATTACGCTGTGGTCATTGTAACCCACAACATGCAGCAGGCGTCGCGTGTTTCAGATTACACTGCCTTCATGTATCTGGGTGAACTTATCGAGTTTGGAGAAACCCGACAAATTTTCGAGAATCCCAAGAACGATTTGACTGAGAAATACATTACCGGAGAATTCGGTTAAACATGAAGAGAGATAACGTATGAACAGACTTATTGACATTGGATTAGAAGAACAATCAGTACTGCTTACAAGAATGGGCGAATTAACCTACCACACACTGTCAGTGTCAATCAAAGGATACATTGACGGCTTAACGGTGCAGGGACAAGTCCGAGACATGTCAGACCGGTTAATGCTTATGGCTGACAAAGTTGAAGACCGCACCTTCGAACTTATCGCCCGCTTCCAACCAGTAGCCTCCGACCTACGCACAATCAAGTCTTACATGAAAATCGGCTACGACTTTGCACGATACGGCAGATACGCCCTCGACATCTCCTACGTCAGCGACCAAGTAAACGGGTTAAAAGAATGCGACCCTGCAACAAGAGCTTACCTTGAAGAAATGAGCGAAAAGGTTCTGCAAATGGTAAAAATCAGTGTTGACGCGTTACGCAAACATGACGTCGCTTTAGCGAAAACTATTTCGGTAACTGAACGGGAAGTAGACAAAATGTACCTCAACCACCTGAAACGGTTAATAGACGAAGAGCAAGCCAGCAGCAAATGTGTAATCTCCAGTGCACTCATGACACGGTATCTTGAACGCATCGCTGACCACGCAGTGTACGTTTGCGAATCAATACTTTACATTGTAACAGGCGAAAAAACCAGCCTACGCTAACCTTTTTTATTTAGCCAAGGGGAATCTCCAAAATAAAGGTGGTTCCCTTTTCAGGCTTTGTTTCAAAAGCTATGTAACCGTTTAAGGCTTCAACAAGTTTTCTTACCACTGCCAACCCGAAGCCTTGTCCTTTCGATTTTGTGGTGAACAAGGGCTTGAAAATTTTATCCACAACCTCTTCAGGTATTCCAACGCCAGTGTCAGAAACAGCGACAGTCACCGTTTTGCCCCTTTGGAAAGCGTAAATTGAAAGTGTTCCGCCGTTAGGCATTGCCTGCAACCCATTTAGCGCTAAATTAGTTAGTATTCTTTTAATGAAAGACGTGTCCGTTCTAAATTTTGTAAAAGGGTGTTCAACAAAATATGAAACTTCAACCGTTTCAGGTACATCTAAACTTGAAACGACGTCTTCAATTTCTGTCTCTAAATCAACCTCTTGGAGAAGTGGTTGGAGTGGTTTAGCGTAATCTTGCAGGTCAGTAACAATCTTGTTGATATAGCTGGCTTGTTCCTCGATTGAATTGACGCTTTCAGCAAGACTGCTTTTGCTTGAACCTTCTGGAAACTGTTTCAGTTCCTCCTTAGCTAAATACACTTCTCCAATGATTGATTGTAGTGGGTTGCGGATGTCATGACCTATCATTCCTGCGGTTTCGCCGATAGCCGCCAACCGTTCCACGCCTTTTAGTTTCTCTGTGCGATTTTTCACCAGTTCCTCAAGATGCAATGTGTACTGCTCTAAAGCTTGTTGAAGCTTTAATCGTTCAGTTATGTCGCGGGCAAACACGGAAATCCCATTGCCAGTGGGGTAAACACGCATTTCGAAGACGCAGTTTTGGTCGCCTTTAGGCATTTTATCAGTGAACGTTTGTGCTCTCCGAGTGCGCATAACATCGAGAAAAACTCTTACTGCATGTCTGGTTGTTTTTGTTCTGCCAAAAACTTCGTAAACTCTTCTTCCAACAGCTTCACTAGAGTTTATTCCAGTGTATCTTTGGCTTGCAATGTTCCAGTAAGTGAATTTTAGTGAAGAATCAACCGCAAAGAACAAGTCAGTTATGCTGTTTGCAAGTTTTTTGTATTGTTTCTCGCTTTGTCTTAGTGCGGATAAAGTTTTTTTGCGTTGAGTAATATCTTGAAGAAGTACTGCCACGTACCCGTTTTCTGGACAGTACACTTGAGCAGCAAACCACTTGTCAAATTTGCCAACGTATTTTTCGAGGTTCACAGTTTTTCCTTTAACAGCTACGGTAGCCAAGATTTTTTGCCAGTCAGGAAAAATCTGTTTTAAAACTGGAAAGGCTTCGCTTACTTTTATGCCAAGAATCGGCTTATCTTTTATGCCTGTTAACTTTCTAAAAGCGTAATTGACATCTGAAAAACTGCAGTCACTTGGGAACCCGTTTTTGTCAAACTGTACTTGGCAGCAAGCAAAACCGTCAGTTAGGTGCTGAAATAGGCCGCTGTACTTTTTTTGGCTTTTTGCAAGTGCCTCCTCTACGCGTTTTCGTTCAGAAACGTCTGTGACGTTTAAAACTAGGCTATCAAGTTCTCCTTTTTCCCCGAATATTTCAGATGTTTCAACTAAAGCATAAACTGGTGAGCCACCGTTGTGCAGAAACTCAAGTTCTAAACGTTTATTCTTGAGGGTTTTAAATGGTAGTCCTGCTTCACGTGCAATGGCTTTGGCGTGTTCATCTAAAAAATCAAGAAAAGCTTTGCCGACAATTTCGTTTATGCTGTGACCAAGCATGTTTGCCATTTTAGAGTTTGCATGAGTAGTTACGCCTTGAGCATCCAAAACTAGTATGCCATTTTCTGAAGTAGATAACTGTTTAATGTTTTGTGCAGCTAAACCTAATGCAGCTTCAATATGTTTTCTTTCAGTTATATCTTCCATTAATTCTAAAAAGAAGCCTTTTTCAGGACTGTAAAGGCGAAGGTGGAACCATTTCTGGAATTGTTTGAGGAATCTTTCTGACTCGGTTGGTATGCCTGTTAATGCTACGTTTGCAAGGATTTCTATTCTGTCAGACAGCTTTTCACTGGGGTCTTGTGGTATAACTTCTGAGAAGCGTCTGCCTATAACCTCGTTTTTACTGCATCCTGCGAGTTTTTCGAACGCTTGATTCACTTTTAGAATTATGTAGTCTACTGGTTGTCCATTTTTTAGGCAAACAAGCTGATTGTAAGATGCAACTATGTTGGTTTGGTTAAATAGTTGACTAATTTTATCAAAACCTCTAATTACAGCCTGCTCCTTTACCGTGAGCGTGTCAGTATTTTTCATTCTACTTTTCGCTCTCTCTTCACTTTAAACGGAACAATTTTTCAAGTTATTCAATTTTTTAAAGAACAATTAGTTTACCCCAGTTTTGCCCCTTGCTGGGTTACCTAAACTTATGCATAGTTTGCCTCTTTAGCTTTTCTGTTTTTTCTGAAAACACGCAGTTTCCATCGGAAATGCAGGTGAAGTGGGGTAACATTCAAAAGCCTCATGACACCCACAATTATAACTTAATGATACCAATCCTGAATGTCGATTGGCATTTTCTGCCCACAGGCTACAATTTCAATGAACGGGACACTGACGTGCTTTCGCTCATCGAAAAAGAAGACCTAACCATGTTCACTTTTGACGGGCTGAAACGACGCTGCGGCATTCACCCAGAAACCCTATCACGCATACTGACGCGTCTTGAAGATGAAGGTATCATCAAAAAAAGCCCACAAGGCTACAACGTAACCCCAAAAATCACCAAACTAAAACTCAACCACGAGCCACATGAAGAGAACACTTCAACACTTCTCCAAACTTACTTGCCATCAGACTTGATGACGCAGCAGGTTATCGATGACCTGAAAGGACGCTGGTTCGGCTTACTGCGTTGGCTGGGCATGTCAGAAACCAGCAGAGGCGTCACCTTGAAATGGGTAACTGAAGACGGTGGAATCCAAATCGCCGCAGACATCCAAGGCGCACAGCTAAACATTGAAGCCAAATTCTTGACAAACAACAACCTTAATTTGGCGCTAAAAGCCGCTTACCAGTTAATGAACAACATTAGCAAACTTTACCAGACTTCAAAAGCCGCCAAACGCACAGCAACATACTTAGGCAAAACCAATTTCATGCCGCCAGCATAACGAGCTTTTTGAAATTTTACCAACCTATTAGGATCCTATTAGTGGTTCTATGTTGAAACCTATAGGGGGTAGGGTGAAACGATGCTTTTCAAGCCAAAAACTTGAGTTTTATTCGCCCCTGAAGAAAAGCAGGTAATGGTTTACGGTGTAATTCAGCGACCCGCCCATGCCTGCTGTTGAGTAAGAAAACAAATGCCAACCATGCTGTTCCCAATTCATAATTGTAGGACCTACATCGTTATGATGCCCAACTAGTACGCTAACCCATTCTTTCATTCCGAATTCACCTTACACATGGTTGCAGTGCTGGCGATATAAAACTTAAGTCTCTGCTGCTGTTTGAGTCACCTTTTTGCGCGGGTTAATTGTTGCATTAACTTTAATAGAATTCTAACACAATTTTTGTTTATGCAGCCATTAATTGATGATGTCGGCAGTTTCCCACTTCCAACAGGAGTAAAACGGGACACATTCGCTGAAGCTTACCTCAAAACCCGAGAGGCAATCATAAACGGTCAAGACCCAACCGCCGACGAATTTACCCAAAAAAACTTTTGCCAACCAGTAATAGACTCTTTCAGAAAAAAACTCGCTACTGGACTTGACGTAGTCAATTTTCCACAACAGTTTAGCGGCTTAAGACAGGTCGGCGACGCCGTTCATGAAGCAATGGCTAAGGGCTCCTTTGTTGTTGACCAAAACAAGGCGGTACTGCCCGAAATTTACGTGCTTAACAAGTACGCCAAAGAGTTAAGCGAAGAATTCGGCAAAAAAATCCTCCTTCGCGTTTCCATTTTTGGACCTTTAGAACAGTACCTGCATGAGGTTGGCGCTGTAGCTTACCCAGATGTGCTGGAAGGTTTTGCTCAAACAATCAACCGTTTCGCAAAAAACGCCATAATAAACAGCAAATACATGGAGACACGGGTAATTTCTATTGATGAACCCAGTTACGGTCACACTAACCTGACTGCCACGCCAGAGTTGATTGTTGAAACCCTGCAGAAAGCCTACGATTTCCAAGGACCAACACGGCAAATCCACCTGCACTTCACCAGTGGAATCCGCAACCTGCTCAACGTAAAAGGCTTAGACGTCCTCTCCTTCGAGTACGCTGCGTCACCAAGAAACATCAACGACGTATCCAAAAGCATGCTTGAAGAAGCGGACAAGCAGATTCGCGTCGGCATAGCACGCACCGACATCGACGCAATTTGGGCAGAACAAAACGAGAAAGGATTCGAAAAACCCACAAACGAGCAACTTGCAGAGCCAGTTGAAGCAATTAGGAAGCGTTACTTGTTTGCCAAAGAAAAATACGGTGAACTCCTGACCTTTACTGGTCCTGACTGCGGTTTAGGCAGTTGGCCAAACCAAGATGTCGCCGCAATGGTCTTGCAACGTTCAGTTGAAGCAGTAAAAACTGCTTAAACCCTAATTTTCAGCCTTTTTGTTCAGTAATCCACGCCATTAACTCTTTGGAAAGTTCATCACGTTCCGTAACCGCTTCAATGAGCGTGAAGTACTGCTGTTTCTGTGCATCTTTGAGCGCTTCGTAGAGTTGTTGACAGTTTTCCACGCGGTAGCCTTTGCCGCCCCAAAGCTCAGCCAACCGTGCATAAGGCCAATCCACCAGTTCATTGAACCGTGCGTCAGGATGGAACAGTTGCTCCATACCCCACCGCCTGTTGTTGATTACGATGAAGATAGGGTTGATTTTGTATCTTGGGCAATGACAGATTTCTTGTCCAGTCATTTGGAAGCCGCCGTCACCGACCAAAACAAGCGGACGCTTTTGGGTTGCAAGCTGGTATCCGATGGCAGTTGGAACAGCAAACCCCATCGTGCCATAAAATGAAGGCGCTACAACTGCGTTGGTTTGGATGTTTAGGGTTGAAAAGAGGCAATCGCCAGTGTCTGCTATGACGGGCATTTCTCCGTATTCGCCAAAAAGCCAGTTAACTGCATCGATTATTTCGCCAATTATGAGTGGTTGAGCAGTGGTTTTGCATGTCCTGTTAACCTGCAAAGGCACCTTACCGGGAAAGGCAGCCTGTTTTTTCTCAACTTTGGCTTTTTCAAGCTCCAAAACGAGGCTTCTAAGCGGAACACAAGTTATGGTTTTGTCTTGTGTGTTAACCTCTTGTGCAAAACACCAAACGATTTTGCCACGTTTAGTCGAGGCAAGTTTCGCTCCTAAATTTACGTCTGAAAGCATTTCACCCAAAATCAAAACAAAATCTGACTCGGCTACAAGCTTGTTCGCTGTTGAGTTGCCTGCGACTCCCAAGTAAGTGCCGAAAAAGTTTACGTCGTCATTTTGCATGTGGTCGCGTGCAAGCACGGTTGAAACAACTGGCAAGTTAAGGTTCTGTGTCCATTGCAGTATTTGGGGTTTTAAGTCAAAACGTTCAGTTTCCATGCCCATCATGACTACGGGTTTTTTGGCTTGGCGTAAGCTTTGGGTAATCAGGTTTGTGGCTTGTTTTAGTTTGCTTTCGTTAACTCCCTTTTTGTGTGGCAGCTTTTGTAAACTAATTTTTTCGTTCACCATGTCTGCGGGGATTTCAATGTAAACAGGCAACATCTGCTCTTGACATACCGTTAATGCCTCTGCAATTTCCACTTGAGCCGTCTCTGGATTATCCAGTAGCACAGCTTGCCCAGTAATTTGAGAAACTACGTTAAGCATTGAGGTATAGCTTTTGACTGTATGATGCAAAAAGAAGTCGCCTTCTCGTGCACTTAACGGTGGACCCCCCACAATCAACACAAGCGGAGTACGCTCAGCATAAGCACAAGCCACAGCATTAACCACATTGAGCAACCCTGGACCATAGGTATCCACGGCAACCGCTGGTTTCCTTAAAGCTCTTGCTTGCCCTACTGCCGCAAAACCAGCCGCCTGTTCATGCGAAAAAGTGCAAAGCTCAATATCGCCGTCATCCTCAAGCAGCTTGAAAAACTTAATAACCATATCACCTGGAATGCCGTAAACTCGGTGTGTGCCTAAACTTTTAATTTCATTAAGAAGGTGTTCGCCAATTGTTAAAGTGTCTGACATAAGTTGTCTATATGAAATTTGTTTGAGCCTTAGATATAGGTTAGCTAACCAAAAAAGCAAGAGTTTAAAGAAAAATTGAAGCTTCCCTTTTAGGGAATGCGTGTTTAGTTCCAGTCGTCTCT
>JAWRIR010000151.1:0-5564 GCA_040268405.1 Thermoproteota archaeon | reverse complement strand
TAGTGTTAAAGGTAAAGCAAAGCCTACTGCAAAGAATGCGCATGAAAAAATCAGGTTTGTGATTACTCCTGCAATAGATATTTTTAGTAAGCCTTTCCTGTCTGCGGTGCCGCTGATCATCATGGCTCCTGGGGCAATCATTTTGAACGGCAAGAACACTGACGCAAGCGTTAACACTGCACCCCAGATGGTCAAGCGGAATTCTGCCCATAAACCATGCTTTTGAGCCATAATTTTGTGTGCGATTTCATGTACCAAGAATGATGCACTGAGGCAAACCGCGAAAATTGCCATCATATCCAGTGTCCAGTAATTGTAACCGTTGAGAATGTTGCTGTAGAAGCCTATTGAGAAGCCAATGCCGATGACAAGTATGGCTGCAATTCCGATGTGCTTTAACTCTTTAGGACTGAAATGACCGCTTCGGTGGGTTCTGATTGGTTGCGGATTAAAGTTGAAACTGTAATTGTAGCCGCCTCCAGTTTGCGTCATCACTGCTTCTACAGTGTTTTGTCTTTGAGCGCGTGCTCGGCTGATTTGTGGGCATGCGTGGTTTTCTGGTAGACGGTGTTGGCTGCAGAATTGTCCTCCACAGTATGGGCACGTGTAGGGCATGGTAACTTCGGTTTCGCAGGTTTGGCATTTCATAAGTTTACCCTTTTTTTAGAAAGTGAATCTGTGTTTAATGGTTTATATTTTTCCCCAAAACTCTCTTTTTTCAGCCAGAAACGACTTCAACTTAAATGGTGGACAATTGTTTGCCCTTGTTTGGATAAGCCTTAAAACCTACAAGCCTAAACTTCTAACTAAACTTGGGGGATAAAGGTTTGAAAGCTTTCAGTTTTGTCCACGCATCCGACTTGCATTTAGGTTACGCTCAGTACGGGCTTGAAGCAAGACGCCAAGACTTCGACAACGCCTTCTCTGAACTTGTAGATCGAACGATTGAGCTTAAACCTGACTTCATGATTATCGCAGGTGACCTGTTCCATCAACCCCGCCCCTCCAACGTCACCTTAGAAAATACTATACGCAGCTTCAAACGGCTAAAAGATGCAGGAATACCTGTCCTCACTGTTGATGGTTCTCACGATTCAGCCCCAAACACAATAACTGGCACAATTCTGTACCCCCTTGACAGCGCCGGATTAATCATCCATTTACCCCGCCACGAAGGCGCATGCTGGCACAAACAGGACTGCTGCTACGTTTACGGCATCCCCAACTATCACAGCCGCCACAAAACCCAAGATGCCCTGCCCAAATTCATGACCGAAAAACCGCCAACCCCAGAAGAGGGCATAGCCAACATCTTCGTGCTTCACGGAGCAGTCGATTTGCAGGGAGTTAAGCCGCCTTACATGGAAGCTGAATTGTCACCTGAAATGCTTCCTTCAGGGTTCTGTTACTACGCGGCTGGACACGTGCATGAACGTTTCAGCACCAGATTCAAGGATGGCTATCTGGTTTACAGTGGCTGTGTGGAAACCGCGGGGTATGATGAAGCCAAGTATCCTAAAGGCTTCAACTACGTGCAGGTGGATGAAAACGGTGAACTCCAGATTGAACAAATGGAGCTTTCTTCGCCGCGGCAATTCATCATTTTAGATGAAACAGACTTTTCAGGAATGACCTCAGCCAAAATCACGGAAATCGCCACCCAAATGGTCAAAGATGCGGACTTGGAAGGCGCCGTTTTGATTCCAGTTCTCAAAGGCACTTTGCCAGCTGAGGCAAGCCGCACCGAAATTGACATAGCAAAAATCCGTGCTGCAGGCGAAAAAGCATTGCTTGTGCATCCTGTTGTGCTCTTGAAGGAGACGGCGGTTTCAGATGAAGTTGTCAGAAGCATTTTTGAAGGCAACTTTAAAGACCTAAAAACTAAAGCCTTCGAATATTTCATGGAAATTTTCACTGGACGCTACAGTAAAGAGGAAGCTGAACGAATCGCTCGCGCATCAATAGCTCTAATTGAGCCTCTTACCCGCAAGCAGGACGACAAAGTTAAACAAGCAATCGAGGAGCTATCGCAATGAAAATCGAAGTAGTCCAACTGGAAAACATTCGTAGTCACGTCAAATCAACTGTTCCTTTCACACGCGGCTTCAACTGTGTCGTTGGAGGCGTTGGCTGCGGGAAATCCAGCATCATGTACGCCGTAGACTTCGCACTGTTTGGCGATTCGATTGCTCGAAGTTTTGACTACCTGCTTAGAGAGGGCGCTGATTGGGGCAAAGTCACAGTGCAGTTTAGCCAAAACGGTAACACCTACAAAATTACCCGCGGTCTACGTAGGAAAGGTAAAGGCATCAGCCAAGACGTTGACCAACTCCGCCTGTATGAAGAAGAAACCTTAATCGCCAGCCTCAAAAATGACGCTATCGCCGAACAAATCAAGGCCATAACAGGCTTGGACAAGGAACTTTATCGGGAAATCGTTTGGTTCCGTCAAGAACACCTAAAAGAACTTCTCGACGCGGCGCCACGTGACAGGCAAAGACGCCTCGACGAACTCTTCGGCTTATCAGATTACGAAGTGGCATGGAGCAACATAGCCCAATACCAACGTGACTATGAAACAGAGAAACGAGTTTACGAAAAAGACCCCGACGTTAACAGTCTTGAAAAACTCAGCAACGACTACAACCGAGCCAGCGAAGAATTTACACTTCTTGAAATGGACCTTGAAAATTCAACCCAAAAACTGGTTATCTCAAAACGTTCGCTCGAAGAAGCTGAAGAGAAACTAAAATCACTTGAAGAAAAGAAACTGCTGGTTGAAGAACTTAAACGCAAAGAAGCCCGATTACACACGAGCCTTCAAGGCATGACTAACACGCTTGCTTCCCTAACCCAGCGGGTTGAGGACAAAAAAACCCTTGTTGACAACCTATGTCAACGCCAAACTTCGATGGATTCCCAAAAGAAGTTGTGCTTAACAAAGCTGGAGCAGGCTGGGTTACCAACAAATCAACCCTTTGACCAGTTAGGACAATACTTAGCGTCTTTTGACGACAAAATTAGCAGCCTAAGAGGCGAACAAGAAGCCGCAGCAAAAGGCATCCAAACTGACCAGAAACGAACAAGCCAACTTGCGCAAGAAGACAAATGCCCCTTGTGCATTCAGCCGTTGACTGGGCAATACAAAACCGACTTATTACAACGTATTGAACAGGAAAATGCGGAACGCCAGAGAATTATCAATCATTTGCGCCTTGAAATTGCTGATTTACAGAAGGCAAAAACCATCGCTTCAGAAGGCTACTCGGGTCTGCAAACATGCTTAACCCGCGAAACTGACTTGAAAGCCCGCATTAATGAAGAGGAAATTAACCTCAAAAACCTCAATATTGAAGTGGAAAACCAGCAGAAGCTTGAGTTGGAACAGAAAACCCAGTACTTGGCGGTTCAAGCTGAAATTGGCAAATTTGACTTATCTGACTTGGATTTGGCGCGGACTCGTAGGGAGCAAGCGTTTAGGCAATACTACGCTTTAGACTCTGAACTTCGCATTAAAGAGAACCGCAAAAAAGACGTACTGCGACGCATTGATGAAGCCAAAACCCGCATCGACAACGCTCAAGAGAAAGCTGAAAAAGTAGAAAAACTCAAACGCACAATCGAAATCCTCGGTGCTATCCGCGATGCTTACCGTAGCATCCAACCCAAACTCCGAAGTGAATTCGTCAAAGTCCTGCGCAACTTCATACAGCAAGTCCTTGACAGTTTAGTCGGCGGCGAAACCCCAATGCTAAACGTTGTCATAGACGAAACCTACACGCCATACGTCAAAAGCGAATCTGGCGTTGACCGTGAAGTCAGCAACCTCTCTGGCGGAGAACGGACGCTTTTGGCGTTCGCTTACCGTCTTGGCTTGGGGCAGTTGATTATGCAGTCACGAACTGGCCACGGTTTGGGCGTTTTGATGCTTGATGAACCCACCGAAAACCTTGGCAGCGAAGACGGCAGCATCGAACGCTTAGCTGAAGCGATTTCGCGGTTCAAAGCTATTGAGCAAATAATTGCCGTCACGCACAGTGAAGCATTCGCAGACAAAGCCGAGCACGTAGTTACTTTGGAAAAAGAAGCTGGTATAAGCAAAATTTCGATTGAACGATGACTGGGTAAAGTCTCTTTTTCTTCTCTTCTTTTTCAGCATTTTTCAGGTGTGTTTTTGTAGGGTTTGTTTTGAGTTGCTTTTTTGAATTTGTGTTTGTTTTTGTTTCAGAGTGCGTCAAAGAAGGTCAATAAGCGTCAATTTAAATCAAATAAAGTCAAAGTCAGCAGAAGCAACTAAACACATGATTAACCAAGTACAGTCAGGTAATGCCGCTAAAAAGGATAACTTCTAACTTATCTCTTGGTCTTTTAATCTATCTTTTAGCCACTATTTGGTTAAAATATCTTGCAATTTACTTAGAAATAATTTTAATTTTCAGGCAAGTTTCATTTTTTTTGTTGTATGGGTTTTTATTGGTGCAAAGAAATTATGTATGGTAATTAGTGAGGAAAGAAGGGTTGAATGGAAAACCACTTGTCAGCATAATTAGCGCTGGAATGTCTAAATTCCAAAAACACGAAGGATTACTTGCAAGAGAAATCTTTACCCAAGCAGTTCAAGAAGCCTTTACGCGTTGCCCAAAGCTTGAGCCTAAACGCGACATCAAAACAATGTTCATTGGACACATGGGCGAAGCCTACGAGCACCAAGGACACATGGGCTCAATCCTTGCAGACTGGACAGGACTCCTCGGCATACCCGCAACCAGATGCGAAGCAGCATGCGGTTCATCAGGTGCAGCTTTACGCGCTGGAATCTACGCAGTCATGTCTGGGCTCGCAGATGTAACCGTTGTTGGTGGAGTAGAAAAAATGACTCACCGAACAACAGCAGAAGTCACTGAGTACCTTGCAATGGCTTCAGATTATCCCTTTGAACAGTATCATGGCATAACTTTCCCGGGGCTGTACGCGTTAATGGCAACCCGCCACATGCACGATTACGGCACAAAAGAAGAACAGTTCGCGATGGCCGCAGTTAAGAACCATCATCATGCGAGCCTTAACCCCAAAGCTCACATGCAAAAAGAAATCACATTAGAAACAGCCATGAAATCCCGTTACGTCGCTTGGCCACTCAAACTATACGATTGCTCTATTGTGACTGACGGAGCAAGCTGCATAATTTTGACCAAGCCTGAACTTGCAGCCAAATACACCGATAACCCTGTACACATTGTAGGTAGCGGTCAAGCCAGTGACTCCATAGGGCTTTATGAACGCCAAAGCTTCACTTCACTACAAGCAACCAAAACAGCTGCTAAAGCAGCTTACGAAATGGCGAACCTAACACCACAAGACATCAACTTAGCCGAAGTTCACGACTGCTTCACCAGCGCTGAACTAATCGCTTACGAAGACTTGGGCTTCTGTAAACCAGGTGAAAGCGGCAAACTGGTTGAAAAAAATGAAACTCGCCTCGGCGGACGCATTCCAGTTAATACGAGCGGCGGCTTAAAAGCTAAAGGTCACCCAGTCGGCGCAACAGGCACCGCCCAAGCATA
>JAWRIR010000150.1:0-3622 GCA_040268405.1 Thermoproteota archaeon | reverse complement strand
TGTTTCTTTTTGATTTCCTGTTGTTTGGGAGTGTCAGGTACCTGTAATAGTTGATTTGTTGTTTGTTGTTTGTTTGCTGCCGTTTGTTACGACCCCCGAAACGATGTTACTGGTTAATAACTTCGGTAATAAGTTTTACGGCTAACAACAAAACAACCAAACATAGAAACAAGTTAAAGACAAATGTTGAGTAAAAAGAGGAGTCACTGGCTTGTGACACCAGTGTTCTTCGGGGGTTTTTAGACTTGTTGTTTACAGTTTGAGCCAGAGCAGAATGCCCATAATCAAACCGTAAATTGCCAACGCTTCAGCCAATGCGACAACTAGGAAGCTCTTAAAGAAGGTATCTGGCTTTTCAGCTAATGCACTGATTGCAGCGGTACCTGCGGAGGAGATTGCGATACCGGCTGCGGTGGCAGGTATACCGATAGCTAAGGCAGCAGCGAATGCAATTGCAATTCTGTCATAATTGGCGGCTCCGTTGACTGTAGCGTCTTGAGCAGTGACTACGTTTTGAACTGTATCTACGGTTAATGCGCTTGCTAGACCCATTAAGGGCAAAAGTGCCAAAGGCAATAGCACAAACAATAATAGTTTGCGATTCAAGCTTGAATTCAACTCCAATGAAAATTCCCTCATCACGAAGTCAGCTATTAACTTTTTTATTTTAATGGCACGTTTGAAGCATAAAAAACATGAAAAATTGAACATTTTAATGAAATACAGCCTTAGCGAAGCGGGTCAAGTTTGCATAAAAATTTCAATATTTATGGTGAAGCTTTTGGAGCTCCAACCACATCTTGTTACTTTTTAGCCGCGCAACTATTTTATTACTAGAACAGGGCAGGGCGAGTATTCTATAACGCGTTGGGTGACGCTGCCGATGAGAATGCGGTCTGTGCTTCTGCGTCCAGTTGTGCCCATAACTATCAAGTCAACGTTTTGGTTTTTAGCTAAGTCCACAATCTGTTCAAATGGTTGACCTTTGGTTACTATTGATTCAACAGCCACGTCTTGTTTCTCTGCTAAGCCAACGATGTAGTTGATGTAGCCTTGACCGCTTTCTTTTAGGTCTTGTTCAATGCTCGAGGATACTTTGGCGAATTGATCAACAACGAAATTGTCAATTACATAAACAGCTAAAATTTTGGCTTTGTGTACTTTGGCAATGCTTACTGCATATTCGGCTGCACGTACGCTGTGACCTGATCCGTCAGTTGGAACCAAAATTAACTTTATTGTTTCTGAACTAAACAATTTTTTTTCTTGCATTTTATTGTCTCTCCTTAATCATGTTTTTGATTCTTTTGGTTCTTACGAATTCTTCACGTTCTTTTTCTTCTAAAACAAGTTCAATCCACTTTACCGCGTCTCGGTATTTGGGGATAAGAACGTATTTTAGAGCGTTAACTCGGCGTTGTGTTCGGTTCACGTCGTTGGCAAGCTGAAAAGTGGTGCCTTCTGCTTTAGCTAAGTCACCGACGAGTTTAAGCACGTCGTAGAATTGTTTAAAGGCTTTGTCAAGGTCTGCGCTTGTGTTTGCAAAACCGTAGTCAGGTTTCACGTTTTTTTCGCTTTGGAATTCAACGAGTGGAACGGTAACGCCCATGATGCTTCTGGTGTCTACAAGATAATTGGATCTAAATGGGGAACCTAACGCGACGTTAGAGATTGTTTCGGAGCCTTTGGCGATGTTTGCTTCTCTTATGCTTTGGTAAGCAGCGTTTAAAGCGGCGGTCAGGTTTGCGCGTATTTGTTCTGCGTCGTAGATGCTGTTTCGAAGTTCACGCAGCAATATGTCACGTTTGCGTTCAAGGACTTCACGCCCAGTCTCAGCTAGCTTAAGAGTCTTCTTTGTTTGAATCAGACTAATTCTTGTTGGGCTAATATTTTCCATTGACATGGAACCTATTTACCTCAGAGACGTTTTTTGTAGTATTTCTGGACGTATTCAGGTTTGATAGCGGTTAATTCTTCTGTGGGCAACAGTGAAAGTGCGTCCCAAGCGATTTGCAGTGTTTGTTCGATTGAACGGTTCTCAGATTTGTCTTGACGAATTAGGTGTTTTTCGAAGTATTCACCGAAGCGTAGGTAGTCTTTGTCTCTGCTGCCTAAGCCTTCTTCGCCAATGATTGTGACTAGTGACTTGACTGAATTGTATTGTGCGTATGCTGCGTATAGTTGGCTTGAAACGTTAGCGTGGTCTTCTCGGGTGCTGCCTTTGCCGATGCCGTCTTTCATTAGTCTTGAAAGGCTGGTGGTGATGTAGATTGGCGGGTAAATGCCCTGTTTTTCAAGTGAACGTGACAAGACGATTTGGCCTTCTGTAATGTAGCCAGTAAGGTCAGGGATTGGGTGGGTGATGTCGTCGTTTGGCATGGTTAAGATTGGCATTTGTGTGATTGAGCCTTTTTTGCCGTGAATTCTGCCTGCGCGTTCGTATAGGCTTGCAAGGTCACTGTACATGTAGCCGGGGTAGCCTTTTCTGCTTGGCACTTCTTCCATTGAAGAGCTGACTTCACGGAGGGCTTCGCAGTAGTTGGTCATGTCAGTCATTACGACTAGAACATGGCGGTCTTGTTCGTAGGCTAAGTATTCAGCTAATGTTAGACCTGCTCTTGGCGTGATAATACGTTCGACTGGTGGGTCGTCGGCTAAGTTCAGGAACATTGCTACGTTTTTGATTGCGCCGGTTTCTTCGAAGCTTTTTTTGAAGAAAGCTGCATCATCATTTTTTAGACCCATAGCAACGAAAATGACGTTAAAGTTTTCGCCAGTGCGAATCTGTGCTTGTCTAACTATTTGGGCTGCAAGTTCGTTGTGTGAGAGACCTGGACCGCTGAACACTGGAAGTTTCTGACCTCGGACAAGGCTGCTTAAGCAGTCAATGCCGGAAATGCCTGTTTGGATGAATTCACGTGGGTATTCGCGGGCTACTGGGTTTAAGGGGTAACCGTTTACGTCTCGTTTTTCGTCTGTGAAGAAGCGTGGGTGACCGTCGATTGGTTCGCCGAAGCTGTTCATGATGCGGCCAAGCATTTCGGTTGATACTGGAACTTCTAATGGGTGACCTAGGAAGCGGGTGTGTGTTTCTGTTGGTGATAGACCGGTTGTGCCTTCGAATACTTGGACGGCTACGGCTTTTGGCATAATCTGGATGACTTTGCCTAAGCGGGTTTCGCCGGTTTGGGTTTTAACGGATACAAGTTCGTCGTAACCTACGTTTTGTACGTTTTCTACGACTATGATTGGACCTGAGATTGAAGCTACGCCTTTATACTCTAAACCTGATGCCATCATAATCACCTCATGTTTGTCTCCAGTATTTCAAAACTTTCACGCATTTTCTTATCCAAATCGTCAAGTAGTGATAGTTTGTCGTTTGGTATGCCGGTTTTGATACGCATTATTTCCTCTGTTACGGGTAAGGCAGTTATTTTGGAGATTGGCAAACCTTTGCTTACCACTTGGTCTGCTAAGTGATGGAAGTCCACCACGATTTTGAGCATTTTAACCTGTTTTTGGGGTGAACAGTAAGTGTCGATTGCGTCTAACGCGTTTTGCTGCAGGATAGCGATGCGGATGATTCTTGCTGTTTCCAAGATTAACCGTTGTTTGTCAG
>JAWRIR010000149.1:0-21640 GCA_040268405.1 Thermoproteota archaeon | reverse complement strand
CGGCAAAGGAGCAGAAAAACTTGCCCAACACGTCAAAGGCTTAGAAGTAACAGGTTACGACTTAAGATGCCTTAAAACTGCAGCTTTAAGCTATGCAGTATCCTTCAGAGGCGCTGACCACAACAGAAGCGGCGCATTCACTGTTGACTTAAGAGGCAAAGTTGACCGTCTAAAAGCTGAAGCAGGCAGAGGCAAAATAGTTAAAGACCTAGAAAATCAATTTAACTTAATTGACTCATTAATCGTCTGCAAGAATGCCAAAGGCACATTTTACAAAGAACTCGATGAAATGGCAAGAATCTACAATGCAACCACTGGCTTAGGTATAACCGCTCAAGAACTTGAATTAGCGGGTGAACGCATACAAGCCCTTGCAAGACTCATCAACATTCGCGAAGGCTTAACACGCAAGGACGACACACTACCTTGGAAAGTAATGAATCAACCAGTCACTGACGACGGTCCAGCAAAAGGCGCAGTAGTAACACAAGACGAACTGAACCTGATGCTTGACGATTACTACAAAGAACGCGGCTACGACAAACAAGGTGTTCCAACAAAAGCTAAACTTGAAGAATTAGGCTTAGAAGAATTCGTAAGCATAATAGAAACTAAAGGGGACTAAAAAAGTATGGCGAAACTACATGAAAGAAAATTCATATCCGCCGACCCCGAAAAATGCGTTGGCTGCCAAATCTGTGAGTATGCATGCTCTTTTGGCAAAGAAAGAGTCTTCAACCCAACCAAATCCCGCATACGCGTAATTCGTGAAAACCAGATAAACAACATAGCAGTCACCTGCAGACTCTGTGAAACACCCGCATGTGTCGCTGCCTGCCCAAGAAACGCGTTGTCACAATCAGTAACAGGCAACATCATTATCGAAAAAGAAAACTGCACAGGCTGTGGCTGGTGCATTGCCGCATGCGACTATGGTGCAATGATGCTTCACCCAGAAACCAAAATCGTTTACAGCTGCGACTTATGCAAATTCAGAGCTGACGGCCCACAATGTGTTAAATGGTGTCCCGAAGAAGCTTTGACAGTTGTCACAAGCGACGTGTTGGCTCAGAAAGCAAGACTCAGTGCAATTAAGAAACTGTTCCAAACACCCGGCGAAACCAGAAGCCAACAAGCAAAAGACTCAACAGAATAAATCTTTTCTTCTTTTTTGTAACTCAACTTTTTTGTTTTATACACAAAATGACTGCTTAAAATTTGGTTCTAAAAACCAGATTTACCCACTATATTAATATACTTTTTACTGACTATAGTTCTAAATTCGTTGGAGGAAACGGTTTGCTCGGTTACGCAGGAAGAGTACTACTTGTAGATTTAACCACCGGAAACACGCGCGTGGAAAAACTTGACGACGAAACCGCCAAAAAATACATCGGCGGAATCGGTTTAGGCATGAAACTTTATTTAGCTAACTCAAAAACTGGCGTCGACCCTTTAAGCCCCGAAAACCCGCTTATTTTAACAGTTGGTCCAATTTCAGGCACAATGTTCCCAACAGGCGGGAACGGTCACGCATTCATTTCTAAATCTCCTGAGACAAACCTGCTCGGCGAATCCGTCAGTCACGGCACTTTTGGTGCTGAACTAAAACGTGCTGGTTACGATGCAGTAGTAATTACTGGCAAAGCAGAAAAGCCCTCATACATTTGGATAGATGATAACTCTGTTCAACTGCTTGATGCCAGCGCTCTCTGGGGTAAATCACCCGGCGAAACCGAAGACGCAATCAAAGACGAAATAGGCGACTACTACGTCCGCGTCGCATCAATCGGGCTCGCAGGCGAAAAACTCTCAAAAATTGCCTGTATAATTAACGATAAAACCCGTGCCGCTGGACGCACTGGTCTTGGCGCAGTTATGGGTTCAAAGAACCTCAAAGCAATCGCTGTCCGTGGAACAAACGATGTTAAAGTAGCAAAACCCGACGAATTCCTAAGCATCGTTAAAGATTTCCATGAACGCATGAAAGGTCCAGCAGCCCAGAAGTATCGTACAATGGGTTCAACAGAGAACCTTATGATTCAAAACTCACTTTACTGTGTACCAACCCGCAACTACAATAACGCCCACTTCGCGTACGCTGACAGAATCAGCAGTGACGTCCTAAACGAGCGTTATGTTGCAAAAATTATTGCTTGTAACTCTTGTGCGATGCGTTGTGAACATGAAGCCGTAGTCAAAGATGGTCCGTACAAGGGGTCAATGGCACGCATGGAGTACGATAACTTGTGGGCTCTTGGACCAAACCTTGGAATAGACAAACTTGACGCAATCATCAGGGCAGCTGAACTATGCACTTTCTACGGTTTAGATGCTCAAAGCCTAGGCGGAGTAATCGCTTTTATCATGGACTGTCACGAAAAAGGCATCATTGACCATATACAACTTGAAGGAATTGATGCCCACTTCGGAAACCAAGACGCAGTAATCCAACTAATCGAGCGAATCGCAACACGTGACGGCATCGGTGACACCCTTGCTGATGGAGTAAAAGCTGCAGCAGCAAAACTCGGCGGCGAAGCAGAACAATTAGCCCAACACATTAAAGGCTTAGAAGTTACTGGCTTCGACTTAAGATGCCTAAAAACCACTGCTTTAGGCGCAGCCGTTTCCTTCCGTGGTGCAGACCACACCCGAAGCGGCGCTTTCGTTGCAGACTTAACTGGCAAAGTTGACCGTCTAAAAGCTGAAGTTGGACGCGGAAAGCTTGTAAAGGAGCTTGAAGACATCTATAATCTAATAGATTCATTCATAATCTGCAAAAACGCTAAAGGCACCTTGTACAAGGAAGCTGAAGATTTAGCTAAACTTTACAGTGCCGTTACAGGTCAAGACGTGTCCGCTGAAGACCTTAAACTCGCAGGTGAACGCGTACAAGCCCTTGCAAGACTCATCAACATCCGCGAAGGATTAACCCGCAAAGACGACACACTTCCCTGGAAAGTCATGAACCTTCCAATCCAAGAAGAATGCCCCGTACAAGGTAGCGTCGTAACACAGGAAGAGCTTGACCTAATGCTTGACGATTACTACACATCACGCGGTTGGACCATTAAAGGTGTACCAACCCAAAAGAAACTCCAACAACTCGGACTAGAAGAGTTCGAAAACATAACAAAAGCAAAGGAGAACTAAAAAGATGGTAAGTGTCCACAACAGAAAATTCGTCTCCGCTGACCCAGAAAAATGCGTAGGCTGCCAAGTATGCGAATACGCCTGCTCATACAGCAAAGAAAAGGCTTTTAACCCAATCAAGTCACGCATCCGCGCAGTCCGCGTTAACCAGGTAGCAAACATGGCAGTAACCTGCAGGCTCTGCGAAGAACCAGCATGCGTAGCCGCCTGTCCACGTGACGCGCTTTCTCAATCCAAAGACAATGGCGCAATCAGCATCGACCCCGACAAATGCAACGGATGCGGATGGTGCATCGAAGCCTGCGATTATGGTGCAATGATGCTTCACCCAGAAACCAAAACAGTCTATACATGCGACTTATGCAAAGACAAAGCTGAAGGACCACAATGCGTTAAATGGTGCCCAGAAGAAGCCCTAACAGTCGTAACAAGCGATACTCTTGCACAGAAAGCAAGAATCAGCGCTATCAAGAAGCTTTTTAGCGAAAACCCATAACCGGGTTTCACCCTACTTCTTAATTTTTAAAATATTTCGTTTTCTGCCGAGTTTCAACATGTTAATGAGCTTGTTTTAAACCATTAGCACCTACCCCCCTTAGTTTTTAGGCAAAAAAAGGGTTAGGTAGAGCCTCCCCCTACTCGGAATCGTAGACCCCCTATAGGTTTTTGCATAGAACTGCTATTTGGATCCTAATAGGTTGATATGAAAAGTAAAGCACACGATTAAACCCGGCTTGACGCCTTTGACGGGTTTACGGTACATACGGGGTTTGCCTGTTGCGAAAACTTAAATATTGACAAGCGCCTCAGATGGCTGTAAACCCAAGAAAAGCAAGGGTCACGCGGGGCCGTCGTCTAGCATGGTTCAGGATACATGCCTGGGGCGTATGCGATCCTGGGTTCAAATCCCAGCGGTCCCACCACAACACCCAGAGGTCTTATTCTTGAATTAAGCTACTTGCGCTTTCTGAACAACTTTACGTTGTCCATTTCGAAAACATATTCAAAGCCTGTCGACAAGTTTCTAAGTCTCTTGAACAGTTTTGAATTGATTATTATTATTATTTTCTTTAGTCATTTTAGATCGTTTTCTTAAGATTTGCATATGTGACTCAAAAAAAGGTGTGCTCGAAAGGATCCCCATTTAGAGAAATCAATTGTGGTTTCTTTTTGAGATAACAAAACCATTTCTGTATCCAAAAATTCTATAACTTACGGAGTTACGAATTTTGGCTCAACAAATTGATGAGTTAAATGGAAGAAACTTTCAAGCGTTAACTGCTTTAGAGATAATATCAAAAAATGACCCCCGACTTTACAACGAGTACTATGATAAAGCTCACGACCTTTTTGTAACACCCTTGAACCCTCTTGGTCCATGCGGTACTCCGCAAAGTTTAGAGGAACAACAAAAAGATGTTCAGGTAGCAGCTCAAGAAATTGTAAATTTTTGGAACAGAGCAAAATTATCTTATGCCGAATTAGAGAAAAAATACGAGTTTTTACGTGATGAACTAAGGATTCATCGTATAGAAAAATTTTCTGACGGCGGAATCTCTGATGAAGTTATGTATGTCGTTCGAGTTGGTGAAGATGCCTTCTTTTGGTGGACACGCGTAATATTTTAAGAGTTACATGTCCCAAAGTAGCTCAAAAGAAGTGAGACTTTCAGTGAGGTGCATAAATGGCTGAATTTGAAGGTTTATTGTGGAAGCTAAAACATGGTGATGATTTAGCACGTTACGATGCTGCTGTTGATTTGGGAAGGCTTGGTGACGACAGGGCAGTTGAACCTTTGATTCAAGTTTTAATGTACTCTAAAGACCCATTTGGCAGCGATCAAGCATCAGCAGCAAGCGCGTTGGGTAAGTTAGGTGACAATAGAGCTGTCGAACCGCTGACTAAAGCCCTTGAAAGCGAGTACTCTCATGTTCGAGACGCCGCAAAAGAGGCTTTGGAGGAAATTAAGAAAAGGCAAACTCCGATGTCTAAGTCAAAACCAGATGTTAATAAAATGGCAACTATGCACGATGTCAATAGTTTACTCAAGGCTTTAGATCATGAGGACAAGGATATACGTCGTCAGGCAGCTAAGGCTTTATCATCAATAGACCCGCAATTATTAGTTTCTGAAAATACATTTGACAGATTAAATATTGCTCTCAAAGACCCAGATGGGGGTGTACGTTATTACGCGATAGAGGCTCTGGGAGAGATTGGAGATGCACGCGCAGTTGATGGTTTGGTTGCTACAATCAAAGACCCAGATGCAAGTATTAGTGAGTTAGCGGTGAATGCATTAATTAAGATTATTGGAGCCGAAAAAACAGCGGATTATTTAATTGGTGCTCTCAAATACCAAGATTCTTCTTCTGTACGCTGGTCTGCGGCGAATATCTTAGGGCGGATCGGTGACGCAAAGGCAATAGATGAATTAGTTGTAGCTCTAAAAGACCAAGCTACACCGGTACGTTTGCAAGCAGCAATAGCTTTAGGCAAAATTGGCGATGCCAAAGCAATAGACGGGTTAATTCTTGCTCTAAAAGATGACGACATTGGTGTTCAACAGTCTGCGGCGGATGCTTTGGGGGCAATAGGAGATGCACGCGCAATAGATAGTTTAGTCATTGCAGTCAAAGATCCACATTATGTTGTTCGTTTGTCCGCGGTAAAGGCTTTAGCGAAGATTGGTGGCGTAGGTTCAGTTGATGGATTGACCCTTGCGCTTAATGATGTCGGATCTATACGTTTAATTGCAGCTAAAGCCCTAGAGGAGCTAGGGCAACCTTGCGGTACTCCATCTTAACTGAAAATTTACTCAACCTGTTTAACTCAAAGATTGCAATGATGCTTAAGCCTCTTAAACCATTTTGATCATATCGCTTTCCCACTGCTTGTTCAAATCCCAGCGGTTCAACCATTACCAGAAGCCTGATGCGTTGTTTTCTTTTGTAAATTTGTCGAGTATTGAAATGAGTTTGGTGGCTTTTCAAAGAGTACGTCTATATGTGTGACTCGCATTTATTGCGTGGCTGAATTACCTGACTACGTATAATAAACAAAAACTTTTCATCAAGGTTCTGTCGAAGAGTGTTCTGAGCACGCGAAGCGCTCTTTACATGGCTATTGCAGCGATGGGAGTTGTGCTTGGCGGAAGCGGATTGTTTCCTGGACTGCTTGCTATTGTCTGCGCTCTGTTTCTCTGGCAAATAGCGGTTTCAATTAACCAGGTTACTGATGTTTCGGAGGATAGTATTTCAAAAAGGGATAACCCGGTTGTTTCAGCGGTCATTAGCCGACGGGACATGATATATGTTGCTATGAGCTTCTGTGTTTTGGCTTTTCTTTTTGCTGCTTTAATCGGTTACATTGCTATTCTGCTTACAGCAGCATCTCTATGTGTATCAGTTCTTTATTCCTCTCCACCTGTACGATTAAAAAAGTACCCTTTTATAGCATCCTCCACTATCGCAGTTTTCGCTTTAATTGTATTCTCAATGGGATTCTACGCGGGGTCGCCAACAGTGGCGTATCCCACCAGTTTAGCCCTTGTAATTTTAATCTGCTATAACTTAGCGATTAACACTAAGGACCTCAAGGATTATGATGGAGACAAAAAAAGTGGTGTGATGACCTTGCCGGTGCTTCTAGGTCCACGAAGAGGGCGAATTGCTATTGGCGGACTGGATTTTGTTGCTTATGTTGCGGTGCCGTTTATTTTACAGGTTCCTTTGCTTATTTTGCCGGCGTTGGTTTTTGGGGGAGTAACCTTCTATCTTATTTGCCGAGAGAAAACGCCGGAGAAACTGTTCTTTTTTGTGTTACTCTTGTTTTTGGCAATAGTTATGGGCGTATTGCTGCTGACAGGCTGACAAGAAAACTTGTTAGGAACGGCAATTTTTGTTTGCTTTTTCTTGAACTCTAAACATCGTGAATTTTCTGAATCCGATTCAGCGACTTCGCCACCAGTTTCGGGCGCATAAATAAAACTGTTTATGGCTTTTTTTCGTTTTCGAGTTCTTCCCTGATTGAATTAAACTTTAAGATTAGTTGAGGCAAATGAGGCATCCGTTCTGCAATAATTTTTACTAATTCTTCCGAGCCTTCAGTGTGCGAAATAAGCAAGCATATTACATCATTTATAAACGCGTCATAGTCTCCCGTGTAAGGGGTTGTGACTTCTGACTTCATCTCTGCAATTCTCTTCAACATATTAGTAAAGAAAACAGAATCAAGTATTTCGTTTACTTTTTGTTCGTTTTCTTCAGGGTATTCTATAGCAAGGATTCTCATTTTCATTTCAAGTTTCTCTCCTTGTTGCCATTTTTTACGTTAAACGTTTAGAGTGCTTTTTAGAAGCTTTTGAGAATAGCAAGCTCTAGAATAATATGACTCCGCTGAGTATATTTGTTTATGCTAAATGCAAAACTGACAATTTAGCAAGAAATAAATCATGTAAATGAATCAAACTTCAACTGAGCCACAACGTAGGCTTGTGCGCTTCCTTTTTTCTTAAGCAAAATCACTAGTCTGCACATACCCTCCTTAAGCGCAGGATTGTTTTGACGAAAGCAAGAATAACAACAAACATTTACTGCTGTTGTTCTTGAAATGAACCTATTTAATGAAAAAAGTTGTGTGTTACTCTTCCTATTCACTAAATGTTATCTAAATTAAAACTATAATAGTTTATCAAGTGAGAAGGAGGCTTCTTTCTCCCAGGAAGTCTTCCACTAAATCCTCTTTCTCACAAAACCTTTCCTTCAAAACCTAAACACACTAAAAAAATGCACGTTGCTCGTCAGCTTAAACAATAAAAAACAGAAAGCGCATGCAGCGGTTGCAGTCCATAAACTCTTAAACGGTCATAATCAAGTACACGACAATTAGCAGGTTGATTGTGAAAAGCGAACTCACGTTAACGGCGCTCAGGGTTTGAATGTCTTTTCTTTTGTGTACTTGCAGTAAACCAGAAAGTGCCGCGGTTAAGGGTATAACTGATAAAACAGTGAATACAAAAAGGTTCACTATCGAATTATCTGCCCAAAAAGCAAAGAACAAAAAATCAAGAAAAGCAGCAAGAGCACAAATGAATGCCACAATATGGACTGCCGTTGCTCCTTTGATTGCGCCTAATGTTTTTTTGTCTCCATACCGGTCGCTTTCTATGTCGGGTGCTTCAAGGCTCAAAGCAAGCATAAACGCGTAAAGTATGAAGGGAACAACAAATAACCCGTACCAACTGTCCAATGCGCCTTTGCTTGACAAGTACCCTACAGTTGGAATTGCAAACCCAACAGCTAAAGCTATTGCAACCTCCCCTAAACCCCTTGAAACCAGCCGCAGTGGCGGGGCAGAGTAGAACCAACCCAAAAAATTAGCTCCAATCATAATCAAAAGCAACACCAAAGGCGCATAGTTTAGAACAACTGCCAAGGCTGCAATAAGGAGCGAGACCGTTAGAAGGGCGCCTGCTATTTTTTTGGTTAACGGTAGCATTTCTGGGTTTTTTGGCAAAACTTTTTGGTTTGAAAATAAAGGTTTTTTGTGTCTTGCTTTGTCTTGGTCAACATCATAATAGTCGTTGCTGAAGTGGGTTGAAAGGTCTCCAAAGAATATTGTTGCGTAGCAGACTGCAAAAACTGTGGGGTTAAAGACTCCGCCGTTTGCTAAACCCAGCAAGGCTCCTACCGTAAAAGCCAATAAGCCTCCAGCGACAATGTGAGGTCTTATGATCTTTAGGTACTGTTTTATCACTCTTCAACCCTTCATTGTAAACTCTATGATTTTCATTGATAAAGCTAATATGTTGATTGAGTTAATAAAAAAGCCCAGTGATAGTAAGTGAGTAAAGCTAAGGGTCTCTTGGATCTGCTACGGTTGCACTTCTTTTTTGTTTGGCCAACACTATTCTGCGCAGGACTGTTCTTAGGCTTCTTTTTCTATGGCAACTTTTCTTTATTCACGGTTTTGCAAGCTGTCTTGATAGGCTTCTTAGGGTTTGAAGCTGGTCTTGTACTCAATGACATAGTTGACGCAAACATCGATAAGAAAGAGTTACCGTCTGATAACAAGTTAACCAAGTATTGGCGACCTTTTGGAAACCGACCCATCTCTCAAGCTTTGATTTCACGTAAACAAGCAGTCGCAGTTTTCATTGTTCTTGTTGCACTAACCACAACGGTTATTTTCACTCTTCCCTATCCTCATTCACTATACGTTTTTGCTATTATGACCTCTTGTTATTGCCTTGAAGCATTCTATCAACTTAAAAAACGGCACGAAAGCTTCCCAGTTGCACAGATAATTGGCAGAATGGATTTTGCCTTATTTCTTGTCGCAGGCTACCTCGTAGTGGGTCAACCAGATTTGACTGCGCTTCTTCTTTTTCTCTTCTTCTATCCTTTGGCACTTGCACATTTAGGAGTAAACGATTTAGTAGACGTATCAAACGACATTGCAAAAGGAATGAATACGATACCTACTCTTTACAGCATAAAATTTACTGCTTATTGGATACTGCTGTCTAGTGTAGCCCATTTTGTGATGGCTTTCTTGTTTCTAATTATGATTGGAACAATTTTGCCTATTGCAGGTTTTGCCGTAAGCTTAACAATTTTAGCCATTGGCAACTTTAAGATAATGCAAAACAAAACTCCTGAAACAGCAATCAAAGCCTTACCGCTTTTCCATGTGGCTATGCTGATTTATGCAATAACACTGATTCTAAACTTTGTTATCTATCAGTTTGTGCTTCTTGTTTAGTTTTAAAATGTGGGCAAGCAGTGTCTTTAGGGTTTAAATTAGTAAAATGGAAAACCTTGCATGTTCCATTATCAAAGTTGTCACAATCTCCATGCTTATGCTTGTAAAAATCTGTTCTTGGCATTCCACTTTTAAGTCGCCCTAAAAAATTTCTTACCAAACATTTCGCCTTTCACTTATTTTACTTTAAAGGCAATTTAATTTTTCTATCTATTATTGAGTAAAAAGCAGGAGGTCTTGATTGAAAAAAAGAAACTGGTGTTGAAGGTTCCAGAGTTTTTGTCAGTAATTGTGTTTAGACGGGTATGTCATTGATAAGCTGGGTCATGGGGCTTGGTCTGCAAGGTTCAGGATATATGCTTGGGGCGTATCCCAGCGGTCTCACTACATAAAACATATATAGTTTTGTGAGTTATCCAAATTTGAACCGGATTAATATTCTAGACCGCGTTGTATGCTTTTATTTTAGTTTTGTTGAGCAAATATAAGGAGTTAATTTATTGATGCCTAATTTTGCGACATTATTGTTTCAAGCAATTTCGCAAAGACATTTTGCAAGACTGGGCTATTTGGTTGCTTGCGAAAAAAAGTTTGCAAAATCTATAGAGTCTTTTTTTCAGCAAGCATTAAAAAGGATTCTGGCAATCCGTGCCGCAAGGAAGCTAGCAATGAACAGAACCAAAAAAGCAATCGTTATAATAGGCATCGTTGTTTCTCTGTTATTAGGAACCGTGATTTCAACAACACAGGCAGCAACAACACAATCTGCCAACAGAGTTTTTCTAGGTTTAAGCGGGTACCCAACAAGCACAGGACAATTAGACACTATAATAAGCACTATGCAGGCAAATGGCTTGAATACCTACCGGATGAGCGCTAATCCAGTATGGTCTGGAGGACCTCATCCATACCATGAAGACTTTGTTCAATACTTTTTAGATCATACACCTTCAACTTGGGTTATTATTGTAGATAGAAACCATCTCTATCCGCCAAATGAAGAATCCGCCGCCACAGCA
Organism: Thermoproteota archaeon; assembly: GCA_040268405.1. Lineage (GTDB taxonomy): Archaea > Thermoproteota > Bathyarchaeia > Bathyarchaeales > Bathycorpusculaceae > Bathycorpusculum. The sequence continues at coordinate 10,700 of JAWRIR010000149.1, read as the reverse complement.
CGCAACAATTGGGATGCAGCCAGAAATAGTATCTTTGATGTCTTAGAGGCGTACCCAAATAATCAACGAGTGTTCGTTGAACTTATAAATGAATACGTCTCAAGCGATTTTTACTCAAGAATGCAGAGTTTAGTCACCGAAATTCGCTCTGCAGGCTACACAAATCCATTAATTGTTAACAAATGGAACCAAGCATGGACAGTGATAAACGATCCATTAGACAACACGTACCAAGGCTATCACTACTACTTCAACAGTTGGAGCCCCTCTGGAGCTATCTCACAATTGCGGACTGCACAATCTAAGGGCATTAAACTTTTAAACACAGAAACCGGCGCAGATTTTAACGATAACAGCGCATTCACAACATCAACTGTAGCTGAGCTAAATCAATTTCTATCACAGTGCGCAAGCATGGGGATAGGTAACACTGTTTGGATGTATGAAAATCTGAATAATTTGCCAAGATACCAACAGCTTAACCTTGACTTCCCCTCAGTAACTTCACCAATGTCAGAAGCCACGCCGTCGCCTAGTCCAACGTCCACTCCAACACCATCACCAACCGTTACTCCAACACCAATGCCTGAACTCAGTTACCCCACTCAAAACTGGCAGAGAATCTGGAAAACCCTAGAAGGTCAATATCTTGGACAAACCTATGAAACAGCCTTGCAATTCGACAATAACTGGGGAAGAGGCACTGTAGCCTTTAGCCTAGCAGATGACATAATGTTCACTTCTAGTCGAACCATTAGCCTTGTAGGCGGGACTTATACCTTCACTGTTGGCAGCGACGACGGATTCCAACTTTACATAGACAATCAACTTGTAATGCAAAACTGGGTTGATCGACCATATGAAACTAACAGCTACACAACAACTCTAACATCAGGGTCACATAAATTCAGAATTGACTTTTATGAAAATGATGGAAACGCTAGAGCTTCATTCGCATTTCAAATACAAGCAACTACGCCCGATCCAACTATACCGCCAACAGGCGTTACTTTCCAAGATGGATTTGAATCAGGACTCACAAGCGATTGGACTTCAACTGTGACAACTTTTAGAGACACAGTATCAATTGTGGGTACTAATCCTTACGATGGCCAATATCATGCAAGTTTCTATACTAGTGGAAGCAGTAGCGGACGCGAAAATGCTTACCTAAGTAAAACCACTGATTTGCAGGATGCATATGCAAGTGCATATTTTAACATAGTTGGAAGTGTAACTGGATCAAGGATTCTAAGTGACAACAATGACCGATTTTACATCCTTCGATTTTCAGATAGTAGCGGAAATGACATTGCATTAGCTGGAATCAGACGTGAAGATGGAGTTAACAAGTGGGTTCTATATGCAGTGAACACCTACAAAACTTCAGCAGTATCTATTCAAACAGATCACTGGTACAACGTAGAATTACGTTGGAATGCTCAACAAGAAAGAGCAGAATTGATAGTTGATGGTGTAAAAATACTTGAAATTGACGTAGACACAAGTAGAAACACAACCGTTGCAAAAGCAGAGATGGGTATTATCTACACGTATAAAGTGCAGAATCCAGTGTTGTTATATGGCGATTGTTTCAAGCTTTCAAGTTAGAACAACTAACTCAATAAACCCCTATTTTTTGGTTTTTTCGGTAACTGTTTTTTTGAGCAAAATGATTACATGACTTGTTCGCGTAGGTTGGAGTTGCTCTACCGCTATCTTTGCTTGGAGTTTTGTTCCCTTGGACCTTTCGTCTTATGGTCAAATTAATTATATCAAATTCAAAATTGTGCAATGCAGTAAACAAATGCAGAGGTATTAAATCCCCAACCAAGAATTCCCTATAGCTATGCATAAATACCATTTGCCCATTGCCATCTTAAAGACGGTCTACGCAAGCATGGTTGTTACCAAAAAAACAATTACAAATAGGCTATCCCTAAGAACTGCGCTAAGCATCTTCAAGAGAATTTTCAAAGAAGACATGGGCTTAGTTTACACTACTATCGGTGGCTTGAGCGCAAGTGTTTTGGGTGCACTATTTTGGTTAATATTGGCTTCACTGCTTAGCGTAGCTGATTATGGGTTAGCAAACTATTACATATCACTAGCCAGTCTCTTTGCGGGAGTTGGTACAATAGGTCTTAACATGACTATAACAACCTATCTTGCAAAGGGCGAGCGTAATATCTTGTTTGAAGCTAACTCTCTTGTTCTAGCTTCAGGATTCGTGACAGCCTTAGTGTTATCCTTCTTTCAGGCTGAAGCTGGCTTGACTTCTATTGCTATGGTTTTCTTCACTATGTCGCTGGGAGAGTTGCTAGGCAAAAAATCCTATAAAGAATATGGATTTTTGCAGATTGGGCAAAAATTAGCTCAAATTGCACTATCTATGTTGCTCTATTATCAAATTGGTTTAATGGGTATAGTGCTTGGATATTTTTTGGGCGCACTAATCTTCAGTTACAGATACCTATTTTCACTTAGAAATATCACTACCAAACTTTTAAGCCTAAAAGAAAAGCGTGGCTTTGCCGCTAATACATTTGGATTCAACCTTGTCGGCATGGTCCTACCACTTTACCTTGACAAGATTATAATTGGTGCTGTTTTTGGGTACTATTCGCTAGGCTTGTACCAGCTTGGGTTTCAGTTTTTCATGTTCCTAAACATAATTCCAGTCAGTCTGCAGCAATATTTGCTTTCAGAAGAATCTAGCGGAAACAATAGGCGTAATATCAAAATCTTCGTACTTTGTTTCACTACAGCTATGGTTTTAGCCATAATCGCACTAACACCTTATTTAGTAACAATGTTTTTTCCAACTTTCAAAGAGGCCATCTCTTTGATTAGCCTCATGTCTTTAGCTGTTATTCCATCCACTATTGCGGCAATATTTGTGGCTAACTTCTTAGGAAACGAAAAGAGTAAACCAGTACTTACAGGTGGCATAATTTATCTTGCCCTGCTTATTGTAGGTTTTATCACGCTTGGAACCGTTGTGGGTATCTTAGGGTTAGCCTTAGCGGTTATCACTGCTAAGACTGGGCAGGCAATATATTTGTACACAAAACGGTGACCAAAATCTGAAGCGTTGCTTCTTACTTTTTCTAAACAAAGGTCTAAGTCAGTGGTGAAAAGCTTAATAGGAGCTATCCTGTCGTTTTAGAGTTACATGCTAAGTAATTATGGATCTAAAATATATCGTGATTCGTAATACGCTTTAAAATGCTTGGTTACTTAATCAGGTTCTCAGAGGGAGAAATGAGAGTGCTTGACCAGGGGAATATAATGCAAAATAGATGTTCACAACTCGCTGTAGTTCTTGCTGCACTAAATGAAGAAATGGGTATAGGGCCAACTCTCAGAGAAATCCAGGGCGTATTATGTAATCCCTATTTGATTGTAGTTGATGGAAACAGTAGTGACCGTACAGTTGAAATCGCTCGAAGTCTTGGCGCTCATGTTTCTTTCCAGAAAGGCGTTGGCAAGGGCGATGCAGTTATGGAAGGTATTAGAAACCTTCATTTTAAAAATCGCTATGTTGTTTTTACAGACGCCGACTACACTTATCCTGCTGAGTCTATTCCTAAAATGGTTGAAATTTTAGACAGCTCTCCAAACGTGGGTATGGTGATAGGTGATAGGTTTAATGGCTCAGTAAACCTTGACAAATCTTCAAAAAATGTTTTTTATATTGGTAACCGGCTAATTGCAACGGTTCATTACGTTTTAAATGGAATCAAGTTAAGTGATCCATTATCTGGTTTGCGCATCGTTCGAACTGAGATTTTAAGTAATTGGAAGCCCAAAAGTAAAGGCTTTGACATCGAAGTTGAACTGAATGCTTTAGTTAATTTTAAGGGCTATCAAATAGCTGAGGTACCTATTGATTACAGAGTTCGCTTGGGAAAGAAAAAGCTAGCGCCACATCACGGTATCGAGATATTTAAGAGAATTATGTCTAACAGCCCAATGTTTAGGCAACCATTAAAAACAATTTGATTGAGGAAAGGAGAAATGAAAAACAATTATAAAGAATTCCGAGTATTGAAAAAATCACCTCCGATGAAAGTTTCAGTTGTAGGGTCTGGTGTCGTTGGTTCAGCAACAGGAATGGGCTTTTCTACACTTGGCCATAGCGTTCTATTTCATGACATCGATAAGAGTAAATTGATTTCTCTTGGTCTCAAAGGATATAAGACTACTCACTTGATTGGTGAGGCTGTTCAAAATTCAGAGCTGATTCTTGTTTGTGTTCCCACTCCTACCGTAGATAGGAAAGTTGACGTTCATTACCTGCTAGATTCAGCAAGGGCTATTGGGGAATCATTGAAAGGTTCAACGGATTTTCGTGTTTTAGTTTTTAGAAGTACGGCTCCTCCAACGACAACGCGTAATCAACTTGTTCCCATTTTAGAAGAACATTCTGGTTTGATCGCTGGTAAAGATTTTGGAGTTTGTATGAATCCTGAGTTTTTGAGAGAGAAAACTCCCTTGGATGACTTCTTGCATCCAGATAGGATAGTAATCGGGGAATTGAATTCAAAATCTGGCGATATTCTGGCAAAAGCTTACTCAGCATTTGATTGTCCTATAATCAGAACGACTTTGGATACTGCAGAAATGATCAAGTATACATCTAATCTTTTCTTGGCCTCAAAGATTTCGTTTTTCAATGAAATACACATGATTTCTGAAATGTTAGGTGTTGATTCTAAGGTTGTTGGTGAAACTGTTGCTCTTGATAAAAGGATTGGCGGGTACGGTGTCATTGGTGGAAATCCATTTGGTGGAATGTGTTTTCCCAAAGATTTAGCTGGGTTTATATCTTTTGCTAAATCTAAAGGGATAAATCCCAGGATGCTAGAAGCAGTTGAAGAGGTTAACCGTCAAATATCTTTAAGTCCGGAGAATAGAAGGTATAGCTTGGTATGCTCGAAGTAGCGTTAGCAGGTTTTCTTATTTTTTCTTTTGGTATTGCTGTTTACGGACTGTATTATTTCTTAGTTTTGAAGAATAAAAGAGCTACAAAAGTTTTCGAAGATAAGTTATCTACTCTTCAGAGCTCAAAGTTAGATCTAAAGCCTGTTTCTATAATAGTAAACACTTTTAATGAAGCAAAGGTTATTGAAAGAAAATTAAACAACATTTCAAAGCTCAACTATCCTATAAACAAGCTTGAGGTCCTGGTGATTGATGATGATTCGAGTGATGGAACCTCTGTTTTAGCGGAGAAAACGTTGAGTGACTTGAAACTTTTTGGTAGAGTTATAAGAAATCCTAAACGGTTAGGTTTGAATCGTTCGTTAAACATTGCCATGGCTCAAGCGGCTAACGATTACGTTTGCATAACCGATTCCGATGTTATGTTGGAAAGCAATGCTCTTCTCAATGCTGTTAGTGTTCTTTCGGGTTTTGAGAATGTAGGCGGGGTAACCGGTAAGATTGAGCCGATTTTTCATGGTGGCGGTGTAGCGCAGTCCAATGAAAGTGCTTATCGAACTTTCTATGATAATTCTATGTTGGGTGAGGCTTCGCTTCATTCAGCTTTTCCGGGTAACGGGCCATTGATTGTTTTTGATAAATCAATAGTTCCCACTACAATACCTGTTGATTATGGTAGTACCGATGGTAATATAGCGATGAATATTATTAAAAGCGGGCATAGGTTTGTGTATGTTCCAAACGCTGTGATTCTTGAACCTGTGCCTGAGGACCTCAGCCAGCAGAAGTTGCAAAAAGTACGCAGGGCTCAGAGGCTAATCCAGGTTTTTCTTCATAATAAAGACTTATTTTTTAATCGTAAGTATGGCAAGTTTGGAAAGGTTATATTTCCTTTGAAGTTTTCTATGATTGTTTTTGCTCCTATTTTGATGGTTCTTGGTCTGTCTTTGATTACGGTAGGCGTTGTGTTTTCTTCAAATTTGCTTTTACAGGTTGCTTCTTTTGGTGGTTTGTTTATTGGTGTAACTGCTTTGTCCTGTACGGGTTTTCGTAGAATGGTTTCCAGTTTCGTCTTTCATCAGTTTTATCTTATCGCAGGATTGTTGGTTTCTTTACGTAAGAGTGTATATTGGAAAACTATTGATAGAAAAAAGTTTGAAGCTACGTAGAGGTATTTATTTTGACAAGTCTTCCGCAAGTGTTGTACTTTCTTGCTTTAGCTAAGAGGCGTGTATACTGGAATAAAGAGCGCATGACGCGTTTTCAGGATAAACGTTTTCGTGCGGTCGTACGCTATGCTTACAACAATGTTCCGTTTTATAATCATTTATACAAGGAGGCTGGTTTAGATCCTTCTAGTGTTAGAGGTGTTGAGGATCTTTCAAAGTTGCCGATTGTGAAGAAGGAAGTGTTTAAGCGGCAGAGTCCTTCTGAATTGGTTTCTAAAGAGTATGATATTAATCGATTAAAGAAGGTTCGGACCAGCGGTTCTTCAGGCACTCCTTTTATTTTGTACATTAATGGTGCTGAGGATTCGTGGAGAAAAGCGATTTATATGCGTGCCAACCTCAGTTGTGGTCAGAGCGCTAGGGATCGTTGGGTTGTTCTAACTGCGCCTCATCATTTTCATGATACTACAGGGATTCAACGAAAATTGGGTCTTTTTTCTCAGTCCTGTGTTTCTTTGTGGGATCCTTCTGATAAGAAAATCGCGGAAATTGCTGCTATAAACCCTAATGTTCTTGATGGTTATTCTGGTTCTTTGGTTCTATTAGCTAAAGCGATGGCTCGTAAGGGTGCGAGCGTAATTAATCCTAGGTTAATGTTTGGAAATGCTGAGGCTATTGACTTGGAGGCTAGGCGTTATATTGAGAAAGTTTTTGGTGCCCCTTATTGCGACCAGTATGGGTCTGCTGAGGTTGATAGGGCTGCTTGGCAGTGTTTGGAGCGACAGGGTTACCACATGGATGTTGATAGCATAATTACCGAGTTTGTTGATGAACATGGCGAGGGAGTTGCTGCTGGCGAACAAGGGGAAGTTGTCTTTACTAGTCTGTTTAACTTTTCTATGCCTTTGTTGAGGTATGCTATTGGTGATATAGGATCGCCTTCTGATGAACTGTGTGCTTGTGGACGGACTCTTCCGATGATGAAGTCAATTGAGGGTAGAAAGGATGCTCTTTTGGTTCTTCCAGGTGGTCGGGCGGTGTCTCCTATGGTTTTCAATTTTGCGATGAGTAATTTTAAGTACTATGCGGATGTTGATCAGTATTTGATTAGACAGCGTAAAGTTGATCTCTTTGAGGTTTCCTTAAAGATGGCTGATGGATGGGTGAGCAGCGTCGATGTTGCTAAAGAATTTGAGCTTCATGCTAAGAAGTTCTTTGATTTTGCAGAGAGCGAAGTTAATTTTAATGTCTCTGTTGTTGCTGAAATTTCACGTCCATCTACCGGGAAGTTTTTGTCTGTTACTTCAGATTTAAGTCAGAAGTCAAGGTTAGTTAACCAATGATTAAAGAAAAAAACAACGTGACATTGATAAGTCTGTCTTCCATAGGCTTGTTCTTAACTTGGATTGCTCTTGTCATTTTTTCGGCTCCTCTTTATCAAAACTTAGCCAGCTCTGATCCTCTTGCTATGATAAATGTGCTTTTTCCTTCTTTTTGGGTTATCCTAATCGCTTTTGTCGGTGTTTGTTTTGTTGCTTTTTTGCAGTCTGCTGTTCCTCGTTGGTTACATATGTTGTTGCTCGCGCAGTTGTCTTTGATGCTGTTTTATACTCCTTTTTTGATTTCTGGTTTTTCTTGGAGCCCAGATAGTCTATGGCATGGCGGTGTTGCTAGTTACTTGCCGGAGATTTTCTCGGGAGTTACTGTTGCCTCTTCTAGTTATGCTCATGCTTATCCGTTGTCTTTCTTAGTAACTTATCTGGTTGAGCAAGCTGGACTTGACGTTTTTAATTACTCTTTGTATGTTTATCCATTTGTTTGTACAGTTCTTTTCTCTGTATTGGCTTACTTTTTTGCTTCCCGAGTACTCAATTCTAAGACCGCTTTTTTGGCTATGCTGATTACTTTGCCCGCTTTGCATTATATCGAGTTACATGTTTCCCCTTTTTCTGCTGGAACACTTCTATTTTTTATTTCTTTGATTTTTTTCACATACAATGGTAAATTAGCCAAGATTTTGGGTTTAACGTCATTAGTCCTTCTTGTTACTGTACACCCTATTTCTCCTGTTATGGCGGCGGTTTATTTCTTCTCGTGTGCGATAGTTGGGTTATTCCTCAAGAGTGATGGTTCTAAAAAATTTAATTTCAGCATATCCCCTGTTTATCTTTTTGTTTTCACTTGTGCTATTTGGGGTGTTTGGACCCTTTATGCTAGTTCCGTATATCCGGGGGTGAAGACTTCGGTAGCCAGTGTTTTGAACTTCAATTTTCTTTCCCGATTACTGGTGGTTTCAGACTTTGCCACTGGTGGAGCCGGATTTATTTATCCTACGATTCATTATTTGAGTTTAGGTATCTACGCTTTAATACTGTTCCTGTTTTTCAGCGGTCGCTTAATTAGCGTAGCTGATTTGAAGCGCTTCTTCGGGCGAATGATTAGTGTTTTAACGGCCAAGCGTCTTTCTTTTATATTCGCTGCCGTAATCTATGCAGCTTTAGGATTCTTGCTATACTTATCATCTGGTGAACGCTTTTTGTTAGGTAGAGGGTTGCTTTACTTCATTTTCTTTGGTTCGCTTATAATTGTATCATATTTTATAACTCAGCCTACAAAATGGAAGAGTGTTAGGTTGATGCTATTTTTGAAAGCAAGGCTACTGGTGGTCTTTGCTTTAATCATTTTTTTGGTATGTACTTTTCCAGTAATTTCGTACAGTAAGGAGGCGTACAATACTTTTACTCCCTCTGCTAATGCAGGTTTGCAATTTATGTCTACAAACACCGACTTGTCTGAGCACAGTCTAAGTATGAGTAATAGTCAGCAACTTGCATCCTACGTGAACATTACAAACGGTTTGACTACGGTGCGTTTTCCGCCGAATATGTCGAAGGTAAATCCTGACATAGTTGCTATGCGAATAAATGGTTATTTCCAAGTTTCTATGCGTACTGATTTGTCTTTCACTAATAATAGTTACACCCAACTAAGTGATTATTTAACTCAAAGCTCTGAATACAATCGGGTTTACTCCAACCAAAACTTTGATGTTTATGTAAAATAGTCACCTTTTATAGGGGTCTCCTGGAATAGGTGTGATTGTGATAGCGTGCACGGGTATCTGTTTTATCGGATGATTTTTCAAGGCGCATTTTTCTATACTATTTTTTCTTCATCGATAGGAGGGTTAGAGAACTGTTTTAACGTTTGGACTTTTACGGGAAGGTCAAGTTAAGTTCCTGGTATCTTGGCATGTTGTTCAAGTTTTCATTCATCCAAACCGTGTTTGCGATCCCCTGTGCAGTACACCAGTTTAAGAAGTCATTAAGTTCTGCAACTTCACTTGAATCAAATTGACTATATTCATCACAGTCAGCGCCGACTTCTGTGTTAACAATCTTCAACCCCAAGTTGAGCGCAATCTGCATTTGGTTAATGGCACCTGAAACGCTCCAACTGTTAAAGTAGAAGTGCATGCCTGTGTAGATGGCATCACAGGGGTCATTAAAGACGGCTGTTGACCAAGTTGTAGTCCACTTGTCGATGACTAACGTGTTTGTGTAGCCTGCGTCTCGAACGTCGTCTATTAATCCTTGGAAGATGTCGTGGAAATCGGTGCTGACATATTCGTTGCCCATTTCTACCCAGACTCTTGGGTTATTTGGCCATGCTTGACATACTTGTAGGATGCTATCTCTTGCTTGGTCGAGGTTTGTCCTAAAGGTTGTTGCTCCTTCTTCGGTTGGTGGGTAGATATGGTTTCTATCGACAATTATGACCCAGTTTGATGGTGTATGGTCTAAGAAGTATTGTATATATTCTGGGTTGTAAGGGTGCGGTCCGCTCATCCATGTTGGATTAAAACTCATGCGGTACATGTTTAGGTTGTTTGTTTGCATGGCTGCTATTATGTTGTCGATTTGGGTTGTGCTTGTTGGGTAGCCTGATAGGCCTGTTAGTGTTTGGTTTGTTATGTCTGTTGTGGGGGTCGGGGTTGGTGATGGAGTTTGAGTTGGTGTGGGTGTAGCGGTGGCTGTTGGTGTGGGCGTTGGTTCTGTGTGGTCGTTCGAGTTGATGTTTCCTGTTGTACTTATGCGTACACTGGTTGATTTCGAGTTTTGTGTGGTTGCAAAACTTGCTGGTAGGATGCATGCTATTAATAATGTTGTTACTACAAAGATTGTGATGTAGCGGTTCTTTTTGTTGAGGTACAACATGCTCGTATCAGCTGTCTTGAGAAATGCGATGTAATTTTATAAAAATCTTGTTATTGACCTGTTGTTCAAGTATACAGCTCGAATTCGGATATATCATGTTTCGGAATATAACATTTTCAAAAAGATTGTTTATCTACCAACTATTAGGTAATTGAGTTGGAGACATAGAAATGGTCAACTTGAGTATGATTAAATGTATTTCTAAAGCAATTGCTGCTTTAGGCTTTAGATTATTAAATTGGCAAATACGCACAATAACAATCTATACCCAAGTTAGCTATAATAAAGAATGTACTTTTTGGGGCTGTTTTAATTAATGTTCAAATTAGCAAACTTTATAAAAAAATCTAAACCCGTTAGCAGTATT
>JAWRIR010000148.1:0-7160 GCA_040268405.1 Thermoproteota archaeon | reverse complement strand
TTGAAAGCCTTGAACCACGCATGTTCAGCTTCAACTCTCCATGGGGAGCCTGCCCAACATGCCACGGCCTTGGCGAAATAACCGAAGTAACACCCGACAAAGTCATCCCCGACCCCAACCTGTCAATAATGGACGGCGCATTAGCGGTTTACGGCAAAATGGACCTGTCATGGCGTGTCCAACAAATCGCTACTGTAGGCAAAAAACACGGCTTTGATGTTTTCACGCCAGTCAAAGATTTTACCGAGAAACAGTTGCATGTGCTGCTTTACGGTGACCAAGAACCCATCAGCGGCAACTGGTCAAACGGCGCCAACATGTGGATGCGTGAAGGCTGGGAAGGAGTAATCCCACAAACTATGCGTCTTTACCGCCAAACAGAAAGCGATTGGCGAAAAGAAGACATCGAAAAATTCATGACCGCACGACCCTGCAACACATGCCACGGCAAACGCCTGCAACCAATGGTGTTGGCGGTTCAAATTCAGGATAAAAGCATCATAGACGTAACAGACCTGTCAATCGAGAAAGCAGGCGAATTTTTCCAGAACCTGCATGAGAAGCTTAACGAGAAAGAAATGACTATCGCCAAACAGGTGCTAAAAGAAATCAACGCACGCCTCGGCTTCCTCATCAACGTCGGTTTAGGTTACCTTTCCTTGTCACGTGCAGCCAAAACCCTCTCAGGCGGCGAAGCCCAGAGAATCCGCTTAGCCACACAAATAGGCAGCAACCTCATGGGCGTCCTGTATATTCTTGACGAACCCAGCATTGGCTTGCACCAACGTGACAACACTAAGCTAATCAGCACCCTGCACCGCTTGCGTGACCTTGGCAACACGCTAATCGTGGTTGAACATGACGAAGAAACCATGCGCAGTGCAGATTACCTTGTAGACATGGGACCCGGCGCAGGAGTCCACGGCGGCTTCGTCGTTGCAGAAGGACCACCCGAAGAAGTCATGCAAAACAAACGCAGCTTAACCGGCAAATACCTTAGCGGCGAATTAAAAATTGAGGTGCCAATGGAACGCCGAAAACCAGTCGGCTACATCAGCGTTAAAGGTGCAAAAGAGAATAACCTCAAAAGCGTCAACGTTCAACTGCCCTTAGGAGTGTTGTGTGGCATTACAGGCGTTTCAGGTTCAGGCAAAAGCACCCTGATGAACCTCACAGTCATCCCGCAACTACGCAAAATGTTCGGTGAGCACGTTGACAAAGTTGGCAAGCACGAATGCATAATAGTTCCCGAGGTTGTGCGCAACGTCATAGTTATTGATCAAGACCCTATTGGCAGAACCCCCCGCAGCAACCCAGCCACTTACACCAAACTGTTCGATGAAATCCGCAAAATCTTCGCATCAACCAAAGAAGCCAAAGCCCGCGGCTACAAAGAAGGACGCTTCAGCTTCAACGTTAAAGGCGGCAGATGCGAAAACTGCCAAGGCGACGGAGTCATCCGCATCGAAATGAACTTCCTCCCAGACGTCTACGTACAGTGCAGCGAATGCAAAGGCAAACGTTACAACAAAGAAACCCTCTCCGTGCTTTACAAAGGCAAAAACATTGCAGAAGTTCTCGACATGACGGTTGAGGAAGCCGTGAAATTTTTTGAAAACACGCCGCGCATTGCACGTAAACTCAAAACACTGGAAGACGTCGGCTTAGGTTACATTAAACTTGGACAAAGCTCAACTACGCTGTCGGGCGGAGAAAGCCAACGTATCAAAATCACGCGAGAACTCAGCAAGAACAAGCAGGGACACGTCGTTTACATGCTTGATGAACCCACCACTGGCTTGCACTTTGACGACACAAAACGCCTCATTAAAGTTCTAAACCGGCTCGTGGACAACGGCAACACAGTCTTCATCATTGAGCACAACCTTGACGTGATTAAGAGCTGCGATTACCTCGTTGACCTTGGTCCCGAAGGCGGCGCAGCAGGTGGAAAAATAATTGCTGAAGGCACACCCGAAACAATCGCCAAAGTCGACGATTCGTACACGGGGCAGTTTTTGGAAAAAATACTTAACCATCAACAGGTAGATTCGTCAGAGAAGCAAACTGCATGATCCACATAAATGACCCGTCAGAATTCAAAGGCACAGATGTTCCAGTCAACCCAGGAGTCTACCTCTTCAAAAACGACGAAGGAGAAATACTCTACGTGGGGAAGGCTAAGAGTTTGCGTTCACGGGTCAAAAGCTATTTTGCTAACATTGACCAGCCGCCTAAAACGCGGCAGTTGGTCGGAAAAATCCGCAACATCGACTTCATCCTCGTCAACAATGAAGTTGAAGCCCTACTTTTAGAAAATAAGCTAATCAAACAGCATACCCCAAAATACAACATCAACCTTAAAGACGCCAAAACATACGCGTACATCGCCCTTACCCGCGAAGAATACCCACGCATCCTTACAAGCCGCAAAGTCTCACCCAAACTCGAATCCTTCGGACCATACACCGAAGGCTACACACGCCAAGACCTGCAACGGCTCGTAACAAAAGTTTTCAAGCTACGTACATGCAAAAACATGCATAAACGCGCCTGCCTACACTACCACATCGGCAACTGCACCGCACCCTGCGACGGCAAAGTAACCAAAGAAGAATACGCTGAACAAGTCAAGAATGCAAGGATGTTTTTGGAAGGCAAATTTGACCGTACACTGCAGCTTTTAGAGAAACAAATGCAGCAGGCTTCCGAGGAGAGAAAGTTTGAACGCGCGCTTGAGCTAAGGAATCAAATGGCTTCCATTCGACTGCTAACACAGAGGCAAATCGTGGATAATGAGAGGCGTTTTGACCAAGACGCAATGGTTTTCTGCCAAGAAGGAGACAAAGTGCGTATCATTCAGATGGGACTGCGCAAAGGCGTACTTTTGGGTAAAAAAGAATTCTCTGTTGACCGTCAACCACAAGTGGAACAAGAATTCCTCAAAGCGTTTTACGCTGTTAATCAGATTCCAAGGGAAATTTTGCTAAACAAGCCTTGCTGGCAAGATGCAGACGAAAAAGCCGCGCTTGAAGAGTTTCTATACGCCAAACGTCTAGCGCCAGTTACGTTAACCGTTCCTAAAAGAGGTAACAAACTGGGTCTTGTACAGTTGGCAGAAAAGAACCTGCAATCAAGCTTGACAGGCAACAACGCTTTGTTCGACCTGCAAACCGTCCTTGACCTGCCCCGATTGCCACGTGTGATTGAATGCTTCGACATTTCCAACCTTGGACAAGAACACGTTGTTTCAGGCATGGTACGCTTCACCGACGCCAAGCCAGATAAGAAGAATTACCGTAAGTTCAAAATCAAAACAGTAGTGGGGCAGGACGATTTTGCCTCAATGAACGAAGTTGTAACCCGCCGGTACAAACGCCTAAAAGACGAAAACGCTCAGATGCCTGACCTCATCATCATTGATGGTGGACCCGGACAGGTAAGCGCCGCCCAAGCCGCACTTAACACACTAAACTTAAAGATTCCCATGATTGGACTGGCCAAAGAAAACGAGGAAATCTACAAACCAAACGAGCAAACGCCGATTCAACTAGACAAGAACAGCCGCATGATACTACTCCTACGCCAAGTACGAGACGCCACACACGATTTCTCCTTAGGCTACAACCGCAAACGCAGAGAAATGCAACTACGAGAAGAATTTAAACCCAAAAAATCAAGCGAATAAATGCTCAACCAGAATCTTTACGCCGATGGCTATGAGGATTAAACCACCTAAAAGTTCTATTCTGTGCCCAAACGTTTTGCCAAGGTAGCCGCCGAAGTAGAAACCTGCAAAAGAGAGCAAGAAAGTGACAATACCGATTGCAGCGACAGGCAACCAAATAGATGTCTGCAAAAACGCAAAACTTAAGCCAACCATTAAAGCGTCTATGCTGGTTGCAACTGCCAAAGTCAACAGCGTATGCAATTTAAGCGTCTTCTCCCCGTCTACTTCGCCATTGTTTTTTAGAGCTTCGTAAATCATTTTGGCGCCAATAAACGCGAGCAACCCGAAGGCTATCCAGTGGTCAACCGCAGTGATTATACTTTGCAGGCTTAAGCCTATTGCCCACCCGATTACAGGCATAAGCATCTGGAAACCTCCAAAGAAAACAGCAGTTATCAGTGCAGCTTTTTTACGGTTGCTTTTGATTGTCATGCCGTTGGCGATTGAAACTGCAAACGCATCCATCGCTAACCCAAAAGCAATCAGCACTATCGTCAAAGCATCCAAAGAGACTTCACCGAAGTTGTTGCCCTTTGATTAGTTTTGAGGGATATAGGCTTTGCCGTAAAATCTCTATGAAGTAACTAAAAAAGAATTAATAAACGGTGCATTGCAAAGGGTAATAATTTTTTAACTGTTTTTGTTTTCTCCGTAATGGCTATATCAATAGACACATAGCATATGGCATGGATGCTGAAACATCGGTCCTCGAAAAGAGGCAACCGGGAAGACTTTTTGTGCCTTCAGTGGTTCTGCCGTTTCTTGCAACATTCATGGAAAACGGCATTCTCATCCTGCTACTTTCAAACATTGCAATAACTTTTTTCGGTTCAGCAAACCCAAATTCAATTGGCTTGGCAGGTCAATTAAGCACAGTTAACAGCCTCGCCGAAGCCGTTGTCGCTTTACTGATAGGGTTTTTAGCAATCAAGTTTAAACATAAAACATTATTTCAAGTAGGTATAGCGTGCATTGCCATTTCTGCGATTGGTAACTTTTTTGCTCCATCATTTACGGTTATGGCAGCATTTTTTGCTTTAGAAGGAGTCGGCTCAGTCATCGTTACCGTAGTCGGTCTCTCATTAATAGGTGATTTTGTACCAGCAAAAAACAAGTCAAAAGTGGTAAGTTACACACAGTTCTCATTTTATCTAAGCGCAATTATTGGACCCCCCATCGTCGGTTTCCTTACAAGTATGGGTGGCTGGCGTTGGGCGTTCCTATTTTATGCAGTTCCAATCGCTATAGTTTCTCTAATGGTGGCTCGTGTTGGCATCCCTAAAAAGCTGACCAACGAAAAAGAAAGTTCATTAAAGGTTGATTATATTGCCGCCTTCAAATCAGTACTGCTGAATAGGTCTGCTGTTTTTTGTTTACTTGGGCAATTACTGCTACTTGGCTCAGTTGTCGGCATGTACGTGTTGGCAGTGTGGCAACAAAATTTTGGAATAACAATGGCTGAAAGTTCAGCTATCCTAATGTTGTCAGGAGGAACAATCGGGTTAGGAGGATTATTTGCAGGCAGAATAATCGACAGAGTCGGAAAAAAACGAACAGCAATAACCTTTTTCCTAATGGATGCGGTTTTGCTGGTGGCTGTTTTCCAGATGACCGATTTGTGGTCTGGAATAATTGTAAACACCGTGCATACTTTTGTTATCGGAGCAGCCTTGGCGTCCTTAAGTTGCTTGTCGCTTGATCAGATTCCCGAGTCACGTAGCACGATGATGGCAATGACAAGCGTGTTTGCAAAACTAGGTAACACCATTGCTGCAGCTTTAGCAAGCTTTTTGCTTTTAACTTTAGGTTCATACCCGATAATGGGCATAGCCTTCGGATGCATGGCACTTATCACAACAATAACTTTGCTGTTTACAAAAGAACCTAAAACAAGCGTATCTTAAACAAAAAAGGAAAAGGTTTGTTTACTGGAGATTTCAGGGTTGAACTAGGCGGTTCGTTCTGCCTATTTGGATCCAAATAGAAATAGTATGCAGAAACCTATAGGGGGTAGGTCATTCCCATAAGTGTAGGCTCTACCTAACGCTTTTTCAGCCCAAAATTCCTTAGAGGGGTAGGTGCTATTGGCGGAAAACACGCGCATTAACATGTTGAAAAACAGTATTATTGGGCGTGGTTAACCGAAAGCTTATTTCTATACCAACCATTTTTCAAGGGCAGAAGTGAAAAAGTCTTGGCAAACACTAAGCACGGTTACGACCATTACGAACTGCTCAGCGCCCTACAGAAATGCGTACGCAGAGGCATGGAATATGAGGCAGCCCATTTCGCAGTTGAACTTGAAGAGTTTAACCCCACCATGCTCTGGAACCGCCTAAAAATCATCGCATCCGAAGACATCGGTCCAGCAAACCCGCTCATGCCAGTCTTCGTTGATTTAATGCAGAAACAGTACCTGACCGAAAAATCCAAACTTGCAGAGTCTGGCTACAAACTTTACCTAATAAACACGGTTGTGTGCTTGTGCCGCAGCCAAAAAAGCAG
Organism: Thermoproteota archaeon; assembly: GCA_040268405.1. Classification (GTDB taxonomy): domain Archaea; phylum Thermoproteota; class Bathyarchaeia; order Bathyarchaeales; family Bathycorpusculaceae; genus Bathycorpusculum. The sequence continues at coordinate 925 of JAWRIR010000148.1, read as the reverse complement.
AATAACCGATGACCTGCAAAACATTGTCTATATTGAAAGGGAGCGTGATGGCAAGTTTTTGCCTATTCCAGATTTTGCTTTGGATAAACATACTGCAAGGGGCAAAGCGATGGGCAAAGGAATCGACGACTTCTTCATGGAAGGCAATAAAGTAGAAAATGAACCATTCCCAAACCCATACACAGAGAAAGCAAAAGAACTGCTAAAAAAAAGTGATACAAAATAGTTTCAAGTTGAGCTTTACCTGTTAACAATCTTTTAACCCCTTAGAAACTGTAAGCATTATCAGTGAGTTCACATGAAGTTTACGTGTCCATTAATTGCTGTTAAAGACCTTGAAGCCTCAAAAAAGTTTTATCAGGAAGTGCTTGACCAAAAAATCGGTTTAGACCTTGGACAGAACGTTTCATTTACTGGCGGTTTTGCAATTCAGCTAAACTTTGCTGAACTGCTCGGGCTTGACAAAGAGTCTGTTAAGGATAAATCGCATAATTTTGAGTTGTATTTTGAGGAGGAGGATTTTGATGGTTTTCTTGAAAAACTCAAAGGTTTTTCCGACATCGAGTATGTTCATCCGCCTAAAAAGTATGAGTGGCAACAACGGGTTGTACGAATTTATGACCCTGACAAACACATTATCGAAATAGGCGAATCAATGGCAACCATAGCCAAACGCTACTTAGACCAAGGAGTCAGCGTTGAAGAAACCGCCAAAAAAATTATGCACCCCGTAGAATTCGTAAAAATGGTTCAGGAAAAAACAGCCAAATAAGGGCTTTATAAGCCCCAGGTTTGGACTTCTGACTGGTGCTGTGGTTCTTTCTTATGTTTCTCCTTCTCTTTCTTTTCGTGTCCTTTGAACTTGTTAATTTTTACTTTTGAAACTTCTTCAGAAACCCAATAAGTATTGTTTAGGTGTCTGTGG
>JAWRIR010000147.1:0-3221 GCA_040268405.1 Thermoproteota archaeon | reverse complement strand
GCGGATGAAATAATAAAAAGGCTGGGCGTATCCGCTTGTGCTCAGCCGTTAGGGAAGGGTCAAACAACCCTCGGATAGCCTTAAGGCTTGTTTTTGAAGATTAAAGCGCCGTCTTTTTCGTCCACGACAATGGTTGCGTTTCTGTCAACTTTTTCTGCAAGAATCATCTTTGACAGTTCATTGAGCACTTCTTTTTGGATGACACGTTTGATTGGACGAGCACCGAATTGTGGATCAAACCCGATTTTAGCGATTAAGTCTACGGCTTTGCCGGTTGCAGTCATGTTTATGCCGTTCTTTTCCAACATTTTCTGCACGCCGCCGAGTTGGTTTTGGACGATTTTGCGGATTTCTTCTTGCGTAAGTGGTTGGAACATTATGATTTCGTCGATGCGGTTAAGGAACTCTGGCTTAATCGACTTCTTGAGCAGGTCAAAGACTGCCTCTCTTGTTTTGTCAAGGATTTCTTGGCGGTTTTCTTTCGTGATTTTTTCAAGGTTATCTTGGATGATGTGTGAGCCAATGTTTGAGGTCATGATGATTATGGTGTTTTTGAAGTCAACTGTTCTGCCCTTGTTATCTGTGAGGCGTCCATCGTCGAGTACCTGTAGCAAGATGTTGAAGACGTCTGGGTGGGCCTTCTCAATTTCATCGAGCAGCACAACTGAGTATGGTTTGCGTCGTACTGCTTCGGTTAATTGTCCGCTTTCCTCGTAACCCACATAGCCTGGGGGTGCACCAACCAGTCGCGAAACTGTGTGGCGTTCCTGGTACTCGGACATGTCGATGCGTACCATGCTGTTCTCGTTGTTAAAGAGGAATTCCGCCAGTGATTTTGCAAGTTCAGTTTTGCCAACGCCTGTGGTGCCAAGGAAGATGAATGAGCCTATGGGACGTTTGGGGTCTTGCAAGCCAGCGCGGCTACGGCGTATTGCGTCGGATACGGCTTTGATTGCGTCCTCTTGCCCAACCACACGCATGTGCAGTTCAGTTTCGAGGCTAAGCAGTTTCTGGCGTTCGCTTTGAAGCATTCGGCTAACTGGGATGCCTGTCCAGTGCGAGACAACTTCCGCGATTTCTTCAGCGCCAACTTCCTCATTAACCAATGCTGAGTCTTTTTGAACTTCCGAAAGCTTAGCTTTCAAGGTCTCAATGGTTTTGGAAGCTTCAGGGATTCTGCCGTAACGGATTTCCGCAACTTTTTCAAGGTCCCCTCTACGGTTAGCGGCGTCATCCTCGAGTTTGAGTTGTTCGATTTCATTCTTTTTAACTTGGATTTTTTCGACGAGATCTTTTTCGCTTTGCCATTTGGCTTTTAGTTTGTTGCGTTCCTCTGTGAGGTTGGCGATTTCTTCTTTGATGGGTTTTAGTTTGGCTTCGTCTTTTTCGCGTTTTATGGCTTCGCGTTCGATTTCGAGTTGACGGATTTTGCGTTCGATGGCTTCCAGTTCTTCGGGTGCACTGTTGATTTCGAGGCGTAGTTTGGATGCTGCTTCATCGATGAGGTCGATAGCTTTGTCTGGTAGGAAACGGTCTGAAATGTAGCGTTGGGATAGTTCGACGGCGGCGATTATGGCTTCGTCCTTTATGCGTACGTGATGGAATACTTCGTAACGTTCTTTTAGGCCACGAAGGATGGAGATTGCGTCAAGTGTGGATGGCTCGTTAACCATTACGGGTTGGAATCGTCTCTCCAATGCCTTGTCTTTCTCGAAATACTTCTGATATTCCTTTAGCGTGGTTGCGCCGATTGCTCGCAGTTCTCCCCTTGCCAACGCTGGTTTGAGGATGTTTGCGGCATCCATAGCGCCTTCACTAGCGCCTGCCCCGACTAAGGTGTGGATTTCGTCAATGAACAGGACTATTTCGCCTTCGGATGAGACGACTTCTTTGATGACGCCTTTTAGTCGTTCCTCAAATTCACCCTTGTATTTAGCGCCAGCAATCAATGCGCCCATGTCCAGTGAGTAAATCTTTTTGGATTTGAGGTTCTCTGGTACGTCGCCGTTGATTATGCGGTGAGCTATACCTTCAGCAATGGCGGTTTTGCCTACGCCCGGTTCACCGATGAGAATGGGGTTGTTTTTGGTTCGCCGTGACAGGATTTGCAGGACGCGGCTGATTTCTTCGTCCCTGCCGATTACTGGGTCAAGTTTGCCTGTGCGTGCCTGATTGTTCAGGTTGATGGCGTACTTGTTTAGAGCGTTGTATGTATCTTCAGCTGTTTGGGAATTTACGTTTGAGCCCTTACGCAGTTGGTTGATGGCGGTTTTTAGTTCTTTTTCGCTAATCCCTGCACTTTGCATTAAGCGTGATGCTGGGTCGTTTAGCGATAAAATTGCCAACAGAAGCTGCTCTATGGAGACGAATTCGTCTTTGGCTTGCTGGGCATACTCTTGAGCCTTCTGTAACGTCTTGTTGAGGTTGCCTGAAAGGTATGGTTCGCCGCCTGTTACTTTTGGCAATCCGTCAACTAGCTTGTCCAACTGGCTTGTGAAGAAGTCTACGTTCACGTTCAGCTTGGTTAGCAAGTACGGAACAACGTTTTCGTCAACCGATACCATTGCTTTTAGCAGGTGTGCTGGCTCGATTGCTTGGTTTTGGTTTCTGGCTGCAATCTCAGAGGCTTTTTGAATGGCTTCTTGGGATTTTACAGTAAAATTATTTATGTTCATAAATTCCTTCACCCAACTCCATTTAGGTTGCTTTTCTACCTGGTTATGGGTTGCTATTCTACACTAAGGTGAAATATTAAGAAGACAAAATCCACGGAATAAATATTGCGGTGAAAACTTTGATAATTTCTTGGAGATACCCACAGTTTTTTAAACTATACTTTGCTGTTTGGTCTTTTTTTCATTTATTATTCCTGCTATAGTTGGTGCTATAACGCCTATAATGTAAGGAATCCATGTTCTAACATCCATAAAGTAGCCAAACCCAGTAAATGGCACTGCTACGATTACGACATCCAACAAGATGAAGATGCCTGCCCAAACAGCGCCAATGATTAGTCCTTTCTTGAAATTGGCTGGTTTAGCATAAAAGGCAAAACTAAACAATAAAGCTGCCACAAAAATAGTTGTTATTGACCAAACCCACGCTTCGTTTGAGTCCACACCAAGCACAACAATAGCAGCAATCTCGACTGAAATAATCAAGTAAATCGCGATTGGATAAAGAATTAGTTTTTTCAAATCTTTTAGCATGAGATTACCTTG